>SKJY01000090.1 GCA_007121775.1 Gemmatimonadota bacterium
ACGGTGGTGAGCAACGCCCTCGTGGACTACCGATTCGATCCGGTTGCGCGGGCCACCGCCGACACCATTACCTGGGAGGACTACCACGCCCAACTGGAGGGGAGCGTCCGTGCGGCCCTGGCGCTGGTGCAGGCCACCCGACCCGGGATGCGGGAGGCCGGCGGCGGGCGGTTCGTGGCCATTGGGACGAACCTGGTCCACAACCCGGTGGTGCCCTACCACGACTACACCACGGGGAAGGCGGCCCTTCTGGGCTTCGTCCGGAACATGGCGGCGGAGCTGGGTCCGGAGGGGATCACCGTAAATATGGTCTCCGGCGGACTCCTGGACCGCACCGATGCCAGCGCCGTCACCTCGGACGAGGTATTCGACCTGATTCGTCAGAGCACGCCCCTTCGGTCGGTGGTGCGCCCCGAGGATTTCGCCGACGCGGTACTCCTCCTGGCCTCACCCTGGGCCCGAGCCATCACCGGGCAGGACCTCGTGGTGGATGGCGGGTTGGTGATGCGGTGAGGGTTCCAAAGGACGATCCTCGCCCAGCAACGGAGTGCAAGGTATTCCCATGACGTCAGGAGCTTCTCCCGATCCGGGATTTCGCATCCACGAGGAAGACGGCTTCGAGATCGTGGTGGGGCGGAGCGCCCGGGACAACGACCGGCTTTCCCTCAAGGTGGCGCGCCCTCGGGACCTCTGGCTCCACGCCCACGGCTTCGCTGGGAGCCATGTGGTGATCCGGGCCGCTCTTCCCTCCGGCGGGCTCGATCCGGAGGATCGGCCGGTCACCGGGGAGGTCCCGAAGACAGTGATCCAGCGGGCGGCGGAGCTTGCGGCCTGGCACTCCAAAGCCCGAAACGCCAGGGGCAAGGTGTCGGTTCACCTCTGCCGGGCTTCGGAGGTGTCCAAGCCCCGGGGGGCGCCGTCGGGGCAGGTCCGACTCAGGAGCCATGAGACGGTGAAGGTCTATCCCCGGGAGTAAGGGGCCCCCCCCGGACCAGGCAGGAACGGTTGTGATACGGCGCTCCGTCCCGGGCGGTGGGACTTGAGTTCGGCGGTTGGGGGGGGCTTCTCCAGGCGGCGTTCGGTGTGGTGATTGGCGCTGCAGGAATGGGATGGCGCTCGGCGCCGCTCAGTACTCTCAGCAGGCGGGCACCGGGGCCTCCCACCCCCGTCCGGAGCCGGTGAACCGCCCTGCCGGTCGCGGCCCCTCCGGTCCGATGGCCAGGACCCATCCACACCGCTCCACCAGGTCATTTCCCTCGAACTCCAGCACCATCACGCCCATGAGGGCGGCGGCCTGCGGATCCGGGGCCCGGTGGTCTTGCCCACCGGGGTGGGCCACCAACACCCCATTCACCTGAACCGCTTCGGGAAGGAGCGTATGGGTATGCCCCCCGAGGATGACGTCCACCTCGGGGAACCGGACGGCCAGGTCTAGGTCAGGGCGGATTCCCAGATGGGAGAGGAGGATGAGCGCATCGTGGCCTTCCGCCAGGGCCAGATGGGAGGCTACGACCCCTTCGGCCTCCAGCATCTCCAGGCCCTCGGGCGGCTCGAAGTTCACCGTGGTGAGGCCCAGGACGGCAACGGTGCGCCCTCCGTCCGTCTCCAGGAGGTGGTAGGGAGGGAAGGGGGGAAGAAGATCCGTCTCCACCCGGAGGTTTGCGGCGATGAGAGGGAAGGGCGCGGACTCCAGAAGCTCCCGGGTCACAGGTCCCAGGGGATAGATGTCGTGGTTGCCGGGAGTGGCCACATCGTATCCCATCTCACCCATCCGTTCCAGCATGGTGCGACCCATCCGCCGATACCCGTCGATGCCCTCTCCCTCGGGCCATCCGGCTTCGTGGCGAACCAGGAAGTCACCTGCCGACAGGAGGAAGACGGGAACTCCCGCAGCCCGAACCGACTCCACGAAGGCCCGCACCTGCGCCCGATGGTTGTCGTGGAAGTGGGTGTCGCTGTCGTGGAGAAGGACGATGCGGTCCCGTTCGGGAGCGACCGGCACCGGTCCCGCGCCCGGAGTCGGTCCTGCCTCCGGGCGCGGTTGGCAGGCAACAAGGAAGAGGAAGGCCACCAGCCATCCAACCCCCCGAACGCTCCGGTTCAGACCCCTCCTCCCCAGGGCTTCGTCACCGCAGGTCATAGCTCAGTCCGAAGTTGAACTGCCTTCCGTAGTAGGTGGTCGAGACGGGGGTCGCAGTGGAGCCCTGATACTCGATGGTGGGGACGTTCAGGAGGTTGCGGGTATGGAAGAAGGCGCGGCCGCCCCATCGGGGCATGGCATACTCGGCCGAGAAGTCCAGGGTACGGTCAGCCTTGTTGTAGCGGTCCAGTGCCGCACGACCACCCACTCCGGTGAGCCGGTCACTCCGGGCCATGAAGGAGGCACGGGTCTGGAGGGCTCCACCGGTCCACGAGAGGATCACATTGGTGAGCCAGTCAGGCGACCTGGTCAGGGGAAGGGATTCTCCCTCCCGACCGGGGTAGGTTCCCTCGGACCGGAGTAGGGTGAAGTTCGAGTCGAGCCCCAGTCCGAAGAGCGCGCCGGGAAGCGACGAGAACTGACGGCTCCACGCCATTTCGAGCCCCGTCACCGAGCCGCCCTCCCCGTTCACCCGGCGCACCTCGTCGAAGCCTGCGAAGGGGCCGGAATCGAGACGGGTCCGCTCGCTGAAAACGAAGTTGTCAATGGACTTGTGGAAGATGCCGGCAGAGACGAAGCCGAGTCCGTCCAGGTAATATTCGGCACTCAGATCCAGGTTGTCGGAGGTGGCGGGAGTGAGGTCCGGGTTCCCGATGATCACTGCCGGCTGGGTGAGCTGGGCGTTCACCTGCAGCGACGGGATCAGGTCTCCGGGCGGCGGCCGCGACATGGTCCGGTTCGCCGAGGCCCGCATCACCAGGTTGTCTCCGGCGTTCCAGCGCAGGTGCAGGCCGGGAAGGACGTTGGTGTAGCTGGAACTGGAGGTCCGGGGGTTGATGGCGGTGACCCGGTCCGCGCCTTCCACCCGCTCGATGATGACTTCGTTGGCCCGGGACGCGTTACTGGTCCGCTCGACCCGCACGCCGCCCAGGATCCGGAGCCCTCCCACATCCACCGTCCCCATGGCGTAGGTGGAGAGAATGTCCTCGCTGATGGACCAGTCGGTGTTGGCTCGCCCCTGGGTGGAGAAGGGCTCCACCGCGGTGAATGCGGATGGTTGGGTCCGGAAGGCGTTCAGCCAGAGGTCTTTGCCGGGAAAGAACGGGAGGAGGCGCGCGCGGCCGTTGGATTCCCGGAAGAAGCGGCCGTTGGTGTAGGCTTCGGAGAGGCTGGCCACATCCAGCCCTGATGCGGTATAGCGGGCATAGTCCGGCTGGGCCTGTGACGCATCCTTGAACGAGCCCCTGATCCCGGTCTTGAATGAGGCCGGCAGGTCGGCTACCCGGAACTCCCGCCGCGCATTCATCTCGGCGGCAATCTCGTCCTCGCCCCGGGGAGCCTGGGTGATCTGCATGTTTCGGAGCCCGATCCCGGAGGGAGAGTCCAGATCGAAGCCGTTGGTGACGGTGAATCGGGGGAAGCCTGCATCGGCTCGGTCAACCGCCAACTCCACCCCATTGAACCCGGTTGTGACCTGGAAGGTCTCGGGGTAGCTCTTGTCGGCCCTGGAGTAGGCGGTCCGGGCATCCAACTCCCACCCTGCCAGCGTACCACTCGCGCCGGCCATGTACATCTGGAAAACGTTCTTGGGCTCCCTGTAGAAGGTGATGGCGTCGACCCGGTTGGCCAGGGGGAGCCAGTTGGTCCCTCGGCGGTGGAGCCAACGGTAGTCGTAGTTGTACATTCCCTTCACGAAGAGGCGGGCATCATCGCTCAGGCGGTAGTCCAGATTGGCGCCCAGCCCGAACTTCCGTTTCCGTTCATCCCGGTCGAAGACCAGGTTGTTGGAGAGGGTGAAGACGTCGTCGGGGCTTACCTGGTAGGAGATATTGGATACATCGTAGCCCCGCACGTCCTCGAAGTAGGACGCAGTGAACAGGCCCCCGAGCCGCCCCTCCGGCCCGAAGGTATCTCCCACCGTGATCTCGGCCTGCCGGTTGAAGGTGCCCCGCTTGGCATTGTTGGTGGATCCCACATTGCCGAAGAAGGTTCGACCGGCCCGGTCAAAGGCCGTGCGGGTCACCAGATTCACCGTACCGCCGATAGCGTCACCGGGCATATCGGGGGTGACGGCCCGCACCACCTCCACCCGCTCCAGGGTGTTCATGGGGTAGGAGTCCAGGGCGATGTCCCGGTTTCCGTCCACGTTGGTCATGGTGAACCCGTCTACCGTGACGGAGTTGTACTGGGGAGCCAGCCCTCGGATGGTAGCGGTACGCTGAACACCCGCCCGCGTCTCCACGGTGATCCCGGGCAGCCGATTCAGGGCGTCACCAATGTTCCCTTCCTGGACCTGCCCCAATGCATCCTGGGAGATCACCGTCCGCAGGTTGTCCGAACTCCGCTGCAGGTTAAGGGCCTGGGCCTGCCCCTCGATCCGACCGGTGATGACCATCTCGTCCAGGCGGAAGGTAGCCGAACGAAGCTCAACCTCCACGAATTGGCGCTCCCCCGCAGCCACCTCCACCTCCAGCTCTCGGGTGTCGATGCCCAGGTAGGCCACTCGTAGCGTGTAGCGTCCCGGCGCCACCCGGGGGAAGGTGAAGGTCCCTTCCCGGTTCGCCATGGTCTGGCGGTTCAGCTCCACCAGCCGGACGTCGGCTCCTTCCAGGAACGTGCCGGTCTGGGCATTGATCACCCGACCGGTGATGGTGCCTTCCTGGGCCTGCGCGGCAACTGCTTGAGGGAGTACGAGGAGGACGAGAGCGAGCACAAGGGCCAGCGCCTTGCCCATCACCACGCCCAAGGGGTGGGTGGCTTTCATTGAAGTGATTCCTTGGAGGACGGGGAGAACGCCTGGAAGAGGGTCTCCGGTGAAGACCGGTGATCCCTCGCCTATGGAGCGGCATGGGACTGGAGGGGTTAGCCCTCGAATCCTGTTCCAAGGAGTCTATGTTCGTGAGGTCACGCTTCGGGGACGGTGTTGTCACCAAACGGTAACTGCTTCGGTGACGGGGAGGCCGACACCCGACCTGAACAGGTTTCGTCAGAGCATTTCCGGCTGTCCGTGACTCTGCGGCCCCCCGCACTCTCCTTCATTGCGCCCGACATCCTCCCTACGGCGCCGTTACAGAACCCTGCCCATTGGTCCGATACTCACCGCAACGGGTGAGGTGCACCTCCCAAGGGCACCTCAG
>SKJY01000232.1 GCA_007121775.1 Gemmatimonadota bacterium
ACTCTGGCGCTCTACCTGGACGAGTTGGCCGCCGTGGAGGGGCTGTCCGTCTCCGGCGATGTGGAGGCGGGGAAGCTCAAGGCCATCCGGAAGAAGCAGCGGGCCAGGTCCCAGCTTCAGGAGCGATGGGGGGCGCCGCCGCCCCCCTGGACCGAGGTGACCACCAACGTCCTCTGGAATCTGGCCAACACCCCTGCCTCCCAGATCACCATGTTGGGCGGAATCACCGGGCTGTCCTTCGCTCCGGTGGCGGCCTGCTCTACCTTCGGCGTCTGCCTGAAGCTGGCCATGGACGCCATCCAGCGAGGAGAGGCTCGGGCGGTGGTGGTGGGCGCCACCGACCCGCCGCCCCACCCCCTGGTGGTGGGGGCCTTCTACCGGGCCCGGGTGCTGGCGGCCGACGGCGCCGTCTCCAAGCCCCTGACAGGGCTCCGGGGAACCCACGTGTCCGGCGGATCTGTGATCTGGATCGTAGGGGATCGGGACTTCATGGAGGAGAAGGGCTTTGAGCCCCTTGGGATGGAGCCGCTGGCGGTAGGGGTCTCGTCCGACGCCGACCACATCATCACACCCTCCCGAGAGGGCCCCACCGCATCGATCCACCAGGGTCTGGCCCGGAGCGGCGTCGCCCCTCAGGAGGTGGCGGCGTGGGACCTTCACGCCACCGCCACCCCTGGGGACTATCTGGAGGTGGAGACCCTCCGGGGCGTGCTCTCCGAAGACGTCCTGGTGACGGCCCGGAAGGGAACCTTCGGCCACGGCATGAGCGCAGGGGGAGGCTGGGAGCTCACCGCCCAGTACCTGGGCGCTGCCCGGGGGGTGGTCCACCCGACCCCGCTGGCCCGAAGTGAACTGAACGAGCAGATCCACGGCGTCCACGGCAGGTTCGTCTTCGACGACTCATGTCCGATGCCGGTCGGGGCACCCCAGGGGAAGCTCTCCATGGGGATCGGTGGCATCAACGCCTGCGTCATCTCCCGACCCCTCTGAGGAGTCTCTGGGCACCCCTGCTACGCTGAATTGGAGAAGACCAGGAAAGAAAAAGCCCCCCGGACCGCTGCGGTCCGGGGGGCTTCTCCGTCGGTGTGGCCTACCACCGGCGGCGCTCCATCACTTGATGAAGAGCATCTCCCGGTAGGAGGGGAGGGGGAGCAGATCATCGGGGATCACCTT
The DNA here is from genome assembly GCA_007121775.1 of Gemmatimonadota bacterium. Taxonomy (GTDB): domain Bacteria; phylum Gemmatimonadota; class Gemmatimonadetes; order Longimicrobiales; family Gaopeijiaceae; genus PWLA01. The sequence continues at coordinate 1,174 of SKJY01000232.1, forward strand.
CTCCACGTGGTCCACCACCTCCCGCACCGCTCCCATGGCGGGGATGATGTTCTCCCGCATGTGCACAGCCTTGGAGGGGATGTCATCTCCCCCGAGCTCCGCGTTCTGCTCAACCAGAAGCTGGAGGGCCTCTTCCAACTCGTCTACCAGGGCCGCGATGCGGCGAGCGGTCCGGGTCACCCCTTCCGAGCGGATCCCCGTCTCCTTCGCCTTGACAAGCACCCCCTGGAGCTCGCCCAGATAGCGGATGGCGGCCGGAAGGACGATGGTGGAGGCGATCTCCGCCGAGGTTTCACCCTCGATGTTCACGGTGTGGAAGTACTGGCCCAGGAAGATCTCGTACCTGGACTCCAGTTCACGCCGGGAGAGCACCCCGTACGCCTCGAAGAGCTCGGCGTTCTTCTCGCTCACCAGGTGGGGCAGGGCGTCCAGGGTGCTCTTCAGGTTCAGCAGCCCACGGGCCTCCGCCTCCTTCTCCCACGCCTCGGAATAGCCGTCGCCGTTGAAGATGATTCGGCGGATCTCCGGAACCACCTCAGCCAGTACCTTCCTGAGGGCACCGTTCAGCTCGCCCTTCTCCTCCAGGGCGACTTCCAGCTTTCCCCGAAGGACATCCACAGCCTCGGCCACGATGGTGTTCAGGATGGTGGCCGGGAAGGAGATGCTCTGGGATGAGCCCAGCGCCCGGAACTCGAACTTGTTCCCGGTGAAGGCGAAGGGGCTCGTCCGGTTCCGGTCTCCAGCGTGCTTCGGGATGTCCGGGAGCACCTTTACGCCCAGGCCCAGGAGGCCCCCCTTCTTGGACGAGCGGGCCTGGCCCAGGTCGGCGATCTGCTCGTAGATGTCGGTGAGCTGGTCGCCCAGGAAGACGGAGATGATGGCCGGCGGCGCCTCGTTGGCTCCGAGACGGTGATCATTGCCGGCGAAGGCCACCGACGCCCGGAGGAGGTCCTGGTGCTTCTCCACCGCCATGAGAACGGCGGTGCAGAAGAACAGGAAAAGCATGTTGTCGTGGGGGGTGTCGCCTGGCTCCAGGAGATTCGACTCCTCGGTGGCGAAGGACCAGTTCAGGTGCTTCCCGCTCCCGTTGACTCCCTGGAAGGGCTTCTCGTGGAGGAGGCAGACCAGGCCGAAGCGGCGGGCGACGCGCCGGAGGGTCGACATCATGAGCTGCTGATGGTCCGCCGCGATATTGGCCTCCTCGTAGACGTAGGCCATCTCGAACTGCCCCGGGGCCACCTCATTGTGTCGGGTCTTCACCGGGATCCCCAGACGGTACAGCTCCGTCTCCACCGCCTGCATGTACTCCAGTACCCGGTCGGGAATCGCGCCGAAGTAGTGGTCCTCCAGTTCCTGTCCCTTGGGGGGCTGGGCGCCGATGAGGGAACGCCCCGAAGTGAGGAGATCCGGACGCTGATAGAAGAAGGTCTGGTCGATGAGGAAGAACTCCTGCTCCGGCCCCAGGGTGGGGCGGACACGACCCTCGTCTACATCGAACAGCTTGAGCGCCTTCCGGGTCTGCTCGTCCAGGGCGGCGATGGACCGGAGGAGGGGGATCTTCTGGTCCAGGGCATCGCCGGCCCAGGAGGAGTAGGCCGTGGGGATGCAGAGGGTGGCGCCTCCGGGGCCGTCGATGATGAAGGCCGGGGAGGTGGGGTCCCAAGCGGTGTATCCCCGGGCCTCGAAGGTGGTGCGGAGTCCGCCGGAGGGGAGGGATGAGGCGTCAGGCTCGCCCTGGATCAGCTCCTGGCCAGAGAACTCCGTGATGGCACGGCCGGGTTCGGTGGGCACGACAAAGGAGTCGTGCTTCTCGGCGGTGGAGCCGGTGAGGGGCTGGAACCAGTGGGTGAAGTGGCTGGCTCCCCGCTCCATGGCCCACTCCTTCATGGCCACGGCCACCGCATCGGCCACGGAAAGGTCCAGATCCGTACCCTCCAGGAGCGTCTTCTTCAGGCGGGCGTAGATGTCCTTGGGGAGGCGGGCCTTCATCTCGGACTGGCTGAAGGTGTTCTGGCCGAACACCTCTTCCACTCCAGGCCAGTCGGCACGGCCGTTGGCGGCATTGTCTCGGGTCCAGCTTCCGGCGGCAGATACGGCGTCGAATCGGCGGGTCGTCACAGGGGGCATGCAGCGGGTCTCCGTGAGGGCGCAGGTGATATGAGAAAGGCTCCGGCAGGTGTGAATCGCCGGGGACGCACGCAATATGGCGTCAGGGAGGGGGGTGATGAAGAGGGGTTGGGGGGTTATTTTAAATAACCTGCTTTAACCTAAAGGAAATTATCTTATGGATGCTGCCGACCCGTGGATGGAACTCCGGGATGCTATCCGATCGCCGGACTCCGGGTGGATCCTGGTGCACGGCCCTACTGGGACCGGTCGGAGCCGGTTGGTATCCCGTGCGGTCCGGGAATCCGGCGGCATCCTCTTCCGCGGATCGCCCCAGGAGGCCGACGACCTCCTGGGGGACTTCCGGGGTCTCCTACAGGAGAGGAGCGGCGGGCTTCCCAGCCCCGAGGGTCCCGGTTTCCTCCCTGAACCTGGGGGCCTCCCAGGGTGGCGGAGCCTCCTGGCCGGGCTGGTGGATCAGGCCCGGAAGGGCAGGGGGCCCCTGGTGGTGGCCTTCGATGGCGCCAGGTGGGTCCTGGAAGCCCGACGCCGCTGGGCTACGGAGGTGGCTGAGGCCCTGGAGAGGGCAGGAAGACGGGGGGCGCCGGTCCACATCATCCTCGTGCTGGACGGCGTGGACCCGGAGATTCCGGCGACGCTCCCGGAACCTTCCGCCCGTATCCGCACCGGGGAGTTGGGAGTGCGGGAGGCGATCCAGGCCCATGGTGCCGTCACTCCCCTGGATGGTTATGCCCTCTGGGCCTGTCTCGGCAGCGACCCGTACCGACTCCCGAAGCCCGGAGGCGAGGGTGAAAGGGGGTGGGAAGAGGTGGTGGCCACCAGGGTTCTGGCCCGGGAGGGTGATCTCTTCGACGCGCCCCTCCGGGAGTTGGATCGTGTCTTCCAGAAGCCGGCCCGGTACTCGTCGATTCTGAGAGCGTTGGCGGAGGGACCCATGGACTGGCCGGCCCTCCGCACTCGGGTTAGGGGGATCCGAACGGGAGCGCAGATGGCTCCCTATCTGGCCCGGCTCGAGAGTATGGGGGTGGTGGAGTCCATCCGGCCCCTGGGGTCCGCCCCCGGCTCGCGGGACCGACGCTACCGAATCCGGGACCCCTTCATGGCGTTCTGGATGGGGTGCGTCCTTCCGGTACGAAGTCTCCTGGATCCGGACGAGCCCTGGCATTCGTGGACTCGCTGGGTGAGGCCCCGGGTCCCCGCCCACCTGGAGCGGCTGCTCCCCCGGGCCACCGCCCACTGGTTCCGCCGGCACGCCCATGAACGGTTCGCCGCTCCCGGGCGGGAGGTGGGAGCGCTGTGGGGAGGTGAGGCCGAGTTCGCCGTGGTGGGGTGGCTGGCCAATGGTCAGATCTGTTACGTGGAGGTGGAGGCCTCTGCCCAGGTTCCCGGAGCCCAGGCCTTTGACCGGTTGGCTGCCGGGATGGAGCGCACCCGCTACGGGATCGGCAGGCAGGCCAGGACCCCGGTGCTCGTTCTTCCCCGGGGGATCGATGAGGGTCTCAGGCGACGCATGGCCCGGGAACCCCTCACCACCGTTCTGGACCTCTCGGACCTGACGGGTCTCCCCCCCGACCCCCGGGCTCCCCGGTGGATGGAGGGATCCCCCGTCCCCTTAACCGGGTAGCGACCGGTTCATCTCTATGCCGCGCCTGCCCCCTGCACCTGACGGCTGGGGGATCACCCCACTCCTACACCGAACCCTGGAATGCTCCGACCCCTCTCTCTCCTGCCCCTCCTGGCCCTGATCCTGCTCCTCTCGGAAGCCGCGGTGCAGGAAGTCACGCCCGGCTCTGCCCTGGCCGTGCTGGCGGCCGGGATCGGCCCCAGTCCCCTGGCGGCTCAGGAGGTGAGGGTGACCGGTTCCCGCGCCTTCCCGGGGATCAGCGCTCTGGACGGATCGTGGGGGCGGGGCGTCGGGGTCCGCTGGATCCGTGGCGGAGGGATCGGCCTGGCCCTGGAGTACGACGCCTTCCGGGGCTCGACCCGCATCCAGGCCCCCATCTGTCCGGACGGGGGCCCCGGGAACGGTGCCGCGAGCACCGAGTGCGTCCTGGAGAGGACGGATTTCGATTCGGAGATGGACTTCCTCACCCTGGCCCTCCTCCTCCCCCTGGTAGAGAGCGATGAGTGGCGCCTCCGCCTGGGGGTGGGCCGGAGCGCAGGCACCATGACGGGCTCCGGTGTGAGCTCCAGCGGAGGGGCGGTGGAGCCTCCGCCGGCGGATCGGGAGAGCAGCCTCCTGGCCTGGAACCGCGGGGCCGACGGCACCGTCTTCTGGCTCGAGGTTCACCGGGACATCCCGGGTCCCCTCCCGGTGCGAGCCATGGGTACCTACCGGTTCCAGCAACTGGAGATGGGCGGATGTCGCACCGGTGACTTCTCGCCCTTTTGTGGACGCTCCGGCGGTTCCGAGCTCCATCTGGGGCTCACCGCCTACTGGCCTCGGTGACACAGGCGGCGGGCGGCTGGCGCTTCCCGTTGGCGCCTGGATCTACCGCTCCGGCCCGCCGTCGGCTCGGGCGCCAGGGACCTCTTCATAGCCCAGGGTCTCGCCCCGCTCCTCGGCGGGGATCCCCTCAACCATCCAGCGGGGGGGCGCGGCACCCTGGAGGAAGTGGTCGAAGAACTGCTTCATCCGAATATTCCAGTCCCGGCGATTGGCGAAGGTGGTGGGCCAGTGGGGCTCACCCCGGTAGTTCACCAGCCAGGCGGCGCGGTCCAGGCGACGAAGGGCGGTGAAGAGTTCGATCCCCTGCTCCCACGGGACGTGCCCATCATTGTCGTTGTGCATGATGAGCAGGGGCGTCTCGATCTTGTCGGCCCAGAAGAGCGGGGAGTTCTCCAGGTACCGCATGGGCCGGTCCCAGAGCGATCCCCCGAGGCGACTCTGGGTGCGCTCGTACTGGAACTGGCGAACGAGCCCCGTCTCCCAGCGGATCTGCCCGTACGCCGAGGTCATATTGGCCACCGGTGCCCCTGCCGCGGCGGCCCGGAAGAGTCGCTGGGAGCGTGTGACGATGAAGGCGATCTGGTAGCCTCCCCAGGAATGCCCCTGGAGCCCGATCCGTTCCCGATCGACCCACGGATCCCGGAGGAGATGGTTCACTCCGGAGACCACAGCGTTGAAGGCGCTCTCCCCCGGATACCCCTCCCGGTATACGATATCCGGAATGAAGACCACGTATCCGTGGCTCGTGTACATGGGAAAGTTGATGATGGAGCGGTGGGGAAGGGGGGCGTAGTGACTGTGGAGCCGCTCGGACTGACGGTCGTAGAAGTAGACCAGAAGCGGGTAGCTTCCCGTCGGATCGAAGTCGTCGGGCTTCATGAGGATCCCGTCCAGGGGCGTACCGTCGGCGGAGATCCACGACACGAGCTCCGCCGTCCCCCATCGGTACTCGGCCTGCTGGGGATTCGCTTCGCTGATTCTCGCCCGGTCTCGGAAGTCCGGGTCAGCCACCCACAGGTCCGGAAACTCTCGAAACGTCTCCTGTGTGAAGAGGAGCCTGTCCCCTTCCCGAGCCTGGCTGGGTGTGGAGAAGCGCCGGGGCTCCAGGATCAGCTCGTCCGGTACCCCGGGGCGGTCCGGCACCATGCGGGAGAAGCCTGCATCCCGAGTGGGCTCGTGGAAGGTGGAGAGAAGGAGGGGCTCCCTCGGGTCCACCGAGTCCCGGTCCGGATCCAGACGCACCGCCCGAAAGCGGATCCGGCGCTCGCGCCCCTCCCCGCCGGTGAGGGCAACGGGAGCGGCCTCGCCTCGCGGGTCCACCCGCCAGAGGTCGTATCGATCGTACAGGAGGATGGCCCCGTCTCCCTCGATCCATCCTGCAGAGCCATAGGACCCGGCCACCTGGGGCAGGTCGTGGTCCTCGTTGAAGACCGGATGGGGGAGGTCGCGGGAGATGGGGCGGGTGATCCCCGTGGCCACCTCGTGGGCGTACCAGGTGGAATCGGGTCCATGGTACCATGCCACGAAGTCCTCCCCCGGAGAGACGGCGGCACCGCCTCGGGCCCCCTCCACCAGGAGCCGGCGTTCCCCTGTTTCCACCTCCACCAGATAGAGGTCCCGCGGGTTCGGGGACTCCCAGGAAGATTCGATGCCGTAGGGAGTCGGATCCGAGCCCACCGCCACCCGGGCGTCGCCATTCGCCCCCACCTGCACCGAGGGGAGGGAGGGGTCCGCCAACTGCACCAAGCGCTGGTCGTCCAGGAAGAAGACGGCCTGGTAGCTTCGGCGCATGCGCTGGGTCCGGCGGACGTTCTGCACCGTCATGAGCTCCTGGTCACGCCAGTGCCAGATATCCACGTCCACCTCCTCATCCAGCGGGTGGCTCCACGCCGGGTCGGGCTCCCGGGTGGGAGAAGGGGGGCGCGTGCCCAGAAGGAGACGGTCGCCGCCGGCGGAGAAGGAGATCCCATGGTGTGGACTCACCCCCCACTCGTGGGGCATCCCGGCGGTGGCGCCGTCCACCAACGTCCGGGCCTCGGCGTCCCCTGCCGCCCAGAGGGCGATGCGGGCAAAACGTCCAGCATCGGGATCCTCGTCGTCTCCGTCTGCCCCCACCGTCCGGAAGGCCAGGCGGTCGCCGTCACGATCCAGGGTCAGCGCCGAGACCTCCTCGTCCGTCTCCAGGACGGTCATGGGATCCCCTCCCCCCGGCACCACCACCTGGACGCGGCGGATCTCCCCATCCCGCTCCACGAAGGCGAGACGGGCCCCGGCCCGAGAGAGGGTGAAGGCCTCGACTCGCCGGTAGCGGGTTTCCTCGCCCCCGGTCAGAGACAGGAGGACGAGGGTTCCCGGATCGTCGTCGGACCCATTCCGGGGGCTTCCGGCTCTGGCCCCACCTTCCGGGGAGGCTCCGGCAGCACCCGCCGGCTCCACGGGCTCAGCCCCATCCTGGGCCTCGGCGTCATTACCGGCCTCTTGGTGGAAGACGAGCCAGTCGCCCCCCTCTTCCGGGAGTTGAAACGAGAGGAGTCCGGGAAAGCGCTGCACCCGCCCCGATTCCAGATCCAGGATCCCCAGGGAATCCCGGACCGCGTTGCGTCGGTCCCGTGGGTTGGCGCCGCTGGCGGCCTCACCGGGCTCGGGGCGTACCGGTCGGATCCGGAAGACCACCAGCCGCCCGTCGGCGGTGAATCGGGGCGAGGCGCCCCGCTCAACCCGGTGCTCCCGGTCGGAATCCACCGACCGCACCACCAACTCCCCGTCTGCGTTCTCCCGGTTGAGGGTGAAGTGGACCCAGTCGCCGGCCGGGGCAAGGGCACGATCCCCGATGGTCCGCCACTCCTCGTACACGTGGTGCCCCAGGAGGCGGTCGCCGTTCGTTCCGGCCGCTTGCTGACCCTGGAGGTCCGGTGCCCCAAGCAGGAGGAGGAGGGGGAGGACGCTCCAGGTTAGGACGCCTCGGGTGAGGGCGCCCCGGGTTTGGATCCCTGAGGTGCCGGGGCGCAGGCGTGGGCCGAGGGTGGGGCGGGGAGTCGGATGCATTGGAAATGTCTTCAGTTCGGGAAGGCGGCGATGATCTCCAGGACCCGGTCCAGATCCTCCATCGTATGATCCGCGTTGATCTGGGCGCGGATCGATTCATCGCCGCGAGGCACCACCGGATAGGTGAGGCCCGTCACCAGGACATCGTGGTCGAAGAGGTGCTGGACCATGGCCCGGGTCCGGGCCGTATCCCGGATCATGACGGGCACCACCGGATGCTCCCCGGGAATGGTCTCGACCCCGATCCGAGTGAGACCCTCCTCGAAGTGCTTGGTAAGGGACCGGAGTCGGCCCAGAAGGTCCCGCCCCTGGGACGAGTCCACAAGCTCCACCGCCGCCGTGCACGCCATGGCTTCGCCTGGGGTGATGGGGTTGGAGTAGATGTAGGTGGGGGCGCTCTCCCGGAGGAAGCGGATGAGGCGGGCGTCGCCGGTGACGTAGCCTCCGTTCACACCGAAGGCCTTGCCCAGGGTGCCGATAAGAACGTCCACCGGCGGGCTCTCCGTGTACTCCTCCACCCCCCGGCCGGTAGGCCCGAAGGCGCCCACCCCGTGGGAGTCGTCGGCCACCACCACCACATTTTCCGGATAGCGGTGGTCGTGACTGGCCGCCAGCGCCATGATCTCGTCCAGCGGCGCGTGGTCCCCACGCATGGAGAAGATCCCGTCGGTGAGCACCAGAGCACGGCGAGCGGTCCCCTCGCCGTCCACCAGGGCCCGTTCAAGGCCCTCCAGGTCCAGGTGGCGGTAGATGACCTTGCGGGCCGGGCGGGAGAGACGCACTGCGTTGATGATGCAGTTGTGGTTCAGCTCGTCGCTGATGACCAGGGTGTCGCCGGTGGTGAGGGGCACCACGCTTCCCAGAACCGCGGCGTAGGCCGACGAGAAGACGATGGCCTCTTCCCGGTCGTGGAACCGAGCGAGACGGCGTTCCAGGTCCCGGTGCGCCGAGAAGGAGCCGCTGATGAAGCGCACCGCCCCCGGGCCCACACCGAAGGCTCGGGCCCCGGCCTCCTCCGCCTCCAGGAGTTCGGGGGTGAAGGCCAGCCCCAGATACGAGTTGGAGTTCAGGCGCAGAAACTCCCGTTCCCCGTAGCCCTCCAGGTGGAAGCGAGGGGCCCGGCTATCCGTTCCCGGGACAACCCCGGTGACGATGAGTTCCTCACCCTTGGCGGTGCCGTCCGATTCGAGGGTCTCCACATGGGCGTCGAGGGCATCCAGCAGTCGATCCTGGGGCATGGGGTCTCCGTATGGGGGAATGTTGCTTGGGTCGCGGGGTCGTGGTTGGGGGGAGGCTGTCCGCCGGGGGGGCGGCCGGTGCGGTGCCCCGGTGTCGGCACGGCGTAGCGCCCTCCACCCGTCAGCGAGTGGGTGGCCCCCCGGGCCGGCCTCCCATGGGGACCACATTCACCGCCCAGGTCAGAGCGCCCGGTGTGCCGGTCTCGACTTCTCCACCGCCAGCGTGACCTGGGTGAGCATATCTTCCACCGTCTCGTGGAGGCCGAACTCGGGCTGCCACCCCCACTCCTCCCGGGCCGCCGAGTCGTCCAGTCGTCGGGGCCACGATTCGGCGATGGCCTGCCGGACCGGATCCACGGCGTAGCCCATCCCGAAGTCCGGGAGCCGCTCCTGGATGGCCCTGGCCATCTGCTCCGGGGTCACCTGCATGGCTGTGACGTTGAAGGCATTGCGGTGCTTGAGCCTGCCAGGGTCCGCATCCATGAGTTCCAGCGCCGCACGGATGGCGTCGGGCATGTACATCATATCCAGGCGCACATCGTGGGAGAGGAAGCAGCGGTAGCGTCCCTCCCGAACGGCGGCCCAGAAGATCTCCACGGCCCAGTCCGTGGTGCCGCCTCCCGGCGGAGCGGTGTGGGAGATGAGCCCCGGATAGCGGACCCCCCGGGCGTCCACCCCGAACTTCAGTTGGTAATAGTCGCACAGGAGTTCTCCGGCCACCTTGGTCACCCCATACATGGTGGTGGGGCGCTGTACCGTGTCCTGGGGGGTGGGATCCGGCGGAGTCCCCGGTCCGAAGGCGGCGATGGAGGAGGGGGTGAAGACGGCGAATCCTTCCTTCCGCGCAGCCTCCAGGATGTTCATGAGGCCGCCGAGATTCACCCGGTAGGCGTCCTGGGGGCGGGCCTCCCCCACCGCCGAGAGGAGGGCCGCAAGGTGGAAGACCACATCGGGCCGATGCTCTCGAACCCGGAGAGCCAGGGTGTCGGGGTCGGTACAGTCCAGCAGGCGGAAGGGGCCTCCCGCCACCGCCGGGTGCTCGGCCCCCGGATCCCGGAGGTCCGTGGCCAGGACGGCCGTGTCGCCCAGCCCCTCCCGGAGCGCCATGACCAACTCGGTTCCGATCTGTCCTGCGGCACCCGTCACCAGCGCTCGTTTCATGCCTGCTCCCGGATCAAGAGGAACCTCAATGTAGGCCGGGTCCGGGACGGCGTCGACCCACTTCCCGTCCCTTTTGGCCGAGCCGGCGGCAGCGCGGTCCCCATGGCCCTCATACCAGTGTGGCCCCGGGCTCGTCGCCGGGGGGCGGGGCTCGGCGGGCTGCCCATAGCGCCCAGGCAAGCACCACGTTCACCGGCACGGCCAGGGACACTACCTCTGCATTGCCCTGCACGGCGAGGCCGGTGAGTTGGGCCAATACGCCCCCCACGGAGGTGATGGCAATGAGGAGCGCCGCCCCTGCCGCCAGCTGCCCCGGCAGCCCTCTCCACCAGCGCCGACGGATGAGGGCCGGGATCAGCCCCACCGCCAGAAGAAGCCCCAGAGGACTCACGTAGAGGATGTTCAGGTTCCACTGGATGAAAACGTGATCCGTCCACCACGAGGCCAGGAGGATCCCACCGAGAATGCCCGTGCCAACCCCCCAGAGCGAGCCGGCGGCGGCCAGGATCCGCCGAGCCCCTTCCCGATCTTCCCGGGCCCACCGACCGACGGCCGCCAGCGCCACGGCGGCACCGAGCCCCAGGAGGAGCCAGAGGGCCGAGAAGGCGGGAGGGGTCTCCGGGACGGGTGGACGTCCGCTCTCGACCCACACCATCCGAGGACCCAGCAAGGGGGTTGCCGACCCGTCGGCCCGGACCATCTCGAACCCCTCAAGGAGCTCCATGAGCTCGGTGGGGAGGAACATGGCTTCCCACTGTGAGATGGGGGCATCACCGCGGGTTCCCAGGAGGAAGGAGAGCCCCTGGTCCACCCACCCTGTCACCTGTACCATCCGCCGGGCATGCCAGCGCCAGGTGAGGGGGGTGCCGCGGGGCTCGAAGGCGTCCCGTAGCACCCCGCCCAACACCCGATCCAGGGCATCCCGGACCCGAGTCGAGCAATTGTCCCGGAAGTAGTCGTAGATGTAGGGCCGGTTCTCCGGAAGGAAGTTCCAGCGCACGAAGGCGTCGAGTTCCGCCGCCTCCTGCGGGGTCAGGTTTACCCGATTCGCCCAGACCGTGCGCCCGGCCCGGGCGTAGGAGTCCAGGAACGGACCCAGCTCCGCCGGACCCATGGAGTACCGCATGGTGCCCCGGAGGAAGCGGGGAATGAAGTCCACATCCTCGAAATTGAAGAGCCCCCAGTTCCAGGCCAACTCCTGCCCGGTGGCCGGATCCCGGATCAGGAGAGCGTTGTGGCCGAAGAGCTCCCACACCTCGTCGCCGGGGCCCATGGTGAGGAGGTAGACCTCCATGGCCCGGTCGTCCAGGGTCCGGTCGTCCAGGGCCCGGTCGTCCATGGCCCGGCCGTTGGAATGGGCGCCGGTGTGCGCCGCCGACGCCTCGAAGACAGTGGGCGATCCCGCGGCCAGCAGGGTGGGGGATCCCGCGGCCAACAGAAGGATGACGAGGAAACGGATCATGGGCCCGGTTCGGAGAGGATCCAGCAGGACCCCTGATGCTGTCGGCACCGCCGGGGATCGTCAAGCCGGGCCGCCTACCCCGGGGCCCCCGCGGACTTGAGGAGGCCCCGGTCCGGCGACACCTTGAGTCGGTCCGGAGCGTTTCGTCGGCGGTCCGCTCCTGACCCTGAGGCCTGATATTGAGTTGCCATGTCCGGGACCTCCCGGGGCATGAACGGGGTTCCCCCAACCGGAGCCGGGCGCCTGCGCGCCCACCCTCCTTCCTATGCACTTGATTCACCGGAGAATGCCGTGAAGCGGGCCATCGTCGCCGTCCTCGCCGCCCTAGGGGGCCTGGTCATCCTGGGCTTCCTCTTCATCTTCGCCCTGAGCTGGGCGGTTCTGGCCCCCACCCCCCTGCCCAGCAGCGTGGTCCTGGAACTGGATCTGGAGGAGGGGATCATCGAGGGCGCACCCTCCGACCCCTTCACCCTGGCGCTGCAGCGCTCCCGCCTCCAGACGGTGCGGGTGGTGGAGACGCTCGAGCGGGCGGCCGACGACGACCGGGTGGTGGGTCTTCTGGTACGAGGTGGGCAGGCACCGGGAGGGTGGGCCACCACCCAGGAGCTCAGGGATGCGGTGATCCACTTCCGCGAGAGCGGGAAGCCCGCCGTCCTCTTCGCTCAGACCTTCGGGGAGTTCGCGCCGGGGCAGGCGGGGTACTACTTCGCCACCGCCTTCGATGAGATCCTCCTGCAGCCGTCGGGGGATGTGGGGCTGCTGCCCCTCACCCTGGAGGCCCCCTTCTTCAGGGGAGCCCTGGACCGGCTGGATGTGGAGCCCCGCTTCGACCGGCGCTGGGAGTACAAGGATGCCACCGAGATCTTCACCCGGGAGGGCTTCAGCGACCCCTCCCGTGAGGCGTCTCAGGCACTCCTCGAGTCGCTTCTGGAATCCATGGTGGAGGGCATTGCCCAGGGCCGCTCCCTCCCGGCCGATTCGGTGCGGGCGCTGGTGGCGGCGGGACCGTTCATGGCTCGGGATGCCCTGGAGGCCGGCTTGGTGGATCGCCTGGCCTACCTGGACGATGCCCGGGAGCAGCTCCTGGAGGCCGGCGGAGACCGGACTGAGCGCCTGGCCTTCGCCCGGTACTCGGAGCGGGACGGTCGGGTCTGGAATCGAGGGCCGCGGGTGGCGCTCATCTACGGGTCCGGTACCATCGTGCAGGGTCGGTCCGGGTTCGATCCCTTCACCGGGGGCTCGTCCTTCGCCGCCTCCACGGTGGCCGGGCATCTCCGGGCGGCCATCGAGGACGAGACCGTCCGGGCCATTCTCTTCCGGGTGGATTCGCCCGGGGGGTCATATGTGGCTTCGGACGTGGTGCGGCGCGAGCTGATCCGGGCCCGGGAGAAGGGCAAGCCGGTGGTGGTCTCCATGGGCAACACCGCCGCCTCCGGCGGCTACCTGGTCTCCACCGACGCTGCTCGCATCGTGGCCCATCCTGCTACCCTCACCGGCTCCATCGGCGTCCTGGCGGGGAAGTTCGTCACAGGGGATCTGGCTGAGCGGCTTGGCATCACCTGGGACCGGATCGAGGCCGGCGGTGAATCCACCTTCTTCTCCGGCTTCGAGGACTTCTCCGAGAGGGAGTGGGAGCGATTCCAGGAGTACCTGGACCGGGTCTACGACGAGTTCGTGGGAATGGTGGCCGATGGGCGGGGGATGGACCGGGCGCAGGTGGATCAGGTGGCCCGGGGTCGCGTCTGGACCGGGCGGGACGCCCTGGAGGTGGGCCTTGTGGACGATCTGGGCGGCTTCCGCACTGCACTGGCGGCCATCCGGGAAGAGTTGGAGCTGGAGCCCGATGTCCGACTGAACGTCACCACCTTCCCGGCGGAGCGGACCCTCTTCCAGCTTCTCATGGAGGATGGGTTCCAGGTTACCGCCGCCACGGTGCTGGCGGGGCGCGCTGCGGAGGGACCGTGGGTCGAGGCGCTTCGCCCGCTCCTGCGTCAGGCAGAGGCGCTGGGCGTCCTTGGGGGCGCGGCACACCCGGTCCGGATGCCGCCCTTGGAGATCCCGGCCCGGTGAGTTCGGTCCTGGACGCCCGGGGGCTCCGGAAGAGCTACGGGGCCCGGGAGCTCCTCCCGGGGGTGGATTTCGCTGTGGGGGAGCGGGAGAAGGTGGGGATCGTGGGGCGGAACGGCTCCGGCAAGAGCACCCTTCTGCGGATCCTGGCCGGTGAGGAGGGGGCCGACGAGGGCACGGTGGCGCTCCGCCGGGGGCTTCGGGTCGCCTACCTTCCCCAGGACCCTCCGGTGCATCCGGAGCGGACGGTCTTCGAGACGGCGGGGGAGGGGACCGGGACGCTGCAGCAGGATCTGGTGGCGTACCAGGAGGTGAACCGGGCGCTGGCCGGCGGCGCTGAGGGCGCCCGGCTGGAGGAGCTCCTTGAGCGGCAGGCCCGCCTCTCGGCCCGTATCGAGGCGGCGGGGGGGTGGGATCTGCAGCACCGCATCGAGACCGTCCTCACCCGTCTGGGGATCGGGGGGTGGGAGCGCCCCATGGGTACCCTGTCCGGGGGCGAGCGGCGGCGGGTGGCGCTGGCCCGGACCCTCCTCTCGGAGCCGGACCTTCTCCTCCTGGACGAGCCCACCAACCACCTGGATGCGGATACGGTCCTCTGGCTGGAGGAGACCCTCTTCGACTTCCCCGGTGCCGTAGTAGTGGTCACCCACGACCGGTATTTCCTGGACCGGGTGGTGGACCGCATGGTGGAGGTATCCCGTCACGGCCTCACCTCCTATGACGGCGGCTACACCGATTATCTGGCTCAGCGGGCCGAGCGGGAGGCCCGGGAGGCGGTGGAGGCCGAGAAACGGAGCCGGCTCCTGGAGAAGGAATTGGCGTGGGCCCGACGTTCGCCGCCGGCCCGGACCGGGAAGCAGAAGGCGCGGCGGGCCCGGGCGGCGGAAATGGCCAGGGAGGCTCGGGAGGAGTCCCGGAACCGGGACGGGGCGGTGGAGTTGGAGGTGACGGAGGCGCCCCGCCTGGGGAAGACGGTCCTGGAGCTCCACGATGTCGGGAAGGACTTCGGTGACCGGACCATCCTGGACGGGGTCTCGGACCGTCTCTCGGCGGGAGAGCGGATCGGGGTGGTGGGTCCGAACGGGGCGGGGAAGAGTACCCTCCTCCGCATCGTGGTGGGGGAGGAGGAACCGGACCGGGGAGAGGTGGTCCTGGGTGAGAACACCAGGGTCGGCTACCTGGACCAGAACCGGGAGCTGGATCCGGATCTCACCATCGCCCGGGCGGTGTCGGCCTCTGACTGGGTGGAGCTGAATGGTCGGCGGCTCCACCTGAAGGCGTATCTGGACCGCTTCCTCTTCCCGGCCCACCTCCACAACCAGAAGGTATCGTCGCTCTCAGGTGGAGAGCGGACTCGTCTGCTCCTGGCGCGTCTCCTGCTCGAACGGTTCAACCTCATGATCCTGGACGAGCCCACCAACGACTTGGACCTGGACACTCTCCGGATCCTGGAAGAGGCCATCCAGGAGTTCCCCGGGTGCGTCCTGGTGGTGACCCACGACCGCTTCCTCCTGGACAAGGTGTCCACCTCGCTCCTGGTCTTCGAGGGTGAGGGCCGGGTTCGGCGGCACCACGGGAGCTGGGACCGGTGGCTCGAGCGCCGGGAAGCGGAGACGGCGGAGCAGCGGGAGCGGGAGCGAGAAGGGGAGAGGGCGCGTCGGGAGGCCCGGGCCACGGCGGCGCGGGAGCAGGCCCGGGAAGCGCGGAGCGACCGTCCCCGCCTCACCTACCGGGAACGCCAGGAGCTGGATAGGGTGGAGGAGCAGATCCGGAATCTGGAAGGGGAAAAGAACGCCTTGGAGGGACAGTTGGCGGACCCGTCCACCTACGACGGGGATCCATCGGTGGTGGCTGCCGCCTCGCGGCGGCTCCGGGAGGTGCAGACGGAGCTTGAGACCGTCTACGAGCGGTGGATGGAGCTGGAGGAGCGGGCAGGGTGAGGGTAGAGGTTGCAGCGTAGTGGGGTTGCGGCGTGGCGAGGCAGGATCATTCCAACTGATGACAGGGAGGATGCGGTACCGATGGAGACGACGTTCGAGTCGCAGGGACTGAGCCGGCTGAGCGAGCGGGCGCTGGCCTGGATCATCTATGGCCTTTCGGCTGTAGTCTGCGGCCTGGTGGTGGTCCTCATGGCCTCGCCCGAGACCCTTCGCTTCGAGGGATTGAACGTGTCGCGCCTTCCGGCCTTCCACGCCACCCTGAATGGGACCTGCGCTGCGCTGCTGGTGGCCGGGTACATGATGGTTCGGCGAGGACGGCTCCGTGCCCACCAGCTCGCCATGGCCGGAGCCTTCATCCTCTCCTGCATCTTCCTCATCTCGTACGTGATCTACCACTCCCAGTCCGCCGGTGG
>SKJY01000020.1 GCA_007121775.1 Gemmatimonadota bacterium
AGGTCGCCGGGTCCACCGGTGAGACCGAACCTTCCCAACGGAGCACCACGGAGAGATACCGAGCCATGAAGGCTGCAACCCGCCTGGAACTGGATGGCATGAGCTGTCAGCACTGCGTCCGCAGGGTCCGGGAGACGCTGGAATCCCTGGACGGAGTGACGGTTGAGGAGGTAGAGATCGGTTCGGCGACCTTCCGTCTGGCTGAAGATGGGGTGCAGGTGGATCAGGTGGAGGAGGCCATGAGGGAGGTCGGCTACGACCCCCGCTGACACCTCCGGCCGGGAGGACGGTCCCGGCGCTCCAGGCCCCACTTCCGGGGCCCGGATCAGCAAGAAGACGGCAGGATAAAGGGAAGGCGAAAGGATGGAGATTGGCTGGAATCAGTCCAGGGTCCGCACACTGGGGTGGATGGGACTGTGTGGGTTCGTCTTCCTCGCCCTCCCGTTTTGGGGAGGTCCGGCGTCCGAAGCTCCGCTCCAGACCGCTCCGACTCCGCCCGCTGCCTTCCTGCTGGCCCTGGCCCCGGCGCCGCTGGCGGCCCAGGAGCCGGACCGGGAAGAGCGGCGCTCCGGCGGCATCCTCATCACCGGTGAGGTCGTGGATGTGAGCGGAGGGCAGGCGATCGCCTCCGCCGAGATCCAGTTCACCCCGGCAGGTGCCGATGCCCCTTCCCATCGTGCCCTCTCCGCCGGAAATGGCCGGTTCCGACTTCAGAACGTCCCCGCCGGCGAGTACACCGTGACGGTGACGGCGCTGGGGTTCCGGGATCTCTCCGAGGAGGTGGTGGTGGGGACGCAGGGACCGGTGGATGTGCGCATCGAGATCGTGCCGGAGGCGCTGGAGCTGGATCCCATCATCGTCACGGCCACGGCCCGGAGCTACCTCCACCAGACAGGCTTCTACGACCGGCAGCGGACCGGGATCGGCACCTTCTTCACCAGGGATGAGTTCCTGCAGCGGGCGAGCTTTCGGGTCTCGGACATCTTCCGGAGTATCCCAGGGGCGCGGGTGGTGGAGGGCGGGTTCGGAACGGTGGCCCAGGTGACCTTCCGGGGTGGATGCCGGCCGGACCTCTATGTGGACGGGGTACGCACGGTCCCCGGAACCTCCGTGGATGAAATCCTGGCTGTCCACGATGTGGAGGCCATGGAGGTGTACCGGGGAGCTGCCAGCATTCCGGCCCAGTACGCTCGCGGGGGGTGCGCCGCCGTCGTGGTCTGGACACGGGAGCCCGGTGGAGGCGATCGTCCCTTCAGTTGGCGGCGTCTGGGAGTGGCTGCCGGGTTCGTGCTGGGGGCCCTGTTCCTGACCCGCTGATCCACTGCACCCGCAGTGCCGATCTCACCCTACGCCACCCACCCATGGGCCACCCTTCCCGAGTGTCCCCGTCCCTGGCACATGGGTTTCCTGCACCTGCCCACCACAGAATCCGTGAACTCCGTTCCAATCCGCTGGCGCTTCATCCTCGCCCTCCTGGCGCGTCTGCCCCAGGGTCTCCTCAGCCGACTCACGGGCCACCTGGCGGCCGTCCCCCTCCCCGGGCCTCTGCGCGGTCCTGTCCTGGGTCTCTTCGCCCGAACGGTGGGGATGGATTTAGCTGAAGCGGAGAAGCCGCTCCGGGCCTACCGTTCCGTGTCCCACCTCTTCACCCGCCGTCTCCGACCCGGGGTGCGTCGGTGGCCCAATGACCCGGAACTCCCAGGGAGCCCCGTGGATGGAACGGTGGGGGCGGTGGGGCAAATCCGGTCCGGTGAGGTGATTCAGGCCAAGGGGATCCCGTACCGGGTGGATGAGCTCCTGGGAGGGGGGGAGGAGGGTGGGGCCAGCGCGGTAGCCAGCTTGGAAGGTGGTTTCTTCGTTACCCTCTATCTGAGCCCCCGGGATTACCACCGGATCCACATTCCGGTAGGCGGAGCGGTCTCATGGGCCCGGACCATCCCCGGTGCTCTCCTCCCGGTGAATGCGCCGGCGGTGGCCGCCATTCCCCGTCTCTTTCCCCGGAACGAACGGATGGTAGCCTGGATCGAGACCGCCGGTCCGTCGGAGCCGGATACCTCACCTCCAGCGGCGCTGGTGGCAGTGGGGGCCTTCAACGTGGGCGGGATCAGCGCGCTCTATGACCCGGCCTGGCACAGGGAGGCGGGTGCCGGGCGGAGCCTGACGAACCGGCAGGGTCGAAGGGACCCGGAGACCCGGCGCTACGACCCTCCCCTGAATCTGGCGCGGGGAGAGGAGTTAATGGCCTTCCACCTGGGCTCCACTGTGGTGCTGCTCTTCGGTCCGGGGCCGGAGTGGAGTGAACTCCACCCGGATCTCCGGCCCGGGGCCTCCATCAGGTTGGGAGATCCCCTCTTCCGTTGAGGGCGGGGCTCAGTTGCACTGGAAGGAGGAGGGGCGGGCATTCCGGCAGGCAATGATCTCGGCCATCCCGGAGGTGTTCCCGCCACAGACACTCTCCTGGGCCGCCTGCATGGCCTCCTCCTGGGAAGGTCCGCTCCCGGCTCTGCAGACCTCCTCAGTGCCGAACTGCAGGCAGACCACGCAGTTGTACTGGGCGCGCTGGAGAGTGGCGAAGACGACGGCGCCCATGAAGAGGCCGACGGCGAGTGTGATAAGCAGTGCAGTGCTGATCTTCATGGAACGGCTGGGAGCTTCAGTGAGGAGCCGGGTCGGGTCGTTGTGCCGGATTGCGGCGTCATGATAACTTACCCAACTGTGCCCTGCGGGTGAACGACCCGCACATCAAACCAACAGCAGGAGCGTGCAGTCCGTGGCGAATGATGCAATCGAGGTGGAAGGAACCGTCACAGAGGTCCTTCCCAACGCGAACTTCCGGGTGGAACTGGAGAACGGCCACAACATTCTGGCCTATCTGTCCGGCAAGATGAGGAAATTCTACATCCGGGTGCTGGAAGGCGACCGGGTGAAGGTGGAGATGTCCCCGTACGATCTCAGCCGGGGTCGGATCACCTATCGGTACAAGTAGCTCCCCACGTGGGATCCCCCGCCTCTTCGGTCGAAGCAGGGGGCACCTTTCCAGGTCGAACGGGGTGTCACCTCTGGTCGGACCGTCTTATCTTGCGGCACATCCGGTCGAACATAGGGTTCTTGAGTCCTGTCCGCCGGATGGGGGCCGGCCTTGGTCCGACCTGGCTCGGGACCTGACCGACCCCCTCTCAATCAGCAGATCCAACCCTGGAGGACCGCCTTGAGCGCTGAAGCTGCACACTCCTCGCACGCCCATGGCCACGATCACGGCCACGACCACGACGAGCCGCACAACGACATCATCTATCCGGCCATGATCCCCTTCCTCCTGGTCCATCTGGCGGCCCTGGGAGTGTTCTGGACCGGGTTCACCACCACGGCGGTGGTGCTGTGCATTTCTCTCTACGTTGTGAGGATGTGGGCCCTAACCGCCGGCTTCCACCGCTACTTCTCGCACCGGTCGTACAAGACGAGCCGCTGGTTCCAGTTCGTTCTGGCCTTCCTGGGGCAGACGTCGGCGCAGCGTGGCGTACTCTGGTGGGCGGCGACGCACCGGCATCATCATCGTCACTCGGATACGCCGGAAGACGTGCACTCCCCGAAGCACACGGGATTCTGGTTCTCCCATGTGGGGTGGATCTTCTCGCCCCAGAAGAATCAGGCGGACTACTCCACCATCCAGGACTTCGCCAAGTATCCTGAGCTTCGGTTCCTGGACCGGCACCCGTACTTCCCTGCCTTACTGGTGGCAGTGGGATGCTACCTCATCGCCGGGTGGCCCGGTCTCTTCGTGGGCTTCTTCCTCAGCACGGTGATCCTCTACCACGGTGTATTCGCCATCAACTCCGTGGCCCACGTGGTGGGCAAGCAGCGGTACGTGACCGCCGACGACTCCCGCAACAACTGGTGGCTGGCGCTTCTGACTCTGGGCGAGGGGTGGCACAACAACCACCACCACTACCAGAGTTCAACCCGCCAGGGCTTCTACTGGTGGGAGATCGATATCTCCTACTACGTGCTCAAGGCCATGTCGTGGGTCGGACTGGTCTGGGATCTCCGCGATCCGCCCAAGGCCATCGTGGAGGGTGAGCAGCGGCTTGGTCGGAAGGTGGTGGAGCGGGTGGCCGAGGAGGTGGCCGGGTCCTTCCAGATCGAGCAGATCGCCCGGGAGGTCCAGGAGGCATGGGCCTCGAACCTCGAAGACCTCCGGGAGCGTGCCCAGAAGACCCGTGAGAACGCCGCCGCCCAGCTCCGGGACCTCCAGATTCCCCATGTCCCCACCATGGAGCAGATCCGGGCCCGGCTGAAGGAGCGCTACATGGAGAACCCCTCCCTCGACATCATTGCCGAGCGGGCCCAGGAGATCATGCTGGAGCGTCTTTCTTCGGCTCTCCAGCTCGACACTCCCGGAGACGCCCGCCCGGCTACCGGCTGACCTGAGGTCGTGGAGCCCGGTAGGACCCGACCGCGAGGGCCGTCGCCTACTCCAGGATGTAGGCGACGGCCCTCGCCGCTTGTTGAAGCGTCTCCACCGTGAGGTCGGCCTGGGCATCCAGCTCCTTCAGTGCATGGATGTGCTCCTCCGGTCGGACCAGGACCAGGGGGATCCCGGCGGCCACGGCGGCTCCTGCGTCGGAAGCGGTGTTCCACTGCCGGTACTTGTCGGTGAAGCAAGCCACCACCACATCGGCCATCCGGAGATGGACCCGGGTTCGAAGGGTGTTCACCGACGCTCCCATGAGGTCCCGATAGCGGGCATTGGGCTGCTCGCCCAGAATCAACTCACCGATATCGTCGGACCGATCGTGGTGGGTTTGGGGGCCGAGGAAGTCGGCGTCCACCTCCAGGTCAGCCAGGTGCCGGCGGAACTCCTCCCGCCAGTCCGAGTGGATCTCTCCGGCCAGGTAGATGCTGAGATGTTGCACGGTCCCTCCGTTCCAGGGGGATGAGCGCTCCGGACCCGGCGGTTCCGGGGCCGGAGCGGCGGTCATCCCAGGTTGAGGTTCACAAGGGGAAGGACGCGAAAGGGGTGGGGATTGTTCCCGGCTCGGTTGATGACGCCGAGTTGAACCCCCCTCAGGCGGTCGGTCCAGTTGACCACACCCACGGCAAGCCCCACATGCTCCTGTGAACGCTGGAACCCCCCCACGGAGAGGCCGCGAACCGTCTCCGCTTCAATGCGGAGGAGCGCCGCGGTGACACCGTGGATTTCGGGTGCTCGAAC
>SKJY01000091.1 GCA_007121775.1 Gemmatimonadota bacterium
GTGACCCGAAGGACTGAGATGGCATCGCTGGGGATCTGGCGACCAACGGGAGCCTCATCCCTCAGCGCCCACTGACGTGACCCGAAGGACTGAGATGGCATCGCTGGGGATCTGGCGACCAGCGGGAACCTCATCGAAGCACTGCCGGTCCTATCCGAGGGCTCTGGTGCTTTGGGCATTGAACAAGACCCCCAAAAACCGAATCTGGATTCTATTTTTGGCGGTGCTTCCCGCGATACTCCCACCTGCTCTCGGTCGGTCAGGAATCGGATTGGCCCATCCTTCCGCCAAGCCTTGAGGGCCTTCGATGCCACCCCCTCCCCGCCGTTCGTGGACGGTGTTGGTGGGACAGGCACGGCCTCAGGGGAGCCGTGCAAGGGCGCCTATGCCCCCCAACAGCATCCACGAACAAGCCCCCAGCGGCATGCTTCGTCGTATCCGGCAGATGGTCCGGTAAGCGCGGGGCAGATGGCGGTTTCCGCCTAGCGGTTCCGCTCCCCCCTTTTCCGCTACCTCCCCCCCAGGCCCCTCCTCTGCACTACGTTTGGAGAGGACCCCAAAAACCGAATCTGGATTCGGTTTTTTCGGTGTCGTGTCGTTCCCTCAGCGGATTCGTATGGGGGTCAGAGCAGCCCTGGGGGCCCGATGTGGTGGGAGAAGGGGGAGGGACGGATCCGACGTCATCCTCCCTGAACGGCGAGTCCCATCCCCTGGCAGGAATTCCGGACCACTGACGCGAACTCCGGGACCAGGCGGAACGAGAGTTCCTCTCCGGCCTGGTAGTTCCGCGAGGGCGGGAGGTGGACCACAAGCTTCCGATCCCCCCCCAGCGCCGACGGGAAGACCACCTCCGCCTCCACCTGGGCCCCGGTGTAGGTGGTCGAGAGGATCTTCCCCGAGAGGAGGCCGTGGGGGCTGCACTCGAAACCGTCCGGTCGTACCGACACCATGACGTTGGTACCGTTTGGGAGTCCCAACCGGTTGACCCGACAGAAGGAACCGAAATCGGTGAGAACGCACCCGTTCTCATTCTGGACCCGGCCCTGCAGCAGATTCGTCCGTCCCACGAAGGTGGCCACGAAGACAGACTCCGGGTGCTTGTAGATCTCCCGGGGTGAGCCCACCTGTTCAACCCGCCCCTGGTTCATCACTGCAACCCGATCCGAGATGGCCAGGGCGTCACGCTGATCGTGGCTCACGAAGATACAGGTGACCCCGGTCTTCCTCAGGATCCCCACCACTTCGTCTCGCACCTGGTCCCGGAGGTGGGCGTCCAGGTTTGAGAAGGGCTCATCCATGAGAACCAGGACCGGTTCAGGGGCGAGCGCCCTGGCCAGGGCAACCCGCTGCTGCTGTCCACCGGAAAGTTCGTGGGGGTACCGGTGGAAGAAGGCGTCGAGCCCCAGCACCCGCAGAACCTCCCTCGATCGTTCCCGGCGAGCCTTCCGTCCCATGCGGTCCAACCCGAACATGACGTTCTCACCCACCGTGAGATGCGGGAAGAGGGCATAGTCCTGGAAGACCATACCCACTCCCCGCTTCTCGGGGGGAATCCAGGTTCCCGGTCCGGCGACTTCCCGGCCACCAACATAGATCGTACCGTCGTCGGGCATCTCGAAGCCCGCAATAAGGCGAAGCGTGGTGGTCTTGCCGCACCCCGATGGCCCCAGAAGGGTGAGGATCTCCCCCGGGAGCACCTCCAGAGAGACGCCGTCCACCGCCTTCACTGGGCCGGGCCAGAATCGCCGGGTCACCTGATCGAACTTGATGACCGGGTGGGTGCTGGAATCCACCATGGAGATCAACGGGGGTCGGAGAGGAAGTGTAGGAGCGACACGGCGGCCGGTTGAGAATCGATCTCAATACCCCACCGCCAAAGGCTAACGGAGGCCCGATTCCCCAGTCAACCTTCTCCGCCGCCAATCACCGGCAGGCTGATGCGGAATTCCTCCCACTCCATGACCAGGTGGGTCCTCTCGTCATCCCCATTCCGGAAGTCGATGGTGAAGGTCTCCACATGCTGCTCCGGTCTCTGCCGGGTCACCTCGGCCGATCCTACCTCCTGACCCCGGACCTCGTCGGTGATGGCGAGTCCCCAGTGATCGATGGATCGGCTGAAGAAGACCTGCCAGCTATCCTCCCCAGGGATCGTGTAGATGGAGTAGGATCCTGCGGGCAGGGGTACCCCACCCACCATGATGGGGCCGGTGGTATGGAGGATGGTTGCTTCGTTGGCCCCGGTTCGCCAGAGCTGTCCGAAGGGTACGGCCTCACCTCCGATCATGGTGCGGCCTCGGGCCGAGGGCCGACCGTAGCAAACCTTCACGGAGGCCTCACCCACCGTGGTGGCGACGGAATCGTAAGGACTTGCACGTCCTTCCAGAGGCATACGTTCCACCGGTTCGCAGACCGGGTCGATCTGAATCAGGATCCGGTCCGGTACGTCTGCGACGGGGCCAGGGGCAGTGACCAGCATTCCAGCCAGCACAAAGGGCGTGAGCGACATGGGTGACTCCAGGTTGATTCAGGGATCAGTGGGGACTGGGCGCCGAGCCGTGGATCAGAAGAGCCGATCCGGTAGGAAGGCCTCCGGCAGGTCGGTCGTACTCTCATCTGCAACGAGCCTTCCCATGGCCTCGGCCGTAGCCGGGGTGAGAAGGATACCATTCCTGTAGTGCCCGGTGGCCAGAAAAAGATCCCCGACCGCTGGAAATTCGCCCAGGATGGGCATCCCGTCCGGGGAGCCCGGACGAAATCCACTCCAACTCTCCAGAATCTGAGCCCCTTCAAGCGCCGGGACGAGGGAGGTGGCTTCCCGAAGCACGTGCATCACGCCATCCACGGTGGGACCCTTGGCGAACCCCACATCCATCTCGGTTGCTCCAGCGAGAAGACGCCCGTCATCTCGGGGCACCAGGTAGATCCGCTCCGACTCCAGAACCCGGGGGACACCGGGGGCTACACCAGGTTTCCCAGCCCTCCACACGCCCCCGGTGGAGGGCCGGAGGGCCACCATCTCACCCCGGATAGGGCGCACCGGGAGGGGGTGGGGTAGCCCGCCGAGTTGGCCGCTCCACGCGCCTGTCGCAACCAGGATCCGATCTGCCCTCACCCGATGGCCATTGGAGAGTCGCACTCCCCGTGCCCGCTTCCCCTCGGTCTCGATGGCCGCCGCCTCGCACCCCTCGGCGAGTTCCACACCTCGAACCAGGCAGGCCCGTCGCAGGGCATCCACCAAGAGCCGATTGTCGACCCGGAAGTCCTGCTCCAGATAGAGGGCACCGCGGAGATCAGGGCGAAGGCCGGGGTGATCCTTCAGGACCCGGGCGGGCTCCCACCAATCGGCCGGGAAGCCTTGCGCCAGTGCCCATGCCAGTCGGCGGCGAAGGCGAGCCTCCTCTTGTTCGGAATAAGCCAGGCGGAGCTTCCCGCATTCCCGATACTCGATACCGATTCCCGCCTCTTCCTCCAAGGCCCTAGCGAATGTCGGCCACAGTTCCAGGCTGCGCAGGCCGAAGCGGAGGAAGGGGCCTGGCTCCAGCGCCTCTCCCAGGGGGGAGAGCATACCGGCGGCTGCCCACGACGCGCCCCGACCGATGGAATCCCTCTCCAGAACGAGGACGGAGAGGCCCCGGGTTCGCACCTCTCGGGCCGCGGAGAGGCCGATGGTTCCACCACCCAGCACCACGAGGTCGAAGTGGCGGCCGTCCAGGTTGGCGGAGATAGCGGGTCGGTTGCGGTGGGAGTTCATGAGAGGTGAGCTTGGTGCCGGAATCAATTTGGTCGAGAGGGCTCCCTACCCCAACCCAGGAGGAATTCGCCATGTGTCCGGATCCAGTCCCGAGCGACGCCGGGTTCAGCTTCGTGCACCGTGTGCCAGTTCGCTTCCGGGATATCGATCTGGGGGGGCATGCCCACCACTCCCAGGCCCTCATCTATATGGAAGAGGCGAGGACCGCCTACTGGCGGCGGGTGACAGGAGTGGAAGACCCGTCACAGGTGGACTACATCCTGGCGGAGGCCCGCGTCCGCTACCGACAGAGGATCCTCTACCCCGACCTCCTCCAGGTGTCGGTCCGGACCATTCAGGTGGGCCGTACCAGTTTCCAACTGGAGTACCGGGTACTTTCGGGTGATGGCCGCCTCCTGGCTTCTGGTGAGACCACCATGGTGATGTACGACTACGAAAAGAGCCGATCCAGGCGCGTTTCCAACGAGTTGCGAGCCGCTCTCGAGGCCTTCGAGGGGCGCCCACTTCCCCGTGATCGGGCGGCAGCGAGGTGAATGGGAGGGGTTCGGGACCTTTTCAGGTCGCCCACGTTTATGAGGGTTAACCGATCCAGTGAATGCCCTGTGACCAGGGTGCCGGCGGACGGGGAGAGGGCAGGGAGCTCGCTCCTCCGAAGGCATTCAGGGGAATTTTCGGCGGGATGTTGCGCCGAGCGGGAGCGGCACTTAGGATCGGTCCTTTGTTAGATCAGTGGGCGGGAGAAGTGGTGTAGATCGCCTCGCCCATCCTGCCACGGCCACACGCAGGGGAGTAGCAACATGTTTCAACGTCTTGGAGTGACTCTGGCCGCCGCCGCGACGGCAGCCGTCCTCCTGGTGCCCGTCACGCCGCAGGCTGCTGATGCCCAGGAGGGATCGCGGTTTCGTGTGATGGTTCCGAATGTCCAGCCCACCGACGACTCCCGGGATCGCTTCGGGCAGCGGGTGGCTCGGAATGTTCGGGACCTCATCGATCTCGACACCCACGTCGCCATGTCCGAGCGGGACATCGACCGGGCCGCTCGGGATTTCGACCTTCGTTACAGGGACCTGGACTGCATCACAGCCCGGCAGCTCGCCTCCCAGATCGATGTGCCTCTGGTGATGTGCGGGTACTACCACGCCGAGGGCGATGACTTCGAGGTCTCGGCCACCTTCTTCACGGTGCCCGCTGGTGAGGAGTACCCGGTGGAGCCCTTCCGGGTGGCCCAGGGAGATGAGGACGGAGCCGCCATGCAGATTCGCACCTCCTTCGAGGGGCTGATTCAGCAGGTGCAGACTGTCGCCTTCTGCCAGGCCGAGTTCGCCTCGGGCAACTGGGATCAGTCGCTGGACTACTGCTCCCGTGCCGTCGAGCTCTCGCCGGATTCGGACGGGGCTCGGTACGCCTACGCCCGCACCCTTCTGGAGTTGGAGCGGTGGCAGGAGTCCCTGAACCAGTTCGAGATCCTGCTGGCGGACGACCCCCGCAACGACGATGTCCTCAACAACGCCGCCTTCGTGGCGGGGCAGCTGGGCGACACCGACAAGGCCCGGGAGTACTACACCCGCTTCCTGGAGATCAATCCGGACAACGTTGCAGTACGCAACCGGGTGGCCTTCGAGCTGGCCCAGGCCGGGGATGATCTGGGCGCCATGAATCTCCTCCGGGAGGGCCTGGAGCAGGAGCCGGACAATCTGGACCTCCACGAGCGCTTCGGGATGTACGCCTTCCGGGCTGCCATCAACCTCCAGTCCACGGCGCCTCAGCCGGCGACGCAGGATGGGGACGCGCCGGCCATCGATCCGGAGGTGGAGGAGCTCTTCCGGACGGCCCTGACTTCCCTCGAGCTGGTCATCGAGGAGCGGGGAGCCGAGGCGCCGTCCAGCTATGCGGTGAATTCCATGAGGGCCTACCGGCAGCTCGGTGAGCCCGAGGCGGCGGTTCGGGTGGGTGAGCGGGCAGCGCGATTCCACCCCGATGACGCCCAGATCCAGAGCCAGATGGCCAACGCCTTCAACGACATGGGCGATGTGGACTCGGCCATCGCAGCCCTCGACCGGGCTCTTGAGATCGACCCGAACCTGGCCCAAGCGCGGGTGCGCCAGGGCAACTTCGCCCTTCAGGCCGGGCGCGTGGACGACGCCATCGTCGCTCTCCGTGCCGCCGAGGAGGCTGGTGAGCAGGGGTCGGACCAGCTCTCCGGGATGATCTTTAGCTACGGGTTCTCCAACTACGTGCAGAGCGGTGAGAATCTCCAGCGGGGAATCGAGCTCATAGAGGAGGCCAAGGGCTTCGATGTGAGCGCCGAATGGCGGGAGCAGCTGGACTTCTTCCACGGGTACTCCCTCTACCTGCGGGCCGAGGCCGTGCAGCAGCCCCAGACTCTTGAGTCTGCCCGTGCCTCCAAGCCCATCTTCGAGCAGGCGGCTCAGTACGTTCGCGCCGGTGCAGGCTACGCCCAGCGGAGTGGCCAGAACATGCAGAGCATTCTGGACGCCATCTCCCAGTACGTGGAGATCCAGGATGCCATCATCGCCCGGGAGAGCCGGAACCGGTGATGTAACGGTGAGGCGGCACGGGCGGGGCTGACTACCCCGCGGTGGCGGGCAGAACAAGCGGGGCGTCGCGACTTCGGTCGCGGCGCCCCGCTTTTCGTTGTATGGCCCTCCTGGTGTGGCACCCCAACCCCGGGGCCATTGGGCTTCCTGCTTCAGTGGTGGTGCAGATCGTCCCACGGACCTGTGGGCAGAGGGCCCCGAGCCTCCCCCCGACCCGCCGGACTTGACCATTTGGCCAAGCGTCCGATAATATCCCCCAGCGGTCACCACTCTTACCCACTCTTCCCCACAATCACCCACGGAGGGGATGCGTGGCCGGCTTTCTCGGACAGTACGAGTACCAACTGGACCAGAAGGGGCGGGTCAGTCTCCCGGCGGATTACCGCCGCCGGGTCGACGACAACCGCTTCGTTCTGCTCCAGTGGGAGCCGACCCACCTCACCCTCTTCCCCATGGAGGCCTGGGCGGGGGTCCAGACCCGCATGCTGGAACTCCGGCGGAACGACCCCGCCATGTCCCGACTCCTGCGCCAGATCACGGCTCGGGCAGTGGAGGTGGAACCGGATAAGCAGGGCCGCATCCTGATTCCCGCTCGACTGAAGGAGGCTGCAGACCTGGATGGCGCCGTGTATCTGGTCGGCGCATTGGACCGGATCGAGATCTGGGACCCTGCGCGCTTCGATGACGCGGCGCCGGCTCCCGGAGACGGGTCCCAGGAGTTGGAAAACGCGGTCTACGAGATCTTCGGCTGATGGAGGGCTCGAGTGGGTATCACGTGCCGGTGCTACTCGATGAAGTGGTGCGTTTCCTCCGAGATGGCCCCGATGCCGGGGAAATCATGGACGGGACTGTTGGAGGAGGGGGGCACGCCGCGCGCATCCTCCAGGACATTCCGGGCTCGCGGGTACTGGCCGTGGATCGCGATCCGGATGCCCTGGAGGAAGCGCGGCGATCCCTCAATCAGTGGTCCGGCAGAGTGAGGTTCCTCCAGGCGCGCTTCGACGAGGCGGCACGGGGAGCTGGGGTGATGGGACCCTCGCTGAGGGGGGCGCTTCTGGATCTGGGGGTGAGTTCCCGCCAGATCGACGCAGACGCTCGGGGCTTCGCCTTCCGCTCCGGCGACGCTCCGCTGGACATGCGGATGGGCGGGGCGGCAGGGGGAGGACGGACCGCCGCAGATATCCTGAACAGGGAAGATGAGGGGGAGTTGACCCGGATCTTCCGGCAGTACGGGGAGGAGCGTCGTGCGGGCCGGCTGGCTCGGGAGGTGGTGAAACGGCGGCGCACCGAACCCTTCGAGCGAGCCAGACAGTTGCTGGACGCCATCACCGTGGTCCACCGGCGTTCTCCCGACGCCGGCGACAAGGCTCGGGTGTTCCAGGCCCTGCGGATCGCCGTGAACGACGAACTGGCGTCGCTGGAGCAGGCCCTTCCGCTACTGCGGGACGCGCTCCTCCCTGGAGGAGTGTTGGTGGTGATCTCCTATCACTCGCTGGAGGACCGGATGGTGAAGCGGGCATTTCGGAGCTGGAGTCGAAGCTGTGTATGCCCACCCGAACTTCCCCTCTGCACCTGCCGCGGCGCGCCCCTGGGAGAGCTGCTCACCCGTTCGGTGGTCCGCCCGTCAGATGAAGAGTTGGCCCTGAACCCACGCTCCCGAAGCGCACGGCTTCGGGCCTGGAGGCGGGGCTCATGAGGCGAGCCTGGGTTGGTGTAACAGTGGTGGGTGTCACGGCCCTCCTCCTGGCCCTGAGCCTGGTTTCATGGCGACAGACCCGGGTGCGGGCCGTTCTCGCCGAAGTGGCGGAGCTCCAGCGCCAGACCTCCATCGCCGACGGGGAGCGTATGGAGTTGACCAGGAATATCCAGTCCCTGGAGAGCCGCTCCCGGGTGGTTCGGGAGGCGGAAGAGCGGCTTGGCCTGAGACGGGCCATGGCGCACGAGACAGTGTGGTTCATCGATGAGGTGGAGCCGTGATGAGATCCAGGGGAAGAGAGTCCGGAGGAGCCGGCTGCGGCACGGGGCGTCGGCGCCTTCTGCTCACATTCTGGGTCCTGGTGGCCGGCGGCCTCCTCTGGCGGTCCGTGGATCTCCAGGTGGTGCAGGGCGCCCAGTGGCGTGCGGAGGCGGATCGGCAACACCGGATGACCGGCGAGGTCCCGGCTGCTCGAGGGGTCATTCGGGACCGCTCCGGAGTCCCCATCGCCCTCTCCATGGAGACCTACATGGTGAGCGTGGCGCCCCACGAGGTCCGCGACACCATGGCGGTGGTGAAGCGACTCTCCGACGCCCTGGGACTCTCGGCGAGTGAGGCTGAGCGCCCGTTTCGTACCGACCGACGCTGGGTGCCTCTCAGGGGGCGCCACCCGGTAGCGGTCCGCGAGGCCCTCTCCGGCATCACCGGAGTCTACGTTCAGCGGGATCTCCGCCGGGAAGCGCCGCACGGCGACCTGTTGGCGGGGATCCTCGGAGCGGTCATAGATGGGGAAGGGCAGGGCGGGGTGGAGCAGGCATTCCACCACCATCTGAGCGGCACCCCCGGACTGGAGGTGCTGGCCCGGGATTCCAGGGGGCGGCCTCTCCCGGGGGAAAGCTGGATGGTGCAGCCACCCCGGCCAGGGGGCGATGTGGTTCTCACCGTCGATCTGGATCTTCAGGAGATCGCCGGGGAGGCCCTCCGGGAAGCCCTGGCTCTCACGGGTGCTCGGGGCGGGGACCTCATCGTCACCGACCCCCGTACCGGTGAAATCCTTGCCCTGGTGTCCATCACCGACGGCAATCCCCGGTCCCTGGCCGCCATCACCCAACCCTACGAACCCGGGTCGACCCTCAAACCGTTCACGGTGGCCACCCTCCTTCAGACCGGGAGGGCCACCATGGCCGACTCCGTGGATACCGGCGACGGGCGCTGGAGAGTCCATGGCCGGACGCTGACCGATGTCCAGCGGATCGGGCACACAGATCTGGGCCACGCCCTTCGCACCTCTTCCAACATCGCTCTGGCCAAGCTGGCAGAGCGGCTAACCCCGGCAGAGCAGTTCGAGGGACTCAGGGATTTCGGATTCGGAGCCCGCACCGGTGTCGAACTCCCGGGGGAAGCCTCAGGTAGACTGAGCCGCCCTCAGCGCTGGTCCCGTCAGACCTCCGCCTCCCTGGCCATCGGCTACGAGGTTTCGGCTACGTCCCTGCAACTGGCCATGGCGTACGGAGCCCTGGCCAACGGAGGGCTGCTCATGGAACCCCGGTTGATCCGTGAGGTCCGTGGGGCCGACGGAGAGCTCCTGGAAGATCGGGAGCCCCGGGCGGTTCGGCGAGTCGTGTCTCCGGACGTGGCAAGGGAGCTGAGCGTGACCCTGACCGGTGCCGTGGAAGACGGAACCGGGACACGGGCCGGCCTCTCAACCTTCTCGGTGGCGGGCAAGACCGGGACCACCCGAGTCCACACTGGAGCCGGATACGCCCAGGATGAGCACTTTGCCACCTTCGGCGGCTTCTTCCCCGCTGAAGACCCGCAACTGGTGGTCTTCGTGAAGCTCGATCGGCCACAGGGTGAGTTCTTCGGAGGAGCCACCGCCGCCCCGGTGACCCGGGCCACCATGGAGGCAGTGCTGGCCGCCCACTCTCCGCCTCTGGATCGACGCGCCCTCGCCACCCTGGCCCGGCATCAGGAGAGTGTTCGGAGCGGTGGCCATGAAGTGGAGACTCGCTCGCTCCGAAGGGGAGGCGAGGTGGAGGGGGCTCCCCTGCCCAGCTTCGTCTCCCTCCCCATGGAAGCTCAGCCTTCCCGCGTGGATCCGGATATGGGCGACGGGGACCCGGGGGTCACAGGCTTTGACCCACCGGGTGTCCCGGGGCTGGTCCGTGTCCCCACCCTGGACGGTCTGGCCCCCCGGGTCGCGGCCAGACGTCTACACGGGCTGGGGCTCCACGTCCACTGGGACCTGACCGGAGGACCGGTGCGGGCAACCGATCCCGAGGCCGGCGTCCTTCTGGCTGTGGGTGATACGGTTCGATTGCTGGGCGGGTCGGAGAATGGCCGGATCCTGGCGGGGGGGCGCCCATGACGTCCGTGACCGTCTCCCGCCTTCTCCAGCTCCTCCGGGACGCGGATCTCCTCGTGGAGGCACGGGTCCCGGAGGATCTCGTTGTGACCGGGGTCAGCCAGGATTCCAGGGAGATCGAGGCCGGAGACCTCTTCCTGGCATGGCGCGGGACGTCGGTGGACGCCCATGAGTTCCTCCCGGTGGTACGGCAGAAGGGGGCCGCCGCCGCACTGGTGGAGGAGTTCGGTGAGGCGCCGGGCCTCCCCCAGATCCGGGTCCGGGAGGGCCGTCGGGCCGCCGCCCTGGTCACCCACGAACTTCTCGGCCGTCCCGGGGATCACCTCCAGGTCGTGGCGGTGACGGGGACCAACGGGAAGACGACGGTCGTGAGCATCGTCCATCACCTGCTCCGGACCCATTCCCGGACCGCGGGGCTCGGTACTCTGGGCGTCACCGGCACCGACGGAGAGATCCGCCCCCTCCCCTCCGGGCTCACCACCCCCGGGCCGGTCTACCTCACTCGGACCCTGGCGGCATTCCGCGGGCAGGGGGTCCAGACGGTGGTCATGGAGGCTTCATCCCACGCGCTGGAACAGCGGCGCCTGGATGGGATCCCGGTGGATGTGGCCTGTTTCACCAACCTGACCCAGGATCACCTTGACTATCACCCCAGCATGGAGGAGTACCGGGACGCCAAGGCCCACCTCCTGACCCTTCTGCGTTCCAACGAAAGTGGCTTGGTAGTCAACGCGGACGACCCGCACTGGGCGTCCCTCCCCGAGACGGGGGGGCGCCTCCTTCCCGTGACCATCCGGAAGGGTGAGCTACACCTGCCCCGGGCGGGGACGGTCCTCCCGGCCCTTGAGGTGGATGAGTTGACGTCCGGGGCCCAGGGGTCCCGCTTCTCCCTCTCCTGGGACGGCGACGTCGTCACGGTGCAGCTCCCGCTGCTGGGCGCCTTCAACGTGGAGAACGCCCTGGTAGCGGCGGGGGCCGCCCTCCTGAGCGGTCTGTCGCTGGAGGAGGTGGCCCAGCGGTTGGCCACGGTTCCCCAGCCACGGGGGCGCCTGGAGGTCGTGGCCCGGAAGCCGGTCCCGGTGATCGTGGATTATGCCCACACTCCCGATGCTCTCTCCAGACTCCTGGAGACGGTCCGCCCCCTCTACCCAGGACGGATCATCCTGGTGTTCGGGGCAGGGGGTGATCGGGATCGGGCCAAGCGCCCCCAGATGGGCCGGGTCGCCGCAGAGGGCGCTCACCTCCCGGTGGTCACCTCCGACAATCCCCGCACGGAGCATCCCGATGCCATCATTGACGACATTGTGGCCGGGATGACGGGGGTCCGGATGGAGGGCTCGGACCCGGGAGGAGGGGAGCCTCGCCGCATCACCGACCGACGGGAAGCCATCGCCTTCGCCCTGGCGGAGGCGAAGCAGGGTGATGTGGTGATCCTGGCGGGGAAGGGCCACGAAACGGGCCAGATGGTGGGACGAGAGTCCCGACCCTTCGATGAGCGCGTCATAGTTCGGGAGCTGCTGACCCAGGGCGGTGACGGATGAACGCGGCAGCTCCCTTCGTATGGACGGAGGTATCGGTGCGTCGAGCCTTGGGGCTCGATGATGAGACCCAGACGCGACCCCGAGCCGGAGCGTCCAGGGAGAACCAGCCCGCTCAGCCCCGACGCTTCACCGGCATTTCCACCGACACCCGGGCCTTGAGACCGGGGGATCTCTTCGTGGCCCTCCGTGGCCCTCGGTTCGACGGGCACCGTTTCCTCGCCGAGGCGGTTGCTGCCGGGGCCGCAGGTGCGGTGGTGGAAGAGGGCGTGTCCCTGGATCTCCCCGGTGCCGGGACCGGAGAAGCCGAGGGGCTCGGCGAAACCGATCCCCTACTCCTCTACCGGGTGCCCGACACCCTGGTGGCGCTGGGGCAGTTGGGGCGCTTCCGTCGCCGGGCCTTCGCCGGCCCCGTGGTGGGACTCACCGGGTCATCGGGGAAGACCACGGTGAAGGAGATGATCCGGGCCGCGCTGGCTACCCGATACCGGGTCCATGCCACCCCGGCGAATCAGAACAACCGGATCGGCGTTCCGTTGACGCTTCTGGCCATCCCCCATGATGCCGAGATGGTGGTGGTGGAGATGGGTACGAACGAGGCTGGAGAGATCGCCACCCTGACTCGAATCACCGAGCCGGACGTGGGACTGGTCATCACGGTGTCCGAGACCCATCTGGAGGGGCTGGGAAGTCTCGAGGGGGTCCTGGAGGAGAAGCTTTCCCTGGTGGTCCACCTGAGACCGGAGGCACGAGCCTTCGTTGGAGACTCCCCGCCGGAGCTTCCCAGGGCGGCTCGCCGACTCCGGGACGATTTGCATGTGGTGGGACTGAGCTCCGATGCCGATCCGGAGTACCGGGGGAGGGCCCAGGACATGGATGCCGACGGCCGCATGGCCTTTCGGCTCGGAGATCTGTCCGTTCGTCCCGGGTACCCCGGACGCCATGGAGCCGCCAATGCCCTCCTGGCGCTGGTAGTGGCCCGGGAGTTGGGGGTCTCTCCGGAGCAGGCCGTCCCGGCTCTCGAAGCCTTGATGCCTGCGGGACTTCGAGGCGAGCGGCGGCGGATCGGGGCGATGGAGCTGGTCCTGGATTGCTACAACGCCAACCCTCAGTCCGTGAGGGCGGCGCTGGACACCCTATCGTCCCGGCGCTGGCCGGCACCCCGGGTGGCGATTCTCGGAAGCATGCTGGAACTCGGCGCTCAGGAGGCCTCGCTACACAGG
Source organism: Gemmatimonadota bacterium (assembly GCA_007121775.1). Taxonomy (GTDB): domain Bacteria; phylum Gemmatimonadota; class Gemmatimonadetes; order Longimicrobiales; family Gaopeijiaceae; genus PWLA01. Next base: position 13,132 of record SKJY01000091.1, read on the forward strand.
GAGATCCTGGGCTACGCCCTGGACTCGGGGGTTGAGCGGGTCGTGGCGGTCGGCGCCTTCGCCGAAGCGGCCCAGGCGATCCCGGATCCCGTGCGGGAAGGGGTTGAACTCATACCGGTCCCGGAGCCTGTCCAGGTGCCGGAGCGTCTCTTCCCCCTTCTCCGAGGAGACGAGTTGGTCCTCCTGAAGGGATCCCGAGGCATCCGGCTTGAGACACTGGTGCCCGCGTTCGAGGCCGTGTTCGCCGGGGAGACCGGTGAAGCTGCCGAGACGTCATCGGCACCGGCTGAGTATGCGGAGGAGCCCACGGGGGCCTCCAGGGAGGAGGAGGTCTGATGTTCTTCCATTTCCTCCCCCAGTTCGCAGACGTCCACATCGTCTTCAACCTCTTCAACTACCTCACCTTCCGGTCTGCCGGCGCGGTGATCACGGCGCTTCTCATCGCCTTGGTGGCGGGGCCCGCCACCATACGCTGGCTTCGTCACCTGAGGGTGGGCCAGGTGATCCGCACCGAAGGACCCCAGACCCACCTGAAGAAGGCTGGGACCCCCACCATGGGGGGGACGCTGATCCTTCTTTCGGCCACTATCTCGACCCTTCTCTGGGCCGAGATCACCAATTGGTACGTCATGCTCTCCCTGCTGGCCCTCCTCTGGATGGGGGGCATCGGGTTCATGGACGACTACCTGAAGGTGGTGCAGGGCCGACCCCGGGGGCTCGTTGCCCGCTACAAGATGGTGGGGCAGCTCTCCTTCGGGGTCCTTCTGGGTCTCTTCCTGGTGCTCCAACCCATCCATCCGGTGCCGGCCACCTGGACCATGGTGCCCTTCTTCGATCAGTGGGTGGCCGTCTTCTGGGTGCCTGCCTACGTGGTCTTCGTCTCTCTGGTGGTCTCGGGATCGTCCAACGCCGTGAACCTGACGGACGGGCTCGACGGCTTGGCGGCAGGGCTTGGCGCCATCGCCCTGGTCACTTTCGGGGTCTTCGCCTACCTCATCGGTCGGGTGGATACCTCGGCCTATCTGGGGCTCCTCTACCTCCCGGGGGCGGGGGAGTTGTCCGTCTTCGCGGCGGCGCTGGCGGGAGGAGCGGTGGGCTTCCTCTGGTATAACGCTCCCCCGGCCGAGGTCTTCATGGGCGATACCGGGTCGCTGGCGCTCGGGGGCGCGCTGGCGGTCATGGCCATCCTGCTGAAGGCCGAATTCCTGCTCCTCATCGTGGGGGGCGTCTTCGTCCTGGAGGCCCTCTCGGTCATGCTGCAGGTGGGATGGTTCAAGTACACGAGCCGACGCTTCGGGACCGGTCGGCGGATCTTCCTCATGGCCCCCATTCACCATCACTTCGAGAAGCTCGGCTGGGCCGAGACGAAGGTGGTGGTGCGCTTCTGGATCCTCGGGATCCTCTTCGCCATGCTCGCCTTCAGCACCCTGAAGATCCGATGAGCACCGGCGTAGCGATCCTGGGCCTGGGCGCCAGCGGAGATGCCGCCGCGCGCCTCGCACTCGAGAAAGGAGAGAACGTCTATGTCTCGGATCTCCAGACCGACCCCGGCACTCTGGCCCGTGCAGGAGAACTCCGTGCCCTGGGGGCAGGAGTCGACCTGGGAACCCACGACGTGGCGCGAATCGCATCGGCGGGTGTGGTTGTGGTTTCACCGGGAATCCCCCCGGATGCGCCGGTCCTGCGGGAGCTCGAAGCCTGCGGGGTCCGCACCGTCACGGAACCTGAATTCGCTGCCCGGCACTATGCGGGTCCACTGATCGCGGTCACGGGCACGAATGGGAAGACCACCACCGCCGCCCTCATTTCACACCTTCTGACGGCGGCGGGGCTCCGGGCGGCGCTGGGGGGGAATGTGGGCACGGAGCTGGCGCCTGCGGCCTCGGAGCTCGCTCTTCTGGTCCCACCCCCGGAATGGTTCGTCCTGGAGCTCAGCTCCTTCCAACTAGCGGGGATCGACACGTTGACCCCGGTCATTGGGGTCGTTACCACCCTGGCGCCTGATCACTTGGATCGCTACCCGAGCCTTGAGGCCTACTACGCCGACAAGGCCCGGCTCTTCCAAAACGCCTCGCCACAGAGCCGATGGGTCCTGAACGCCGAAGTGGAGGCGGTCCGCCATCTGCCGGGGGACGCCCCAGGGATCCGCTGCTGGTTCGCGGCGGACCTTGAGGCCATTCCCGAGGCACTTCAAAAGGAGGGGCGAGACGCTCCCGCCGCCTTCCTCCGGGACGGGATGCTCGTGCTCCGGAGAGCGGCGTCCGGGACCCCTGCCCCCGAGGAAGTCCTCCTCCACCAGGACGAACTCTCCATCCTCGGGCGTCCCAACGCCATGAACGCCCTGGCGGCAGCCCTCACGGCCCGCATGGCCGGGGCCTCGCTGGAGGGGATCCGGGACGGCCTCCGGAGCTTCCGCCCCCTCCCCCATCGGATGGAGCCGGTGGCGGATGAGGGCGGTGTGCTCTGGGTGAACGATTCGAAGGCCACCAATGTGGAGGCGGCCCGAGGGGCTCTGGAGAGTCTGGAGCGGAGTGTCGTGGCCATCCTGGGCGGGAAGGACAAGGGAGAGGCGTACGGGACGCTGGCCGCTGCCCTCCAGGCCCGGGCTCGGGCCGTGGTGCTCTACGGCGCCGCCGCTCCGCGGATGGCCCGGGAGCTCGTGGCGGCTGGGGTGGAACCACATCGGGTGGTCCAGGCCGACGGGGGGTTCGACGAAGCGGTTACGAAGGCTCGTGCCCTGGCCCTGCCCGGCGACCTCGTCCTCCTCTCACCCGCCTGCTCTTCCTTCGACGCCTTTCCCGACTACCGGGCCCGGGGTGCCCGCTTTGCCGCGCTGGCCCGGGGTGAGGCCACAGAAGGGAGGCCGGCATGAGTGTGGCCCGGACGGATGTGGCCCCCCCGCGGACACCTGAGTTCGCCGAGTCGGGGCTGAGCGGAGGTTGGGAGCCCGCCGCGCTGGTGGCCGCCACCCTAGCACTGGCTGCCTTCGGCCTCGTGAACCTTCACTCGGCTTCCGCCTTCCTGGCCGAGCGGCAGGGGCACCCCGACACCTTCTACGTCTCCCGTCAAGCCGTGGGGGTGGCGGTGGGTCTCGTGGTCCTGGCCGTGACGGCCCGGATGCCCTACCGGTGGTGGCGGGGTCTGGCCTGGCCCACGGTGGTGGCGGTGTGGGCCGCCCTGGTCTTCATGGCCCTCCCTTGGACCCACGCCTGGGCTCCGGAGATCAACGGCGCCCGTCGGTGGCTGAACGTGGGCGTCACCCTGCAGCCGTCCGAGTTCGCCAAGCTGGCCATCATCGTCTGGACAGCGCACCTGGCGGTGAAGAAGCAGGAGGTGTTTCGAAGTCTGTCCCGTGGGCTTCTTCCCTTCCTCATCGTTTGGGGGGCGCTGCTTCTTCCCATTCTCCTGCAGCCGGACCTCTCCACTGCCTTCGTGGTGGGGATGCTCGGTGCCCTTACCGTCTTCGTGGCTGGAGCCCGCATCGGCCACTTCGCCTTTCTGGCCGTGGTGCTCTCGCCCCTGATCCTGGCGCAGCTCGGATCGGGGTTTCGCCAGGACCGGCTCATGGCCTTCCGGGACCTCTCCGAGCACACAGGCGCCGCAGGCTACCAGGTGCATCAATCCCTCATCGCCCTGGGATCGGGGGGGGTGGCGGGGGTGGGCTTCGGCGAGGGACGGCAGAAATTCGGCTTCCTACCGGAGCCCCACAACGACTTCATCTTCTCCATGATCGGGGAGGAGTGGGGCTTTCTGGGGGTGGGATCCCTCCTGATCCTCTACTTTGTCATCGTGGTGGTGGGTTTCCGTATCGCCCGGCGTGCGCCGGATCTGTTCGGCCAGCTTCTGGCCATTGGCGCCGCCAA
>SKJY01000159.1 GCA_007121775.1 Gemmatimonadota bacterium
GGAGGGTATGCTCACCAACCACCACCGGCTCGATCTCGAAGCGGGTGATGAACTTCAGGTCGTCGATGGCGCCCAGATCCGATGGGTTTGCCATGGCCACCGTTAGCGTCCGACCCACTCGCCGTAGCGGGAGCACCAGGTGCTTATGGGCCACTTCTGGCCGGATGAGCTTGATGATCCGCGGGTCCACCTTGACCCGATCCAGATCCACGGCAGGGACCCGGTACTGGCGGGCCAGGGTCCGGGTCAGTTCCGCCTCCTCCACGAACCCCATCTTCACCAGCACGACACCGAGCCGGCTCCCGGAACTCCGGGATTCGGTCAACGCCGTCTGCAACTGCTCCGGCGTGATCAGGCCCTCCCGGAGACAGAGGTCCCCGAGACGATCCTGAGCAAGTCGTGTAGCCATTCCGGACACCGGGACGAAGGGTGGGTTGGATGGGACCTAGGGAGAGACCGGAGGGCTTCCATCCACCGATACGAGGGGGCGTAACCTCTCCCAGGTTATCGGCCCGATCCCGGAAATCTCCAACAACTCCTCCGGCCTCTGGAAGCTGCCGCGACGGCGACGCTCCGCCAGGATCCGCTCTGCCAGGGCCGGCCCCACTCCCGGGAGCCGCTCGAGATCAGTCGCCTCGGCCCGGTTCAGATCCAGGGGTCCGGAGCCCCCGGTCCGGGAGCCGGTGGGCGGCGGATCATCCAGGTCCAGGAGGTTTGCCAGGCGTGCCACCGTGGCCGGACCGATCCCCGCCACTTCCTCCAGGTCCTCCACCCGGTGAAACGGTCCCTCCAGCTCACGGTGGTCCACGATCCGTCGAGCCAGGGCAGGCCCCACCCCCGGGAGCCGTGAGAGCTCCACGTCGTCAGCCCGGTTCGGGTCGATCCGCTCCCCGGGACCCAGGGGAGTGAGGCGACGCTCCTCCAGCGCCAGGAGCGAGTCTGTGGCCGGGATCAACTCCGCATAGGCGGAGGAGTCCGGAGGCAGGAGGGGAGCCATGGGACGGGACTCCCACCCGAGTCTCGCCAGACTCGCCACCAACAGGAGGGTGGCAGTAATGAGGACGGTACGGCGTTCTTCAGGCGTCATGCCCGAGTCTGCCACGGCCGCCGGGGCGTTGCCATGGCCCGATGGGCCTCAGAACGGGTCTACGGGTCTTCCCAGGAGGGCGGCAGGTCCGGCGGAGAAGATCATCCGAGCCCAGATCCCCACCTGGAACTGGGTAGCACCGGTCTGGAGCCCCACGAACGACCGCCGGTCGTTCAGCGCCACTCGTCCTCCCACTTCCATATCAGAGAGCCGGGTGTCCACCGCCAGGTTCACACTCCGGTCGAGCTGGGAGAAGAAGGGGACGCATCGGTCCCTGCCGGCCGTGACCCGACAATCTTCCGTCTCGGCCCAATCCAGGATCAGGGCGAACCGAACCGGCTCCTGCATCCTCCCACCAAGTCCGGCCTGGGGAGCCAGAACGGTTTCCACCGACACACCGTGATCCCGGCGGCGACGCTCCGTGGCTCCGGTGGGGTCGACTCCCTCTCCCCGCCCGAGGAGTCCCCGGTATCGGGTGGCGAACCCGCCTCCCCACTCCACCACCACCTCCACCGGCACCCGAACGTCGGAGCGGGTCCGGCGCTGGAGGACCGCCTGTCCGAACTCCACCTCCTCCCAGATCTGCTGCCAGCCGGTGGAGAGGGTCACCCGGTCGACCCAGCCGTCCCAGGCGTCGGGTAGAGGGAGGTCCGAGACACCCAGCCGCAGATCGGGCCAGGACCGCACCCTGCTGGTCCGCTCGGCCCGGATATCCAGCGAACCCACCCGGGTCTCCTGCACATTCACATTCATGAAGAGGCTGCCCGGGAGCCTGAGCCCGGAGCCCGCGGTGATGCCGGTTCGGTCCACCAGTGTCGTCGCCGGGATCCCGTCTACCTCCTGAAGGGTCCCCAGACGCGCCAGCCCGAGCTGCATCCCGGCACCCGGCGCCACCGGCTCACGGAAGAACCACCAGGTCACCCCATCCTGGACGCTTAAGGAGACGGGGCTGAGTCGCCGCAGCCCATCGGTCAGGCGGGACGGTTCCACCGTTAGCGTTGCCCGGAGGTCCCGGTCCGCGCCTGCGTTCCGGAGCAGCTCTCCGTCCTCCATGGCCTCGTTGGATCCGCCGTTTCCGTGGCGAAAGAGCCCGGCGTTGCGATGGGACCGGTACCGGGTCCGAACCCCGAGATCAGCCCGGATCCAGTCCGGAAGGGGCGGACGGTAGCTCAGGCTGCCCTCCACGTTCCGTGCCGTCTCCCACCCCAGGCTCCGTCCCAGAAGCATCCGTCGCTCCGCCTCCACCAGGGGTCGGGCCGCCGGGTCCCGCACCCCGTCCTCCGGGTCCAGTAGGTCTCGCACTCCGCGAACCTCCAGCCCAGCCCGGAGGCTCTCCAGGGGGTTCATCTCCACCCTGAGGGCGTGCTCCAGCCGGTGGTCCAGTCCTCGCTCGGCGAAGCCTTGGTCGAGGGGATCCACCAGCAACTGGTCGAAGCGAGTGGTGGTACGCTGCCGCCTCGCCACCCCCCCGGCAAACCTCACCTCCACAGGGGTCCAGCGGATTCGGGTCTCTCGAAGACTCCGGACCCAGCTCGGGGGAAGGAAGACCCGAGCGATGGGCTCCAGCGCACCCGGCAGGGCCCCAAAGCTCCGATCGTCCGGACGCCAGCTGTACCCGGCCCCCACCTCGCTCCCCCGAACGGCCGTCTCCGAAGTCACCGTGGTCCCGGTGGAGCGCAGGATGCTGAAGCGCAGGTCTGCGCCTGGAAGGATCCGGTCTATCCACCCGACCCCCGTCTCCCCCCGAGCCCCCAAGGCGGCCGCAACCCGGGTCTCCCGGAACCCCGGCGCCCGAAGCCCGGGCAGAAGATCTCCCCGGAGATCGGTGCCCTCCAGGAAGAAGGGATCCCGGGACGAACTCTGGTGCGAAACGGTGACGGGGAAATCCGTTCCCCATGCCTCCGGGAGGAGCTTCCCGGCCTGCACCGTCCCCCCCACGGAGAAGGCACCGTCGGATTGGAAGGTCCGCGCTTCGTCCAGTTGCTGGAAATCGGCTCCCTGACCGGTATAGCCCAGTCGAAGCTGGAAGAGGTCACCGCCATCCAGTTCCAGGTTCAAGACCTGGGCCGCGCTGGGAGTCCGGAGCCCCCCTCCCAGCCGGAGTTCGTTGATCCAGACCTCCCCCTCCACAGGCGCCGGCCCCTGGTTCCAGACCCCCATGCTGATTTCCCTTACCGCCGCCAGGTTGGGGGCCCGGGCCCGATCTCTCAGCACGACCGCGTAGGTGGAGTCGGCGGACCATACTTCGATGGGTGGCTCGCCGGGCCCTGGCGGGGCCATGAGGAGGCGTTCCTCCGCTTCGCGCCGGAGTTCGATCCAGCGCTCGAACTCGATCCGATGCTCCGGCCGCCACTCGTCCGGGAGCACCGCCTGCGGGTCCGCCGCCGGGTCCAGACGACTTCGGTATAGGTAGAAGTTCTCCGGGTCGCTTCCAACCTTCAGGAAGAAGTCGGTGGGCACCCCCTCTCCCCAGGTCCCACGCCGGGCCAGGGTCCAGACCCGCAGTCGGGAATAGTTCAGGAAGCTCCGGGGACGCTGGAGAAACCGGAGGTAGACCTCGGCCCGGTCCCCTGGACCGAGCCCGTCGTAGCGGAGGGCCAGAGAGCTCTCGCTGAACTCCACGCCCCGCCCCCCCACGGCGGCTCCCGGGTCGTCGAGCTGCGCCAGCACCCCCGGGGGTGCCCGGTAGGCGGGGCCCTCCGTGAGGACCGAGACCGGGGTTACCTCCAGCGTCCCCAGCGCCGAAAGGGTATCGCCACCGATACCCCTCAGCACTCCGTCCACCCCCCGCTTCACCCACCGGGACCCCACAAGCCGCATCCGTGCCAGGGTGGCGGTCCCCGGACGGGTCCCTGCCACCGTCAACCGCAGGAACTGGACGCTGCGCCAGTCCGCCTCCGTAAACGCCCCCTCGGGATTCACCGCCAGTGGGCCCCGCAGCGGAATTCGGTAGAGACGGAAGCGGGTGCCGGTCTGGGTCCGGTCGCGCACCAAGTAGGGGGATCCGGCCCCCAGGGGAAGCACATACCGGATGTAGCGTTCCTCCGTGTCGAGCACCCCGTTCTGGTTCAGATCCTCCGTATCCCGACGCCCATTTCCCCGGGTACAGTTGGCCCGGGGGTCACCGATTCGGTAGACCCTCCCCGGATCAGCCCGGCACTCCTCGGGCCACACGCCCCGGGCATCGGTCTCGGGACCCCACACCTCCCCCCTGAGTGGATCCGCCTCCTGATCAAGCACGCCCTGCCCCCACGGTCGTCCGGTGCGGGGGTGGATCCCCGATGTGCGCCCCTGGGAATCGATGAAGAAGGCATCCTCGCTCACGAGCCCCAGATCCAGGATCAGGGTGAGGTCGGCACCGTCGGCCACGTAGACGTCCAGGAATTCCGTCTGGGTCAGATCCGTGCCCGTTGGCGAGAGGAGGGTAGTGATGGAACGCCACCGGGGACCGTCAGGGAAGGGACCCGGCCCCTCCTCACCGCCGAAGGTGAGGCGAAGCCCCGTCTCCCGGGTCTGACTCCCGGCGAAGCTGATCTGGCGATCCACCTCGTCCTGGGAGAGGAAGCCCTCGAAGACCCCAAGAGAATCCCCCGCCGGTGATTGCTCAACCCAGGTATGCTGCCACACCAGCGATGTGGCCGACCCTGGATTCAATTCGGTAGGAAGGATGTCCTCGGCTCCGAACCGGGAGGAGGGGCGGCTACCGAGATGCCAGGCAGAGGAAACCAGCGAGAGCGCCCGCTCATTTCCGGCGTCGAAGTCGTCCAGGTAGGCGTCGCCGGACACATTGGGGTTGGGCAGCGACACGGCCACCTCCCCGTCCAGGCGGAGCCGGGCGCCCCTCCCATCTCCCGCCCCGGCTTCCTGGAAACGTTGGAGGAAGGAGTCCAGTCCAGGGAGTTCCCAGGCCAGATCCGAGCGGATCCCCACCATCCCCAGCGATCCCGGCTCCGCGCCGAAGCGCGGCCGGTTCACCCGCTCCTGCTCCAACTGGTAAAGCCCCAGAAACTCCACTCGCCCTGCCTGGCCCGCCGGAAGGGATGCCCCGGCTCCCACGATGGAGGTGGGAGCAATCCGGAAGACCGATGCCTGCTCCCAGGAGACCTGAAGCCGGTCCGAGGAGCTCCGAGCCAGAAGACCCGCCGGCTGCAGAAGCGTCAGCGTCCCGGTTCCGGGATCCAGGATGTAGTCCACCGCAGGCTGTAGCAGGCGATCGCCCAGGTAGACCCGCTCGCTCCCCTCCCGGATGCCGAAGGCGCCCAGGGCGATGGTGGAAGTCACCCCCACACTCCGGATCTCGGCGGTGATGTTAAGACGAAAGAGCCCGGAGGCCCCACGCTCCAACGGATCCACCGTCTCGTAGATGCGGCGGTTCGCGTCGGCTCCCAGGATCGCCCGTGCCTCATCCGCGTCCAGCCCCTCCGAAGGTACCGGCGGTGGTTCCATGAAGGGGCGGAGGGTGGGGAAAACCAGGAAGGTGCCCTGCAACCCCACCTGCTGCTGCAGCCCCGCCTCCCTGAAGAGTTCCTGGGCGGGCTGGAAGATGCTCCGGGCATCCACCTGGTCTCCCGGCGCCGATTCGTCCAGGCCCAGAAGGCGCAGGAGGGGGATGCGGCGCCCATCGGGGGCGCCGAGGAACGTGCGTCCGCCACTCTCCTCTCCCAGGGAGATCCGCAGATCCAGGGAGCCCGGGTCCACATCGTCGGAACCGGAGATCCGATACACCTGCTTCATCTCCCGGTCCCACGTCGGGCGACCAGGCTGGTGCTGGGCCTGGGAGGCTCGGAGGAGTTCCAGTGTGGGGACATCACCTCGATTGGCCACTGCCTCCGGATTATAGTCGCCCACCTCCTCCCCCAACGCATTCCGGTAGGTGACGGCCAGCGCCTCGTCCGGCCGGAGGGGACTTCGCAGCGCCACCCACAACCCGGAGGGGTGAAGGTAGTAGTCCACCCCTTCCCGGAGGTACCGGAACCATCCCGACTCCCGGACCACGCCGTCAGGACCGTGGGCTACCGCATCGGCCTGGATGTACCCCTCCACCTGCTGGCGTAGAACGGGATCCCGCTCCATCCGGTAGAGCTGGATGGGCTCGGGACCGGGCGCGAGCCCAGGGGGGGCGTCGGAGGGGCGTAGACTCAGAACATCCAGGTGGGGCGCCCCGGGCAGAAGCATGGGGTCCATGAGGAAGAAGAACTGTCCCCGCACATACTCGGCGTCGTCCAGCACCAGGCTGTCCCCCTGTATGATCCCCACCTGGCCCCCCTGTCCTCCGAGCCGGAACTCCCGGGACCGGCGGGCACCCTGCTGCTGGGCGAAGACGGTCTGGAGTCGGACCCCGGCCACCTCGCCCCGGGCCAGGACGCCGAAGTTGCCGGCGGGAATTCCGCGAGTGAGGAAGCGAGTCTCCGGGAGGGCGAAGGTGACATCACCCACCTCCACTCGCTGGAGGAATTCCCCCTCCCGCCCCTGGTAGAAGGCCCGGAAGCGGTTGGCGCCGGCGAACTCTCGGGTCTGGTCGTAGTCCACGTCCAGGAAGATCCGATCGGCGATCCCACCTCCCGCCTGCACGCCCAGGAGCAGATCCGGCTGGAGTTGGGGTACCAGATCCGGATTGCACGTTCCCTGGATCCCGACGTCACAGGGGCGGAACTGGGTCCAGTCGCCACCGAACTCCCCTCGGGCCCGGATCCGGATGGCCAGATCACCGGCGTCCGGTACAGTATCCGCCATGATGGTCCCCCCGGCGCGGGGAAGCGTTGCCTGTGGATCCACCCCGGACAACTCCGACGCCGGATTGGCCCCGTGTAGGAGGAGGAGCAGGACCAGGGTCGCGAGAGGGTTCACCGGTGGCACCCCGCCGAACCGGACGGAACGAGGGACCGCTCTTCACTGATCCGGGTAATCCGACGATTGTAGGACCGTGCCCCGAGGGCCTTTCCGGCCCGGTCGTTCGGGGCGCCCAGGAGTAGCAGGACGGAGGGGAAGCCCTCTCCCCGCCCTGCACGGTCGCCCCGATACAGAGCCCGGCCCTCATGAGGATTCTGACCCGCTACATCGTCCGGTCCCACCTGGGACCCTTCCTTTTTGCCTTCACGGCGGTAACGGGACTTCTCTTCCTGAATGCCGTGGCCCGGGCGCTGGAAGACCTCGTGGGCAAGGGGCTTGAGGCCGGGATCATCCTGGAGTTCATGCTCCTCTCCCTCCCACACATCATCGCCCTCACCTTCCCCATGGCGATCCTGGTGGCCGTGCTCTATGCCTTCTCCGACATGACGGGGAACAATGAGATCACGGCGCTGGCGGCGGGAGGGGTGCACCCGGCTCGGCTCCTCATCCCCATCGCCGTGGTGGGCCTCGTGCTCACCGGGGCCATGCTGTACTTCAACGACCGCGTGCTCCCCGAGTCGAACCACCGCCTCGCCAACCTCCTGGCCGATGTTGGGAGGCAGAATCCCACCTTCGAGCTGCGGGAAGAGGTGGTCAACGAGGTCCACACCGCCGACGACACCCGCTACTTCCTCAGGGCGGGGGGGATCGACCAGGGCACGAATCGGCTCACCGACGTCACCATCTATGACCTCTCGCGCATGGGCGAGAATCGCACCATCGTGGCCCAGCGGGGCGAGATGGCCTTCACCCCCGACCGTCGGGACCTTTTCCTGACCCTGGAAGACGGAGTGGTCTTCGAAACCACCGACGCCCGCCCGGGAGGTTTCCAGCGCCTGTACTTCGAGACCCAGATCATCCCCTTCCGCGGAGTGGGCACCGAACTGGAGCGCCGTACCGGCGGAGGGAGCCGTAGCGATCGTGAGATGGACATCGCCATGCTCCGCAACCGCGCCGCCCAGAGCATGGAGGAGACCCACTCCATCGCGGAGGAGATGCACTCCCTTTCGGAACGGGCGGTGGAGAACGCCCTGGAACCGGCCCCGGCCGGAGACCGGCCCGTGGTGGTGGTGCCGGCGGACCGCCTCTCGGCGCCCCGAGACCATCTGGTAGCCGAGCAGGCCTCCGAGTCCCGGGTAATCCATCACCGCTGGGGGGTCCAGTACCTGAACGTCTTCCAGTACCAGGTAGAGATCTTCAAGAAGCATTCCATTGCCTTCGCATGCCTGGTCTTCGTGCTCCTGGGGGCTCCGCTGGCCATCCGTTATCCCCAAGGGGGGGTGGGGATGGTGATCGCCCTCTCCCTGGGCATCTTCTTCTTCTACTGGGTTGGACTCATCGTGGGCGAGCGCTTCGCCGATCGGGGGCAGATCCACCCCTGGGTCGGCATGTGGGCGCCCAACATCCTCCTCCTGATCCCGGCGATCTTCCTCATGAGCCGAATGGCCAGGGACATGGCCACGAACCGGGGGAATCGCCTCGATGAGATCAAGCATGCACTGGGTGCCCCACTGCGTCGGCTGCGGGAGCGTAGGGCCACATCCTCCGGTTCCCCGCAGGAGAGGGCGGTCTCATGAGGATCCTGGATCGTTTCGTCCTGGGGACGTTCCTCAAGCTCTTCTTCGTCTTCGTCACCGGTGCGCCCCTCCTGTTCATCCTGGGCGACGCCACGGACCGGTTGGATCGGTATCTGGAACGGGGCCTGACCATGGACCAGGTGGCGCTGGGGTACATGTATCAGTTCCCGAACTTCTTCCTCTGGTCGTTCCCGGTGGCGGCGCTGCTGGCCTCGGTCTTCACCATCTATCCCATGACCACCCATCGGGAGGTCATGGCGGCGAAGGCCGGCGGCGTCTCCTTCTACCGGCTCATCATGCCCATGGTACTGGCAGGGCTGGTGCTCACGGGAGCCGCCCTGGCCCTCTCCCAGTTGGTGCCCCGCACCAACCAGATCGCAGCCGAGGTCCTGGGCGAGCGGGAACGTCGCCAGGAGTGGCGGAGCAACTTCGTCTACATCACCGACGCAGGCGAATCCCTCTCGGCCCGCCGCCTGACCACCTCCGACAACCGGATGCAGGGTGTCACCCTCCAGGGTCCTTCGGCCAACGGGGAGAGCGCTACCCGTCACATTCTCGCCGACCAGGCCGTGTGGCGCGAGGGTGAGGGGTGGATCCTCCAGAACGGGTGGATCCGGACGCTGCACCCGGATGGGCGGGAAGAAGCCACCCAATTCACTGAATTCGTCGCCGAATCCCTGGTGGAAGGTCCGCGAGACCTCCTGGATACGGTCCGGGACGAGGAGGAAATGACCTACGCCGAACTCGGGGTGCTGGCGGAGCGGGTGATCCGCTCCGGTGGCGATGCCGGTCGGATTCTGACCAAGAGGGAGCAGCAGCTCGCCATCCCGGTGGCCACCTTCATCATCATCCTCTTCGGCGCGCCCCTTGCCACCTCCAGTCGGAGGGGGGGAACGGCCTACGGAATCGGCCTGTCCCTGGCCACCACCATGCTCTACCTCATGCTATTCCGGGTCTCCGGAGCCATGGGGTACGCGGGAACCCTCCCAGCCCTCTGGGCGGCATGGCTCCCCAATGTCCTCTTCCTGGTGGCGGCCATCATCCTCCTCATACGGGTTCGGACCTGAGGGCCAGGCTCCGGACGAAGCCGGGGGTGAGTCGTCCTTCGCAGATCTCCCGGACGGGGCCCCTTAGGATGACGTCCAAATCCTCGGATACCGTGACCTGCATCCTGCCCCCCTCCATCTCCACCTCCACCGTCCCGGTGGGGATCCTCCCCCGATGGACCGCAGCCACCGCCGCTGCGCACGAGCTACTTCCGGACGCGTAGGTCTTCCCCACACCACGCTCCCAGATGGCGATACGCAGGCGCCCATCCCGCTCGACCCGGACAAGCTGGACGTTGGTCCCCTGTCGGAAGGCCGCATGGGAACTGAGGAGCGACCCCACCTCACGGAGGTGGGTGTCGGAGAGGGTCAGCGGTGGATCCAGATCCTGGACGAAGACCACAGCGTGAGGATTCCCCACCGAGACGGGCTGGAGCGCCAGAGCTGCGGCGTGGGCCGGCAGCCGGGCTGGATCGAGCCCCACCGCCTCCGGCGATGGATCGGCCTGGCCCATGCGCACCGAGATGTCGTACTCCCCCTCGGTGGAGGCACCATGGACCCGCATCCCGATCAGATCTCCGCCGCTCCGGACCTGGAAGGCCTCTTCCCGCACCCGCCCCGAACGATGCAGCCATGCGCCCAGGACCCGGAGCCCATTCCCGCTCCGTTCGAACTCGGAACCGTCGGGGTTGAACATCCGCAAGGGGAAGGGTTCGCCGTTCCGGGAGGCGGGATCCAGCAGGGCTACGATCCCGTCACTCCCCACTCCGAGCCACCGGTGACACACCGCCGAGACGGCGCCCGGCGTCGCCTCCCATTCATCCCCCGCCTCGAAGACCAGATAATCGTTACCGAGCCCGTGGGCCCGGAAGAAGCGGCTACTCAGTCGTGGCCGAGCCTGATCCGTCACCACCGTTTCCTCCCTGCTGGATTCCGGTTGGGTCGGCCCATCCATGGAACCGCCCGTCGCTGCCCACCTGTCCGCGATCCTTGCGCCGGATCAAACGGCACCCACCAAGGCCGCTACCTCCCGGGGCTCGGTGGGAAGAGCCGCTGAGAGGACTTCGCAGCCATCCGGGGTGACCAGAACGTCATCCTCGATGCGGATCCCCAGACCGCCAAAGGGATGGTCCAGGGGAGCTCCGTCCCCGCGGAGCGGAAAGTAGAGTCCCGGCTCCACCGTCAGGACCATCCCCGGCTCCAGCGGCCTATCCCGACCGTCCCGCACATAGTCTCCCGGATCATGGGTATCCATCCCGAGCCAGTGGGACGTCCGGTGCGGGAAGTATGGCCTATGCGCCTTCCTGCCCCGGAGTTCATCCACGCTCCCTGAGAGGAGGCCCAACTCCCGGAGACCCAGGAGGAGGCGGGTTTCGGCTTCACGGTGCACCGCTTGCACCGTCTTGCCGGGAGCCACGGCAGCCACGGCAGCCTGCCGCGCGTCCTCCACCACCTGGTAGACGGCTTCCTGTTCCGGGGAGAATCGTCCGGACACGGGGAAGGTCCGCGTCAGATCGCCTGCGTAGAGGCGAACCTCAGCGCCGGCGTCCAGGAGAACCAGATCCCCATCTCGGGTCCTGCGCCGGTTTTCCGTGTAGTGGAGCACACACCCATTCGCCCCGGACCCCACGATGGTTCCGAAGGCCGGCCCCGAGGCTCCGGCCCGTCGAAAGGCAGCCTCCACCTCTGCCTGGATCTCCCACTCTCCCACCCCTGGGGCGGCGACGGCCATCCCGGCCCTGAACCCCCGGATCGTCGCCTCCACCGCCATACGGATGGCGGTGATCTCCTCCGGACCCTTGCGGAGACGCAGTTCGTCCAGAATCTCTCCCGGATCCACCACCGACCGGGGACCTCGACCGGTCCGGGGTCCCCGGGTCCGAGCAGTCCGGAGAGCCTCCACCACGAGAGCGTCCACCGACGGGTGCACTCCCAGGCGATGGTGGACCCGGCCGGTTCCCTCAAGCAGTTCCGGGAGACGACGGGAGAGTTCGCCCATGGGAAAGGCGCGATCCACGCCGTAGAGATCCATGGCCGCATCCACACCGATCCGGGGACCGGTCCACCGCTCCTGCTCCGGGTCCCTGGGCCGGATGAAGAGGACGATGGAGGCGTCGGCAGACCGGCCTCTCAGCACCAGTACGGCTTCCGGCTCCCGGCATCCCGTCAGGTAGAAGAGTTCCGAGTCCGGCCGGTACGGGAGCTCCGAATCACGGCTTCGGATGAGGGGAGGCGCCGCCGGCAGGACCATGGCGTCCTCACCGAGACGCTCCACGACCCGACGGCGGCGCCTCCGGAAGGTCTCAGGGGCGAAGCCGTCCAGAGAGGCGGAGGGGTTCGTGTCCATGACGGTGGCTCCGGAAGGGGTAGCGAGGGGAGAAACGGCCTGCGCAGCGAAGAAGGTAGGGCCGACACGGGCCCGGTAGAAGTGGGAGTCCTCCACCCTCTCCCACCGGGCGCTTGACCCCTCTCTTCCAGGGCGTTTGCTTCGAAGCGCAGCAAGGGGACCGGTCCCCCGCTCCTGGCGACGGCCGCGTCCATACACCCCTGAAAATCCGGAACCCGGAGAGCCACCATGACCCTCACCTCCAGCCTCCTGGAGGCCGCACGTCCCATCTGGGATGCCCAGCTCGACCACCCCTTCGTCCGAGGGATCGGCGACGGCTCGCTGGATCCGGACGTATTCGCCCGGTGGGTGGTGCAGGATTACGGCTACCTGAAGGAGTTCGCTCGGATCTTCGCCTGGGCGACGGCCAAGGCCGAGGATCTGGAGAGCATGGGCTGGTACGCCCGGGTCCTGGACATGACGCTGAACACGGAAATGGAGCTTCACCGCAAGTACGCCACCCGCTTCGGCATCTCGGCGCAGGAGCTGGAAAGCGCTGTGATGTGGCCTACGAATCGGGCCTACACCGACTTCCTCGTCCGGACGGCGGCGGACGGGGACATGGCGGACCTCCTGGCGGCGCTCCTTCCGTGCGCCTGGGGCTACATGGTCATCGGACAGGCGCTGGTTCAGGAAGGGACCCCGGCCGATAGCCGCTATTCAGACTGGATCGAACAGTACGCCTCGCAGGAGTTCGCCGCCGCCGGAGAGTGGCTGCGGGACGAGCTGGACCGGGTCGCGGCAGGCGTCACCCCCCGTAAGGAAGCCCGCCTCCGGGAAATCTTCCTCCTGTCGTCCCGGTACGAACTGCGCTTCTGGGACATGTGCTGGGAGGGGGAGAGCTGGTAGGACGTCGGTGGGGGAGGTGGGCTCACCTCTGGGATGGGCTCACCGCTGGACCGGCTGGCAGTAGGCGGCGTCCCTCCGTACCACCAGGGCGTTCACCACGGCGCGCTCGCCCTGGGGATCCGACGGCCGGTTCACCGTCTCGCCTCGGATCACCATGACCGATGACCCTCCGCCATCGAGATTCAGGGCCTCTCGAGCACCCAGGGCTCGGAGCAGGTCGGCCAACTCGGGAAGGGTCATCCCCTCGGAGGAGCTTCCGCGACCATCCACTACCACGAGCCATGCCCGTGCCGAACCGGGATCGAAGCCCAAGGCCGTGCGCGGGTGGCGCTGGGTCGAGAAGGCGGGGCGGTCCGCCTGCTGGAGATCGCCCACCCATCCTCCGGCCCGAAGGAGGGTTGGATACCCGCCCAGGATCTCCGTCCGGGCATCCGGTTCCTCCACCGGGAAGGCCCAGTTCCCCACCCGGATGGAATCACCGTCCCACTCCAGCGATCCGATCCATGGTCCATTCCCGGGTCGCCAGGCGAAGACGGGGCGGGTACTCCTTCCCCGAATGGCCCCACCACTGGCCTC
The DNA here is from genome assembly GCA_007121775.1 of Gemmatimonadota bacterium. Taxonomy (GTDB): domain Bacteria; phylum Gemmatimonadota; class Gemmatimonadetes; order Longimicrobiales; family Gaopeijiaceae; genus PWLA01. Next base: position 13,411 of record SKJY01000159.1, read on the forward strand.
CACCCCGAGGGGAAGGTCCTCCGGCGTGAAGAAATCGCCGTTCACCGCTGCCACCAGACCGGGTCCGGTTCGGCGGGCCAGTGTAGTCACCGGGACCCGGCCCTCATCCTCACTGCTTCCTTCCACCTGGAATCCCAGGTCGCACCGGGACAGATCTACCTCCAGGAGGTGAACGACCCAGGGGTTGGGCCCGCTCCGGATCTCCCGGTAGACCACCCCCTGGTCGAGTCGAAAGGACCGGATCCGATCCGGCTCGAGGAAGTCCACGGCGGCGGCCGGGAGCCCCGGAGCGAGAACCGGAGGCCGATCGGGTGCCTCGCAGGCTGCACTCACCACCATGAGCGCGATTCCGCCCAGGAGGGCTGCCGGGCGGATGTGGGAAACCCACCGGGCTCGGGGCCACGGGAAAACGACGCCCACCCCCGAGCCCCCCCGAGCCCGGTACGCTGTGTCCTCTGCGGACGAGGGTGTTACCTTGGAGGCGGTTCGGGGCCCGCGGAGATTGCGTCCGTCCGGTGCCCGGGACGCCGTTTTCCGTCCTACCCCCCACCGATCCCGTCTTCCCCTCATTCCATCACGATGTCCCGTCCGCACCTCATTGGCACGCTGGGCCTCGTCCTCTGGCTCTTCGGTTCCTGGGGGCCTTCGCCGGTCCCACTGGAGGCCCAGACCAGCGACCGGGGAGAGGTGCGCCTGGGGGTCAGCCTCGGGGGTACCGGATTCCTGGGTCTGGTGACCGAATACCGCCGGAACGACTGGGCCGCCGAACTCACCTTGGGAACCATCACCTTCCGGGAGATCGCCGTGGCGGTTTCGGCAAAGCGCTACTTCGGCGACAGCGCCTTCCAGCCCTTCGTCGGGCTCGGCTTCTGGAGTCTCACCGCCTGGACCGAAGATGGTAGCGGCTCCATTCTCATCGCCCGTGCGCCCCTGGGCGTGGACTGGAACATCTCCGGGGGCCACAGTGCCGGTCTGGAGGTGGCTCTGAACCGAGCGCTGGTGGTGAATCGGCTGGATCCCGAGGATGACACGCCCCCCAACCGTACCATCGTACCCATCCCCGGCGCCTACTACCGGTTCGGCTGGTCTCCCTGATCTGTCGGGGTGACGCTCCGGAAGGGATCGGTTGGGTATCATCCCCGCCAGTCCTCCGCCTGATCCCAACTCTCAGACCAGAAGTCGTCCTCCGCCTCCCGGATGGCATCCTCGTCCAGGGGCGGATCCTCCGGGATATCGGCATCGCTCTCGGCCAGGATTTCCCGGAGGAGGGGATCATCGGTCATGGGATCCCGACCATCCACGGTTCGGCGAAGGCGACCCCGGAAGAGGAGCCCCCCCACCACCACCAGCGCCGCCAGCAGAAAGAAGAGTGTGCCCAGCATTCTACCTCCCTGTTCCTCGTCCCCATCCCCTCCATGGAGAATGGGGATCGTCATCCTTCCCGTAAGTGAACTTCGTCCCGGGGTACGCTCAAGGTGTCGGGCGACGGCTTCCGCAGCAGGCGGACTCCCATGATCAGTGCCACAAAGGCTCCCACCACCAGTAGCAGGGGGGGCGCGTCGTCGGTTCCGGACACCATCTCCCGGGTGAGGGGGAGTGCCATGAGGGCCAGGATCGCCCCATTGTTCAGGAAGTGGAGCAGGATCGCCAGAGGGAGCGATCCGGACGCCACCACCACCCAGGCCAGGAGGATCCCGAGCCATGCAGTGGGAAGGATCCGGAATCCCGTCTCCGGCGAGACGTGGAAGAGTCCGAAGATGATCCCACTCAGCACCACTGCAACTGCGGTGGGAAGCCCGTTGCGAAGCCCACTCAGCAGGGTGCCCCGGAAAAGCACTTCCTCACAAAGGGCCGGGATGGCCGCAGCCATGAACAGGAGCCATAGGAAGCGGGACACGGAATCGGCGGTGAGCATCTCGGCCATGGCCTCCAGGTACTCCACCGGGACGGGGGCCACGAGACTTTGAAGCCAGGCCAGGAACCAGGCCAGCGGCGTACCGCCCAGAAAGAGGAGGAGCCCTCCCAGCAGGTGCCGCCGGGAGGGGAGGCGGAGGGAGAAGGTCCGGGAGAGGTCGTGCCCTCGGACCACCACGTACAGGACTGCCGGCAGCGCCAGGAAGAGGAGCTGGCTCAGGACCAGCCCCGGCTCTCCCAGAAGGGCGTTCAGCGGAAACGCCCCCATGAGGAAGAGGACCGCCGCCAGGAAGAGGAGCGCGACGGCCCCGCCCGGACTCGGCACCGAACGAAACCCGCCGGACTCGGGCGAAGAAGGCATGGGCGTGCAGTTCTCCGAAAGGGAGGGGTTGGGAGCGCATCGGCGCCCTGGTGCAGGGGGGTCATGGGGCTCAAAGGGCCGCCGATCGAGGCTAATGAAGGGGCAGGACCTCCACAAGTCGAGAGGTGGGGTCCAGGTCCGGGGCGGGCAACCCTTTTCGCCCGGACCACCATCGAAGAAGTAAATCCGGCCGGAAGAGGCCGCACACGGAGCTTCGCCGAGAGGTCGGGGGATGCCGGTCCCAAGTGAACGGGAACTCATCGAGGGTGCCGCACGGGGCGAACGGGCGGCCAGTCGTGCGCTCTATGAGCGCTACGCGCCCCGTGTGTACGCCGTGGTGCGCCGGATCGCCGGCGACGACGATGTGGCGGAGGATGCGGCGCAGGAGGCATGGATCCGGGCATTCCGGGCGCTCCCGCAGTTCCGGGGCGATGCCCGCTTCTCAACCTGGCTTCATCGCATTGCCGTGAACTCAGCCCTCCAGCTGCTCCGGGGACGCCGGCACATCACCGAGAGGCGAAGCACCCTCCCGGAAGAATTCCCGGTGGAGGGGGAGGCCGGACCCGGTGATCCGTTGGCGGAACGGCGGCTCGAGGAGGCGCTCGACCGCCTCCCCGTCGGAATGCGTACGGTCCTCGTTCTCCACGATGTAGAGGGGTTCACCCATGTGGAGATCGGGGATCGCCTCGGCGTCCAACCGGGAACATCCAAGTCCCAGCTCTTCAAGGCCCGGGCACGCATGCGGGAGATCCTCCAGGGGTCCGCACTGGACCCCGCGGGAGAGGGACGATCCAATGAAGAACCAGGAGATCGAAGATGGAGCGGCACCTGACGCTGGAAGCCATGGCCCGTCTCGTGGACGAGACGCCTGACTCTGAGGAGGCCCTGCATCTGGAGGCCTGCGCCCGCTGCCGCCACGAGCTGGATGGGCTCCGGGATCAGACCCAGGCACTGGGGGCCCTGCCCTCGGTGCGCCCCGGCGCCTCACCCTGGGAGACGATGGCGTCCCGTCTTGAGGCCGAAGGGCTCCTGGGAGAACCGGAAGCGGGAGAGGTGAAGGGACCGGCGGTGCCGCTTCGTAGGGACGAGGGTTTTCCAGGGAAGAGGCCTTTGGTGGCCGGCTCCGGGCGGGCTGCACGGGGCGGGGCCGGGAGTGCCATACCCTGGAGTCGTCTCGCCGCCGGTCTTCTCCTCTTCCTCCTGGGAGCCGGGGTGGGCTCCACGGCAGGTTCATCAGGCCTGCTGGGACCAGGGA
>SKJY01000327.1 GCA_007121775.1 Gemmatimonadota bacterium
CTGAGCACTGGCTCGAGACGGGTAAGAGTTGGGGAGCCAGGTTCGGTCGCACCCAGTTCCACGGACGCGGCATACCCACCTTCCATCTCTACCCCTTTCCCAATTCCGGCCGCCGCCAGCCTCACACGACCCGACTGCACCGCCACGTCGGTTCCCCCTCCCGGCTCCTCTCGGGCACGTACATTGAAGGCGGTACCCAGGACGGTAACCTCTGCGTTGAAGGTTCGGACCAGGAACTGAGCGTCGCCAGGAACAACCTGGAGGAAGGCCTCACCGTCCAGATGAACCCGCCGGGCCCTGGGAGAGCCCCCTGTCACCCAGCGGGCATAGCTCAACATCGACCCCGAGTTCAGCTCAACCAGAGAGCCGTCGGCGAGGGTGACGGAGCGGGACTCTCCGGGGCCGGCCTCCACGGTGATGGTGGCCGGGGGGCCCACCATGACGAAGATGGCCGCTGCCGCGGCGGCCACGAGGCCCCATACCGGAGCCAGGCGCCGGCTCGAACGCTCGGCTCCAGATCCGGGTGAAGTGGGCCCGACGGCGTCCACATCAACCTCAAGCCCCTGGATCTCACCGGCGAGCCGCGCCCAGGCCTGATCCAGCGCAGCGCCATTATCCACGAACCCAGCGTCTGCTCGGGCATCGTCCAGGAGGCTCCAAACCTCCTCCAGATCTCCGGCGTCCGGCTCCGATCCGAGCTCTGCCGGAAACGGAGGACGCTCGTTTTGTCCACCCATCATCCCGCTCCTTTGACGCTAGATCCTTCTCGGTGAGACTCCAGTCGCTCCTTGAGCGTCCTGAGGGCCCTCACCAGGTGATTGTTCACCGTCCGGGGCGCCACCTCCATGACGGCAGCCACCTCCTCGTGACTGAGACCCTGGAACCTGCTCAGGGTCAACGCTTCCCTCTGCCGGTCGGGGAGTTCGTCCATCCACTCCCGCAGCCGGCCCGCCAACTCCCGCCCCGCCAGAGTCAGATCCGGAGGAGGTGCGGATCGCAGCGGTGGTTCATACCCCTCCGCCAGTAGCTTCGCCCGTCGCTTCCCGTCCCTGACCGAATTCAGGGCCAGATTCCGCACCGTCCTGAACAGAAGCGCCTTCACCGACCCCGATGGGTCGTGCTCCGCACGACGCTGCCAGAACCGGAGGAAGGCCTCCTGCACAATGTCCGCAGCCGTCGCCTCATCACCCGTGATCTGAACCGCGTAGTTCACGAGCCCGGACCTCATGGCCCGGAAGAGCGCCTCGAAGGCAGCTTGGTCCGATTGGACGACCCTGCGGAACCAGACGCCCATGAGGTCAACCTCACTGCCGGTCGTCCGGGACGAGTCGTGGGACGGTCTGTCCATCCTTGAGATGCGCTGTCCTCTCGTAGAGGGGGCGGCAAAAGCGGACATGGGAAGCCGTGGAGGTGGTCTGGGACTGCCTGCTCATCCTTTCAACACGCCAATCGAGTCCCATGACCATCGACCATGCTGGTACGTCATCCTCCGGGGGGCAAGGTGGCGTGGAGCTGGAGCCCAATCCCCTATTCCGGGCATGACCTAGGCGGATTCGGCAGGATGGGAGAAGCTCATAGTGCAAGGAGGAGGGTGTTCTACAAGACATCGCCTGCGTTCCAGGCCGGCAGGGGCAGCCCTGGATGCCCGCCTATCCCACTACGGATGAATGACTTGGACACCCCACCGGGACTCGGGCACCCATCTTGAGATGCATGGGGTGGGGGGCCGTCCTCTGTGTTGGATCCGGCAAGGGCCTCCCTTCCACCCTCCGGAGTCCCTCCTGCCCCCCTTGGTGTCATGCCCATGCCCTCCGCTCCCCGGGTGACCACCTCCCTGACGGGCCTCGCTCTTCTGGGATTCCTGCTGCTCGCCCCTGCCTGCTCCGACGGCGACACCGGTGGGACCACCGACCCGCCTCCAGCCCCGGCCACGGGTGTCGTGACCGGTCTCATCACGCTGGACGGGGAGGGTGAGCCCGGGATCGCAGTGGAGTTGGGGACGCATCCGCCCCAGATCCGCTCCACCGACGCATCTGGGGAATTCCGCTTCACAGGGGTGCCTGCGGGCTCGTGGCTCCTTCGCCTCCCTGACCAACCCAGCGACGGGTTCGTGTCCGAACCGGGCCGGAGCGTCCAGGTCCCCGGTGGCGGGCAGGTCCACGTCGAGTTCCGCGGCACACTACACCGCACCGCCTCCATCTCCGGAGCCCTTCTAGCCGGTGGGGAGCCGGTGGAAGGGGCAAGGGTGGTCCTTTCCGGAAGGGAAGTCCGAGATGCAACCCCTGATCACGAGGGTCGCTTCACCTTCTCAGGTCTCCCGAGGGGCCGCTACCATCTTGCCGTGGAGGACTTCGACCCGCTCCGTTACTCGATTCCCGATTCGGAAGAGGTGATTCGCCTCGCCACCGGCGAGGAGGTGGAGGTGGACTTCCCCGCCTCCCGCATCGTTCCACCTCCTGAGCGTCCTGAGGCTCTTCGCCTGGAGGCCATCTCACCCACCTCGGTCGCTGTGCAGTGGAGTCCGGTAGAGCACACGGACCGCTGGACCGTGAGCCGCCAGCGAGACGACGAAGGCTGGACCGAAGTGGTCGGTCTCCCGGCAACGGAGCTCTCCCACCTCGACGAAGACCTCAGGGCCAATACCGAATACGCTTACCGAATCCAGGGGTGCAACGATTCTGGATGCTCCGACTGGTCAGCCACAAGCTGGATCACGACCCCAGGCCGCGCGCCCGCCAGCCCGGTACAGTTGAGTGCGGTGGTCGAAGGACCATACCGATTGACCTTGAGTTGGGTGGCCGGGTGTCTCGGTCACTCCGAGTTCAGGGTCGAGCGGCAGGGTGGCGGCTCGTGGACCGTGGTTCACACCGCACCGGCCCACGCCCTCACCTGGATCGATGCCGCAGTCGTGCCTGGCACCGAGTACAGCTACCGGCTCCTGGCCTGTAATGACGCGGGGTGCTCCGATCCCTCGGCCACGGTCCGGGTGATCATACCTCTCCCGGAGCCCGAGCCTGAACCCGAACCGGAACCGGAGCCGGAACCAGAACCGGAGCCGGAGCCAGAACCCGAGCCCGAACCGGAGCCCGAGCCAGAGCCGGAACCTGAACCCGAACCGGAGCCCGAACCTGAGCCTGAACCGGAGCCGGAACCCGAACCGGAGCCGGAACCAGAACCTGAACCAGAACCGGAACCGGAACCGGAGCCCGAACCCGAGCCAGAGCCGGAGACCAGCTTCAACCTCAGCGTAAGCGGGGTGCACGTGAACCAGGTGGTCCAGACGCTGGGAGGAGACGTGCCCCTCATCGCCGGTCGCCCTGGGGTGATACGGGTGTTCGTGAAGGCCAATGAGGCGAATGACGTCCGGCCGGACGTGGAGATCCGTCTCTACCACGGATCGTCCCTGGTCCAGACCTACACCGTGGCTGCCCCCGGCTCATCGGTGCCGCGGCAGATCTCGGACCTCCCGAGCGCCATCAGCTGGAACCAGCCCATCCCCGGAAACCTGGTGACGACCAACCTGCGGATCTCGGCCACTGTGGACCCTCAGGGCACCATCGACGAATCCACCACCGAGGACAACACCTACCCGGCCTCGGCCACGCTTCCCCTTTCCGTGGAGTCCGTGGCGCCCCTACACATGCGCTTCCTGGAGATCAATCAGACCAGCAACAACACCACCGGCCAGTATTTCTCCCGCATCATGAACGATGCCCGGGCCATGTTCCCGGTGGTGGAGGTGACGGAGCAGGTGGTGAGCTACACGACGGACCTGCCGCCGCTACAGGCCAATGATGAGAACGAGGCCTGGCGCGATCTGATCGCTGAAATCCGCGCTGTACGGAACGCGGAAGGGGGCGGCAATCAGTACTACTACGGTCTGGTCAGCCCAGAGTATACCAACGGGATCGCAGGAATCGGATACATCGGGCTCGGAGTATCGTTGGGTTGGGATCACCCCTCCATCGCCTCCTGGGTCGCCGCCCACGAGTTGGGCCACAACTTCGGGCGGTACCACTCCCCCTGCCCCACCTCCATTTCCGACCAGGACCCCAATTACCCCTACTCCGACGGCTCCATCGGGCAAAGCGGATACCGGGCAGCAACAGGACGGTTCGTGGACCCGTCCACAGCCGACATCATGAGCTACTGCCGGCCCGGATGGATCAGCGATTACACCTTCAAGGGGATCCTGGACTTCCGGCGTAACGAATCGGTGCGGTACGCCGTGATTGGCCCCACCCGGGAGCCTTCCCTCATACTCTGGGGATCCATCGACGGGGACGGAGCCAGGATCGAGCCGGCCTTCGAGGTGGAGACCCGCCACGAGCTCCCAGGGCCCGGCGAGGGACCCTTCACTCTGGAGGGACTCGACGACCGGGGACGCGTCCTATTCCGCCTGGACTTCGCCGGAGCCGAGATCGCCGGCGAGCCGGATTACCGCGCCTTCTCCTTCGCCCTCCCCTTGAGCCGCTTCGACGCCCCGGCACTGCAGACGCTCCGCCTCCGGGAGGGTGGACGGGTCCTGGCAGTCCGTGAGAGTCCGAGGGTCGACGCCGCCGCGACACCGCCGGATCCGGCGCTCGCCCTCATAGCCGCCGCCGACGGGCGTACCCTGGTCCAGTGGAACGAGGCGTCCTACCCGCTGGCAGTGGTCCGGGACCCGGACACGGGCCGGATCCTCTCCCTGGCCCGGAGTGGTGCCGCCGCCATTCGGGACCTGGATCCCACTCGGGTCGAGGTGATCCTGAGCGACGGCGTGACGAGTGTGGTGGAGCGACCCGGCGACCGGTGACCGATCGCCGCCTCCGGGGGCTCACCCCTCGGAGGCGGCGATCCGTTCAGCCAGGAGATCGGGGAAGTCGGTGAAGATCCCGTCCACATCGAGGTCCAGAAGCCGATCCATGATCCCGGCATCGTTCACGGTCCAGGGATGGACGAAGAGGCCGTTGGCGCGGGCGGCCTCCATGAAGTCGGCATTCACCAGCGCATGGTTTGGGCCCACCCCTTGAGCGTACCCGGACACCGCCTCCAGGACTTCCATCGCAGAGCGGTCCGCCAGGGCCTGACGGGGAAGGAGCTGCACCAGCGGCAGCTCGGGGTCCAACCCCCGAAGCCGCTGGAGCGATGCGGGGTCGAAGGACTGGATGAGCACCTGCCCCCGCTCCACCGCGGCGTCC
>SKJY01000112.1 GCA_007121775.1 Gemmatimonadota bacterium
CCTCCAGAGGGGGTAGCGCCTGCCGAGAGGTCACAAGAAGCCACGGACGACGAGGCGCCGCATCACCGCCGACCCGGCCCTCCCTCTTCGGCCCGCTACGATCCTGAGCCCCTCCTTCGGCGCCCACCAACTCCTGCGCCAGTCGCACCAGAGGCCCTGGATCAGCCGGTGGCACGATGCGAAGGAGTGGGTGGTCTACAGGCGTAAGTCCCCGAGCCTCCAGCGCCTCTTGGAACCGGTCATCCCCTGTGTCCGGGCGCGTTACCGCTACCCGGAACGGCAAAGCCCCCGGGACCCGAACGGGGTCCCGGGGGCGTGCCTTTCCAGGGTCGGAGCTATCCTGCCCCTGCCGAACCGTCATCTCAGTCCCGAGGGCTCAGGCCCCCGCGGACTTCTTTATCGCCGGCGCCTTCCGGATCTTTCCGGCCTTGATGCACGACGTGCACACCCTGACCCGGCGCCGCTCGCCGTCAGCATCAATGATTCGCACCGTCTGCAGGTTTGGCAGCCAGCGGCGCTTGCTCTTGTTGTTGGCGTGGCTGACCCGGTTCCCGGTGGAGGGACGCTTGCCGCACACGTAGCAGACTCGTGCCATGATTCTCAGGTCCTGTTCTATGCTTGGGGAGGGAGGCCCGAACGGCTCACCCCTCCTCGGTTTCCGCTTCGTCGTCGCCGTCCGGATCGTCGACCTCGATCCCCTCAGCCTCTGAGGAGTGGATCTCGATGTGAACGGCGGAGATATACGTCTCGAGTTCGGCCACGAGTCCCCGCTGGCCCTCTTCGGTGAAGAAGCCCTGTCCCTCCCACTGCGTGATGACCTCTTCCGACATGGCCTCAACCCGCCCAGTGACCGTCATAATGTCGCCGGGTACGACCTGGAAGTCAGAGAGGAACTCGGGATTGAGACGAACCAGGTAGCTGGCCAACTCATCTTCCACCCCGGTCGGCACCAAGAACCAGAAGGCCTGTGGACCAAACAACGCGTCAGCCCGGATGTTGGACACCCGAACCAACTCACCCACGTAATCCTCGGCCTCGGCACCCAACACGGCCGGCGATACCGGACGCGAGTCAGCCCGGAGGCGGTCCGCTGACCCTTCCTCCGCGACCGCCAACTGGCTGGGCTCCGAGGAGATGTTCAGCCAGTAGAGAAACCCGCCCATAAGGAGAAAGGCGAGGATCATCAGGGGGAGGTTGAGGGCACCGCTCTGCTTCGAGGCCATGGGTGTTGGGTCCTTGGTGGATGGGGGAGTCAGCGTGACGTCGGGGGTCGGCCGAGACCGACCTCTCCCTTCTCAACCAGTTCGATCAACGCCATCTCCGCGGCATCCCCCTTCCGGAAGCCCGTCTTCAGGACCCGGGTGTAGCCACCCGGACGATCCTGGAACCGGGGCCCGATGTCGTCGAAGAGCTTTGCCAGGATCTCCCGATCCTGGATCTTCCGGCCGGCGAGCCTCCGTGCGTGCACGTCTCCCCTCCGAGCCAGCGTGATGAGACGCTCTGCGTAGGGCCTCAGCTCCTTCGCCTTGGCCGTGGTGGTCTCGATGCGCTCATGCCGGAACAGCGCCGTAGCCATGTTCCGCATGGTGGCCTTCTTGTGGGAGGCCGTCCTGGAGAGGTTCCGACCTTTCGTTCGATGCCGCATAGCTGTCGATCCTGAACTGAGCTACCGATATATCACGAGCGGACCGCGTTGTCTACCCGTGAACTAGGTCTACCCGTGAACTAGTCGTCTCCGGAGCCCGAGGGCTCGGTCACGCTACCATCATCCAGGAAGAAGAGCCGTCCATCTTCGGCCTTCCGAATCCTCATCCCGAAGCGGAGATTGTGCTCCGCCAGGAAATCCTGGATCTCCTTCAGCGACTTCTTCCCGAAGTTCTCGATCTCCAGCATGTCGTCTTCGCTGCGCTGGATCAGGTCGCCGACTGTCCCAATGTTCTCCTTCTGGAGCGAGTTCCGGGATCGGACGCTGAGCTCCGCAAGGTCCTCGATGGGCCGATCGAAGAGTTCCTGGACCTCGACCGGCACCTGGACGGCCCCCTCTGGGGCCTCCTCAGGAAGGCCACCCTCGCCAATGTAGACCAGGTACTCCAGATGCCGCCGAACCAACTGGGCGGCCGTGGCCACCGCGTCTTCCGGCGTGAGCGAGCCGTCGGTCTCGATGTGAAGCGAGAGCTGGTCGAAGTCGGTGCGCTGACCGACCCGGGTCTCCCGAACTTCGAAGTTGGCCCTGCGGACCGGGTTGTACAGGGCATCGACACGCACCAGGTCCACCGGCGATCCCTTTGGGAGGGCGTGCTGGTCAGCCAACACGAAGCCCCGCCCCTTGTTCACCCGCAACTCCATGCGGAAGGGACGGTCCTCCTGGAGGGTGAGGATGTGGTGCTCCGGATGGAGCACACGGACCCCGGGCTTCGGCTGGACGTGAGCGGCAGTTACGCCACCCGCGCTCTCGACCTGAATGTCCAGGGTGGCCTCATCCACATCGTCATCCAGCACCACTACCAGCGCCTTGAGGTTCTGGATCACCTGATGGACGTCTTCCACCACACCCGGGATGGTCTGGTGCTCATGGACGACTCCCTCCACTCGGAAGGCCCATACCGCCGCCCCCTGCAGTGACGAGAGGAGCACCCGGCGAACGGAGTTACCCAACGTGTGGCCGAACCCGCGCTCCAGGGGCTCGACGACGAAACGCGCGAAGCGGCCGTCGTCCGACGTGTGGACCGCTTCCACCTTCTCGGGAAGGACGAGTCCTCTGAGATCGATCTCCAAATTTGCCTCCATGCCCTTGAACTCGGGTTCAACCTTACTTCGAGTACAACTCGACGATGAGCTGCTCCTGCACGTCCATGGGGATGTCGTCCCTGGTGGGGACGCGCACCACCCGTGCCACCCGGTTCTTCTCATCCAGGGTCAGCCATTCCACCAGCCGGGGCCGTGTGCGGGCTCCCAGAGAAGACTCGATGACCGCCAACTCCTTGGACTTGGCCCGGACGGTGATGTCGTCGCCGGCCTTGACCTGGTAGGAGGGGACGTCCACAAGCCGCCCATTCACCTGGACGTGCCGGTGCCGGACCAACTGGCGCGCCTGGTTCCGGCTCGAGGCCAGGCCGAGGCGGAAGATGACGTTGTCCAGCCGCGTCTCGAGGCCGATGAGGAGGTTCTCACCGGTGACGCCCGACTCCCGTGCCGCCCGCTCGAAGAGGTTGCGGAACTGGGTCTCCTGGAGACCGTACATCCGCTTCACCTTCTGCTTCTCGCGAAGCTGCATGGCGTAATCGGACTGCTTGCGGCGGCGCGCCTGGGCAGGACCGTGCTGGCCGGGCGGATACGCCCGTCGCTCCACGGGGCACTTCTCCGTGTAGCACTTCTGACCCTTCAGAAAGAGCTTCTGCCCTTCGCGCCGACAGAGCTTGCAGACAGGACCGGTGTGTCGAGCCATCGATACGACCTATGTGACCAGTGATTCGTGTCAAAAAAGGGCCGGAGGCGACCATGAGATCGCCTCCGGAGCCCCGGAGCTGTTCTCGTACGTGTTCCCAATGGTGATCCAGGAAGGCCCTGGCGCCTGTGCGCCCGACTCCCCAGCCGGGATCAGACCCGCCGCTTCTTTGGAGGCCGGCACCCGTTGTGGGGGAGCGGCGTCACATCCTGGATGGACTGCACCGCCAACCCTGCCGACGCAAGAGCCGAGATTGCCGACTCACGGCCGGACCCGGGACCCTGGACCCGAACGTGGACCCGTCGCATGCCGAGGGCGTACGCCTCGCGGCCAGCCGTCTCCGCCGCCAGGGTGGCTGCGAAGGGGGTGGACTTCTTCGAGCCCTTGAACCCTGCCTTGCCCGAACTGGCCCATGCCACCACGTCACCCTTGGTATCCGTCAGGGTGACGATGGTGTTGTTGAAGGAGGCCTTGATGTGGGCCACCCCATCGGACTCGACCGTCTTTTTGCCCCGCTTCGCCCGGGGCTGCTTCTTCTGCGACAAGCGTGCCTTCCTTCTCAGTCAGTGTACGGGCTCGATCAGACTACAAGCTGAAGCCTCCCTTCAGGAGCGCTCCACCGGGTCACCCCCGGTCAGGGCCTACTTCCGCGGCGGCGCCTTCTTACCGGCGATGGCCCGCCGCTTCCCCTTGTGGGTCCGCGCGTTCGTGCTGGTCCGCTGCCCCCGAACCGGGAGGCCCCGACGGTGCCGGAGGCCCCGGTAGCAACCGATGTCCATGAGCCGCTTGATGTTCATGGACTTCTCGGAGCGGAGGGCACCCTCCACCTTGTAGCTCGCCTCGATCTCGCGCCGAAGCCGACTCACCTCTTCCTCGGTGAGGGCGTGGGTGCGAGTGGAGGGATCTACGGACGCGGCGGCCAGGATCTTCTCGGCACGGGGCCGGCCGATCCCATAGATGTAGGTCAGGGCCACTACGATCCGCTTCTGTCTAGGGAGATCGACTCCCGCAATGCGTGCCATACCAGTTCCTCAGTTGGATCGAGGCGCAAACAGGTCCGTCACCCCTGCCGCTGCTTGTGGCGGGGGTTCCGCTTACAGATGATCCGGATGACTCCACGGCGGCGGACCACCTTGCAGTGTTCACAGATCGGCTTGACACTACTTCTGACCTTCATCGGATCCTCACGGTGCGTTCGTTGCAGAGCTTGGAAGTATAACCCTGATCCCGACCCTGTTCAAGGGAGGGGAGGGTGACGTTCCAGGGACGGGCTAGTGGCCCGCGTCAGGATGAGTGGGCCGTCCACTGTGACGCCCACCGTATGTTCAAAGTGGGCCGACGGACGCCTGTCCGTGGTGGACATTGTCCACCGGTCATCCAGGGTCCGGATTCGCCAGGTCCCGATGGCGATCATGGGCTCGATGGCCAGGACCATCCCCTCTTCCAGGAGGGGGCCTTCACCAGGCCGCCCCCGATTGGGGATCTGGGGCTGCTCATGGACCTTTCGGCCGATACCGTGCCCCACCAGATCCCTGATGATGGAGAAGCCGGTGCCCTTCACCGTCCGCTCCACCGCATGGCCAATATCACCCACATGCTTCCCAGGCACGGCCTGGGCCACGGCGGCGTCGAGGGCGGCCTCAGTCACCTCCAGGAGCCGCGCCGTCGCCGCCGGGACATCCCCTACTGCGAAGGTCCATGCAGAGTCGGAACACCAACCCTCCAGGCGCACCCCCGTATCCAGGGAGACGATGTCCCCCTCTTTGAGAATGCGGTCGTCGCTGGGGATGCCGTGGACCACCTCTTCATTGATGGAAGCGCACACACTCCCCGGGAAGCCGTAGAGCCCCTTGAAGGCGGGCTCCGCCCCCTCATGGGAGCGGATGAAGTCCTCGGCGAAGCGGTCGAGCTCACCAGTCGAGACACCGGGGGCAATGCGGTCCCGCACCGCCTCGTAGAGGTCGCCGATGATGGCGCCGCCCCGGGCGATGAGCTCCATCTCCTCCCGGGTCTTCAACTCGATCACGCGCCTTCGACCTCGATGCCCACCTCTCGGGCCAGGGCGGAACGGAGATCGCTCTGGACCTCCTGCATCTCCTGGTCACCGTCGATGCGCAGGAGCGGAGCAGACGCCTCCTCATAGTACTCCACCAGCGGCTCGGTCTGCTTCCGGTAGACCTCGAGGCGCCGGGCCACTGTCTCGGGCTGGTCGTCGTCCCGGTGGACGAGGGGTGTGCCCGCCTCGTCGCAGACCCCTTCCTCCTCGGGCGGATCGAAGTAGATGTTGTAGATCCGCCCGCTGTCCGGAGAGAAGCGGCGGCCGCTGATGCGCTGATGGAGCACATCGGCCGGCGCCTCGAAGAGGATCACCACATCCACCTTACGGTCCACCGACGGGAGCGCGGCATCCAGCGCCTCGGCCTGGGGCACGGTGCGGGGGAAGCCGTCGAAGAGCACGCCGGCGTCGGCCGGAAGGCCCGCCAGCTTCTCCTTCACCAGCTCCACGATGAGGTCATCGGGGACGAGGTCACCCGCGTCCATATAGCTCTGGGCCTTCCGGCCCAACTCCGACCCCTCCCGGCGGGCGGCGCGGAGAAGGTCGCCGGTGGCAACCTTCTGCCACCCCAGCGCCTTTACCAGCCGGTCCCCTTGCGTACCCTTTCCGACCCCCGGGGGGCCCAGCAGAATCGCCACCATGTCAAATCACCTGTGAATGTCTGGGTCCTTACATGTACCGCTGACGACCGCGGACCTTCACCCGGCCCTTCTTCATGAAGCCGTCGTAGTGGCGGAGCAGGAGGTGCTGCTGTGCCCGCTGCACCGTGTCGAGTCCCACACCCACGCAGATCAGAAGGCCCGTCCCCCCGAAGAAGAACGTCTGGATGTTGAAGATGTCGAAGATCCAGAAGGGGAGAAGCGCCACCAGGGCCAGGTAGATGGATCCGGGGAGCGTGACCCGGGTCAAGATCCGGTCGATGTACTCGGCGGTCCGAGCCCCGGGCTTCACACCGGGCACAAAGGCACCCTGCTTCTTCAGGTTCTCCGCCAGATCCACGGGGTTGAAGATGATGGCGGTGTAGAAGTAGGTGAAGAAGATGGTCAGTACGCCGTAGGTGCCGTAGTAAAGCCAGTTCCCAGGCTGGAAGAGTTCAGCCAGCTCCGCAATGAGGCCGGCGCTGGTGAAGGCCGCCAGGGTCCCGGGGACGATGATGAAGGACTGGGCGAAGATGATGGGCATCACCCCGGCCGCGTTCACCCGGATGGGCACGAAGCTCTTCTGGCCCTCCTGGATACGCCCCCTCCCCACCACCTTTCGGGGGATCTGAACCGGGATCTGCCTGGCCCCCATGGTCATGGAGACCACGGCGGCCGTGACACCAATGATCACCGCCAGGAGGGCCACCATGGCGACCGCCCCGATCTCGCCCACCATGAGGGCCTCCCACGTGCGCACGACAGCCCCTGGGAACCCTTCGATGATGGAGAAGAAGATGAGCAGCGACATCCCGTTCCCCACCCCGTGTTCGGTGATCTGCTCACCGAGCCACATGATGAAGGTCCCGCCCACCGTCAACGCCAACACAGTGGTGAAGGTGAACAGGAAGCCGGGATTCATCACGGCGCCCTCGATGGATCCTACGAACACCGAATACCCGTAAGACTGGGCGATACAGAGGACGACGGTGGTGTACCGTGTCCACTGGGTGATCTTCTTCCGCCCTTCCTCCCCCTCCTTCTGGAGCTTCTCGATGGTGGGGGAAACGGCGGCCAGAAGCTGGAACAGAATGGCCGCCGAGATATACGGCATGATCCCCAGGGCGAAGATGGTAGCCCTGGAGAGCCCTCCGCCCACGAACATGTCGTACACCCCGAAGAGGGTGCCCTCCAACTGCCCGAACTGCGCCTGCAATGCGGGCAGGTTGATCCCGGGGGCGGTGATGTGCGCACCGACCCGGTAGATCAGGAGGATGAAGAGGGTAAAGAGGATCCGGTCCTTCAGTTCAGGGAACCGGAACAGATTCGGAATCGGGTTGGCCATGCCTCGTGTCCCGTGGGCTCAGACGTCTCGTGGGTGGGGCACGGTCACTCGCCGATGACGGCGGCGGTACCCCCGGCGCCCTCGATCTTCGAGCGGGCCGACCCGCTGAAGGCGTGGGCCCGGACGGTGAGGGAGCGGCTGAGCTCCCCATCGCCCAGGATCTTCACCGGCTTCTTGGCGGACCCGATGAGGCCCTGATCGCTCAGGATCTGCGGATCCACGGCGTCGCCACGCACCTCTTCCAGGGCACGGACGTTCACCACCTGGAACTCCACTCGGTTGATGGGAGTGAAGCCCCGCTTGGGAATCCGCCGCTGAAGCGGCATCTGCCCGCCTTCGAACCCAGCGGGGATGGATGCCCCGGAGCGCGCCTTCTGCCCCTTGTGTCCCCTCCCGCTGGTCTTGCCCAGGCCGGAGCCCGGCCCTCTGCCCCGCCGCTTCCGGTCCCGATGGGATCCGGGGGACGGTGAAAGGTCGTGAAGTTCGGACATGATCTTACTGCTCCTCCACGGTCCGGACCTCAATGAGGTGCGAGACCTGCTCAAGCATCCCACGGATCGCCGGTGTGTCGGTGTGAATCCGGGTCTGCTGGTTCTTCGTGAATCCGAGGGCCCGCATGGTCCTCCGGTGCTTCTCCGGGCGGCCACTCAGGCTGCGCACCTGGGTGACGGCCAGCTTCTTCGTGGAATCAGACACCGTACACCTCCAGCGACTCCACGGGGATGCCCCGCTCCCGGGCCACCTGCTGCGGCGTCACCAGGTGCTCGAGCCCCCACATGGTGGCACGAACCACATTGATGGGGTTGTTGGTGCCAAGGCTCTTGGTGAGGATGTCGGTGATTCCGGCAGCCTCTACAATGGCGCGCACCGGGCCTCCGGCGATCACACCGGTACCGGGAGCGGCGGGGCGCATAAGCACCCGGCCGGCACCCCACTCCCCCACGATCTCGTGGGGTATGGTCCCGTTGACCACCGGAATCTCTACCATGTTCCGCTTGGCGTGCTCCATGGCCTTGCGGATGGCCTCGGCCACCTCGTTTGCCTTGGAGTGGTAGATGCCCACCTTCCCCTTCTGGTCTCCGACGGCCACCAGCGCCGTGAAGGAGAAGCGACGCCCCCCCTTCACTACCTTGGCCACACGGTTGATGTGGACGACGGTCTCGACCAGATCGGACTGCTCCCGGCCCCGGCCCTTCTTGCGATCTCTGGACATCAGAACCTCAATCCTCCCTCGCGGGCGCCTTCAGCGAAGGCCTTCACCCGACCGTGGTACTTGTAGCCGCCGCGATCGAACACGACGGATTCGATGCCTGCCTCCCGGGCGCGCTCGGCCAGCAGCTTTCCGGCTGCCTGGGCCCGAGCCACCTGGGGGTGATCGCCGTCCACCGCCATCTCCCGGATCTGCGGGGCCAGAGTGGAGATGCCGGCCAGGGTCACCCCGGCTACATCGTCCACCAGTTGCCCCTCCATGTTCCGCAGCGAGCGGAACACCACGAGACGCGGCCGCTCGGCGGTCCCCGTCACCTTGTTCCGGACCCGGCGATGGCGCCGTTCACGCTGGAGCCGACGGCTCTTGCGGATCCTCGAATACTTGAGCTTCTTCACCGATCTCTCCTTCGGACTTCCTTAGAGTTTCCGCGGTCGTCAGCTACCGGCGGTCTTACCGGCCTTACGACGGATCTGCTCGCCGGCGTAGCGAACGCCCTTGCCCTTGTACGGCTCCGGGGGACGGAACCCGCGGATCTCCGCGGCCACCTGCCCCACCTGCTGCTTGTCCGTGCCCTTCACCACGATCTTGGTCTGGGAGGGGGTCTCCAGCTCAATCCCCTCCGGGGCCGGGTATTCAATGGTGTGGGAGAATCCAAGGTGCAGGGTGAGCCCCGGCCCCTTCTTCTCAGCGCGATACCCCACACCCACGATCTCGAGCTCCCGGGTGAACCCCTGGCTCACCCCTTCCACCATGTTGGCGATGAGGGAGCGGGTGAGACCATGGAGCGCCTTGTGCTTCGGCGAATCCGACGGCCTGGTCACGACGATCTCCCCGTTCTCGATGGACACCACCATCTCCGGGTTCACGTCCAGGGTCAGCGATCCCTTGGGTCCCTTCACATGCAGGGTGGCCTCGTCCAGGCGCGCTTCAACCCCCTGGGTCAGGGGAACCGGCTTCTTTCCAATTCTCGACATGGTCTTCTTCTCGCTCCGCCGTTACCAGACCAGGGCCATGAGCTCGCCGCCCACGCCCTGCTTGCGGGCATCCCGGTCGGAGAGGATGCCGCTGGAGGTGGACAGGATGGCCATCCCCAGCCCATTCCGGACCCGGGGGATGTCCGCTGCGCCCACGTAGCGACGCCGCCCGGGCTTGGAGACTCGCTCCAGATGCCGGATGATGGGCTGCCCCTCATGGTACTTGAGGTAGACCCGCAGGACTCCGTGGTGGCCGTCGTCCAGGACCTTGTAGTCAAAGACGAAGGCATTCTTCTTGAGCAGCTCGGCGAGCTGGATCTTCACCTTCGAGATCGGCATGTCGGCCCAGCGGTGCCCCGCCTGGCCGGCATTGCGGATCCGGGTGAGCATATCGGCGATGGGATCAGTCATCATGGCTGGTTCTGCTCCTTTTACCAGCTGGACTTGCGGACGCCCGGAATCTCGCCCCGGAGGGCCTTCTGCCGGAAACAGATCCTGCAGATGCCGAACTTACGGATGTATCCCCGGGAGCGGCCGCACCGCTGGCACCGGTTGTAGGCACGCACGCCGTATTTGGCCTTGCGGTTCGCCTTTTCGATGAGAGCCTTCCTAGCCATTCAATCCCCCGAAACCATGTGGTTCGTCAGCAAGTCAGTTGGGCCATCGGCCCGGGTCACCCGGCGGCGGCCCCCGCCGCCTCGCCGCCGATCTGCACCGGCGGTGTGTCGCCACGGAAGGGGAAGCCCATCTCCCTGAGGAGCGCGAAGGCCTCGTCATCCTTGTCCGTGGATGTGACGACGGTGATGTCCATCCCGTGGACCTTCTGTACGTCGTCGTAGTTGATCTCCGGGAAGATGATCTGCTCCCGGACGCCCAGCGTGTAATTCCCTCGCCCGTCGAAGGAGCGGCTGGGAATGCCCCGGAAGTCGCGCACCCGGGGGATCGCCACCCCGATGAGCCGATCCAGGAATTCATACATCCGGGAGCGGCGCAGCGTCACCGAGACCCCCACAGGCATCCCCTCTCGGAGGGAAAAGCCGGCGATGGACTTCCGGGCCCGGGTCACCACCGGCTTCTGTCCGGTGATGGTCTGGACCTCCTCGATGACCGAATCCAGGAGCTTCTGGTTCCGGCTCGCTTCGCCCACCCCCACGTTGACCACCACCTTGGTGATGCGGGGAATCTCGTGGACGTTCTCCAGGTTCAGCTCCGCCATCAGCGTGGGGCGGACGCGCTCCTGGTAGTGTCTCTGCAGTCTGGGTGCCATCTGTCTGATTCCGTCCGTTCCCGGCCGCGTCAGCGGGGCCGGGGAATGGGATTGCCGCTCTTCACCGAAATGCGTTCCTTCGTGCCGTCGGCGTCGATCTTGATCCGGACCCGAGTCGCCTCGTCGGTAGCCGGGTCGATGAGCATGACGTTGGAGATGTCCAGGGGAGCCTCGAAGGAGATGATCCCCCCCTCCGGCTGATCCTGGGTGGGGCGTTCATGCCGCTTGCGCATGTTCACACCCTCGACCACCACCTTCCCCTCCGCCGGGCTCACCCGCCGCACGGTGCCTTCCATGTCCCGGAAGTTGCCGCGAATGACCCGCACGCGGTCGCCCTTCACGATGTGGCTCTTCCGCTTGGCGCGGCGAGCCTGCTTCATCTCTTTCTTCGTGGCCATCACAGCACCTCGGGAGCCAGGGATACGATCTTCATGTACTTCTTCTCACGGAGCTCCCGACCCACCGGGCCGAAGATGCGGGTCCCCTTGGGCTCCCCGTTCGGGTTGATGAGAACGGCGGCGTTCTCGTCAAACCGGATGTAGGAGCCGTCACGGCGGCGCATCTCCTTGGCCGTCCGGACGATCACCGCCCGGACCACGTCACCCTTCTTCACCCCCGCGTTGGGGATGGCGTCCTTCACCGTGGCCACGATCACGTCTCCGACGCGACCGTAGCGACGCCGGGATCCGCCCAGAACGCGGATGCACAACGCCTTCTTGGCGCCGGTATTGTCCGCGATCTTCAGGACCGATTCCTGCTGGATCATCGATCTATCTCCTCGTCAGTCCCGGGGTGGGGAGCTGGATTCCGGGTCAAACGCGCTCGGGGCGCTCGATGAGCGCCTGCACGCGCCAGCGCTTCAGCTTCGACAGGGGCCGTGTCTCCTGGATGCGGACCACGTCCCCGACCCGATACTCGTTGTTCTCATCGTGGGCGTGGTACTTCTTGGAGCGGGTCATTGACTTCCCGTAGAGGGGATGCGCCAGTCGCCGCTCAACCAGGACCACCACCGTCTTGTCACCCCGGTCGCTCACCACCGTACCCTGGCGGACCTTCCGGGAATTCCGGGCGACCGGGGCCGCCGTCTGCGTCTCCTGCATATCGTTCTCGCTCACGCTTCACCTCCCGCAAGCTCGCGCTCCCGGAGAATAGTCTTCATCCGGGCGATCTCCCGCCGGATCTGCTTGGGCAACTGGGGATTTTCCAGTTGCATCATGGAGCCGCGGAACCGGAGGCGGAAAAGCTCTTCCCGCAACTCCATCATGCGCTCCCCGATCTGTTCATCGGACATCTCGCGGATGTCCTCGGCCGTCATCGCCACGTCGTCACCCTCCCAGCTGCTGTTCGCGGATCACGAAGCGGGTCTTGATGGGAAGCTTGGCCGAGGCCAGCTCCATGGCCCGCTCTGCAACCTCCGGAGCGACCCCTTCCATCTCGAACATGATGCGCCCGGGCTTTACCACGGCCACCCACTTCTCCGGGTTCCCCTTCCCCTTCCCCATCCGGGTCTCGGCCGGCTTCTGGGTGATGGGCTTGTCCGGGAAGATCCGGATCCACACCTTCCCGCCACGCTTGATGTGACGGGTCATGGCGATACGGGCCGCCTCGATCTGCCGATTCGTGATCCACGAGGGCTCGAGCGCCTGCAGGCCGTACTCCCCGAAGGAGACGCGGTTGCCCCGGTGGGCCTTGCCGCGCATCCGACCCTTGTGGGTCTTCCTGTGTTTGACTCGCTTGGGCGAGAGCATCTTCGTTCTTCCCTATTCTCAGGTGTCGGTGGAGTACGTCCGACCCCGGCGCTCGTCCACCACCTCGCCGAGGAAGATCCAGCACTTCACGCCGATGACGCCGAAGGTGGTGTGTGCTTCCACGTTGGCGTAGTCGATGTCGGCCCGGAGGGTGTGCAGGGGCACGCGGCCCTCGTTGTAGCCCTCGGTCCGGGCGATCTCGGCACCGCCGAGGCGACCGGCGCACTGGATGCGAATGCCCTCGGCACCGGCGCGCTGGGCGGCCTGGACGGCCCGCTTCATGGCCCGGCGGAAGGAGATCCGCTGCCGGAGCTGGTGGGCCACATTCTCGGCCACCAGCCGGGCGTCGATCTCCGGCCGCTTCACCTCTTCCACATTCACGGACACCTCGGACTGGGTCAGGACCCCCAGCTCATCGCGGAGCTTGTCCACCTCGGAACCCCGCTTCCCGATCACTACGCCGGGGCGGGCGGTGTGGATGGTGACCACGATCTTCGAGGGCTTCCGCTCGATCTCGATGGCGGAGATGGCCGCGTGGGCCAGGCGCCGCTCGAGATAGTTCCGGATCGTCTCGTCTTCCTTCAGCAGGCGGGGAAAATCCTTCTCCGCGTACCAACGGGACTTCCAGTCCTTGATGACGCCGATGCGGAACCCCGTGGGGTTGGTCTTCTGTCCCATCCGGATCTACTCCTTGGTGTCCACAACGATGGTGATATGGCTCATCCGCTTCCGGATGGGAGCCGCGCGGCCCATGGCCGCAGCGCGCCAACGCCTCAGCGTCGGGCCCTCGTTCACGTAGGCGGCGGATACGACCAGGTCATCCACGTCCACGAAGTCCCCCTGCTCCTCGGCCTGGTACTGGGCGTTGGCTACAGCCGAGCGGAGCGTCTTGGAGATGGGCTCTGCCGCGGCCTTCTTGGAGAACTGCAGGAGCGCGTAGGCGTCGTTCACCGTCGCTCCCCGGATCTGGTCCACCACGAGCCGCACCTTCCGGGGGCTCATCCTTATGTACTTGGCTTCAGCCTTCGCTTCCATGATTCCTCGTCTTGCCTTGCCGGGCCCCGGTGAGGGGCCGCTCGGGGGATCTCCAGAACCGTCTGTACTCAGCGGCCCCGGGAACGCTTGTCGGCCAGCTTACCGCCGTGGCCCCGGAAGAGGCGGGTCGGCGCGAACTCGCCGAGCTTGTGACCCACCATGTTCTCGGTGATGTAAACCGGGACGAACTTGTTCCCGTTGTGGACCGCGATGGTGTGTCCCACGAAATCCGGGGAGATGGTGGAGGCCCGCGACCAGGTGCGGATCACACGCTTCTCGCCCTTCTCATTCATGGCGTCCACCTTCCGGAGGAGGCTCTCCTCGATGAACGGGCCCTTGCTGACACTCCGAGGCATATTTCCCTTCCCGCTGGTTTGGACTCATCGGGCCGTGGGGCCCGTGGCGACTGGGTTACTTCGTCGCCTTGCCGCGACGCCGTCCCCGCACGATCAACTTGTTGGACTGCTTCTTCCGATCCCGGGTCTTCTTGCCCTCGGGCTTGCCCCATGGCGACACCGGGGGACGACCACCGGAGGTGCGGCCCTCACCACCACCCAGCGGGTGATCCACCGGATTCATGGCCACACCGCGGACCTTGGGGCGACGCCCCTTCCAGCGGGTGGCGCCCGCCTTCCCGGCGGAGCGGAGCTCGTGGTCCACATTCCCGACCTGACCCACGGTGGCCATGCACTCCTTGCGGATGCGGCGCACCTCAGTGGAGGGCATACGGAGCGAGACATAGTCCCCCTCACGGGCCACGATCTGGACCCCGGCGCCGGCGGAGCGAGCGATCTGCCCCCCCTTGCCGGGCTTCATCTCCACATTGTGGACCGTCGTACCCAGCGGCATCCGCGCCAACGTGGTGGCGTTGCCCGGCTTGATGTCGGCCTCGGGGCCCGAGACGATTTCGTCTCCCACCTGCAGGTTCCGCGGTTGGAGAATGTAACGCTTTTCTCCGTCGGCGTAGTGGATCAGCGCCAGGTGGGCCGAGCGGTTCGGATCATATTCGATCTCGGCCACGCGCCCGGGCACCCCGAACTTGTCGCGGCGGAAGTCGATGACCCGGTAACGACGCTTGTGGCCGCCGCCCCGCCGGCGCATGGTGATCCGGCCCTTGTGGTTCCGGCCACCGCTGCGCTTCTTGCCTTCCACCAGAGACTTCTCCGGCGTCCGGCGGGTGATCTCCGACGAATCGGTCACCGACCGGAAGCGGGTTCCAGGGGTGATCGCCTTGAATTTCTTGAGCGCCATGGTACTCAGCCCAGTTCGTAGAATTCGATGTGGTCGCCCTCAGCGAGGCGGACCATCGCCTTCTTGAAGGAGGGGCGCCGCCCCACCTTCCGCGTCCGATTGAAACGACCCATGAGGGACCGACGCGCCTTCCCTGCGTAGCGGGCGGTGCGGACGTCCTCCACCACCACGTCCCAGGCCGCCTCCACCGCCTCCTTGATCTGGGCCTTGTTGGCCCGGGGATGGCAGATGAAGGTGTAGAGATTCTGCTCTTCTTGCGCCCGGGTCGCCTTCTCGGTGATGACCGGCGCCCAGATCACGTCATACAGGTCACGCATTGCTCGTCTCCTCGTCCTGGGCGGCGGCGGGAGCCGCGGCCGCGTCGAGAGCAGAACTCTCGATGATCACGGTGTGCGCCAGGAGCACGTCATAGACCGACTCCTTCCCGAAGGGCAGCACCCGAATACCAGGTACGTTACGGGCCGATAGAACCAGGTTGCTCCGTACGCCGTCCGTCAGGATCAGGACCCGCCCCTCTATGCCCATCCCGTCCAGCGACTTGACCAGGCGGCGCGTAGCCGGCTCGGTCCACTGGTCCAGAAAGGCCGAGTCCACCAGGCGCACCCGATCGTCCATGGCGCGGGCGTTGAAGGCCGACCGCCGAGCCAGCGCCCGAACCTTGCGGGGTACCCGCTGGCGCCACCCGTGGGGCTGAGGAGGGAAGGCGAGACCGCCGCCCGTCCACTGGGGAGCCCTCGTAGTACCCTGCCGGGCCCGTCCGGTGCCCTTCTGCCTCCAGGGCTTCCGGCTCCCGCCGCGCACGGCGGAGCGGTTCTTCGCCGCAGCAGTGCCCTGCCGCTGGTTCGCCAGGTGGGCCTTGACCACCTGATGCATCACCGATTCGTTGACGACGCCGTCGAAGATGGTTTCCGGGAGATCCCGGGTCCCACTCTCGCTGCCGTCGCCCGTGTAGTAGCGCGCCTTGGCCATGACCGTCACTTCGAGATGAAGACGTAGCTGTGTCGCGATCCGGGCAATCCGCCCTTCACGAAAAGGAGGTTCCGCTCGGGATCCACCTTCATGATCTCCAGATTCCGGACCGTCACTCGGGTGTCACCCATCTGCCCGGGGAGCTTCTTGCCCTTGATGACCCGGGAGGGGTCCGTTCCCGGACCCACCGAGCCCGGGTTCCGGGACATGGGGTGTCCGTGGGAGGCAGGACGGCCTGCGAAGCCGTGCCGCTTGACCACCCCCTGAAAGCCGCGGCCCTTGGACTTCCCCGTCACCTTCACCTTGTCGCCTTGGGTGAAGGACTCGACGGTCACCTCGCTCCCCTCTTCCGGGGCTTCGTCCCCAGCGAGCTTGAACTCGCGGAGGATGGCCGGAGCCGACTCGAGGCCCACGCGCTTGGCGTGGCCGGCCTCTGGCCTGGGGGTGCGCTTTTCCTTCTTGCGACCGAAGCCGAGCTGCACGGCCAAGTAGCCGTCCCGCTCCTCGGTCTTGACCTGAACCACCGGGCACGGACCAGCCTCCACGACGGTCACGGGCACGGAAACCCCTTCGTCGTTGAAGATCCGGGTCATCCCGATCTTTTTTCCAATGATCCCTGGCATCGTACCAATTCCCTCTGCTCAAATCCCGGATGCGGTAGGCCGCCGTTCGCGACCACCAGTGCGGGGGTGTGGTTCAGTCGACCTTGATCTCCACGTCCACGCCGGCGGGCAGATCGAGCTTCGTGAGCGCATCGACCGTCGCCGGTCGGCTGTCCACGATGTCGATGAGCCGCTTGTGGGTCCGGAGCTCAAACTGCTCCCGACTCTTCTTGTCGATGTGAGGAGAACGGAGAACCGTCCAACGCTCACGGCGGGTGGGCAGTGGGATGGGGCCCTTCACCGTAGCGCCGGTCTTCTCGGCGGTGCGGCAG
>SKJY01000363.1 GCA_007121775.1 Gemmatimonadota bacterium
GATGGCGGCGTGCCCCGGGGTCCGGGCACCGGACCGGAGGAAGGCGATGCCCCCGTCGCTCAGGGGCGCCGGCTCCCATTCGATCCCCTCTCCGGCCGTGAGAAGTTCGGCCGTGCCTCCCGCCACCGGAACCCGCCAGAGGTGGCGGCGGTCGATATCATCCTGATTCGAGCTGAAGATGACGTGGCGGCGGTCGGGAGAGAGAAGAGCGTCGGCCACCTCGAAGGCACCGGTGGCGAGAGCCGTCACCTCACCACCTGCGGCCGGGACGCTGTAGAGGTTCAGCCATCCACTCCCCTCCCAGGGGAATACCAGGTGGTCTCCCGCTCCCCAGAGGAGCTGGTTCGGCATGTTCACCCCTCCCCAGAACCGGCTCCCCACCCCAGGCCGGGCACGCCACACCTCCCGGGATTCCCCGGTGGCGGGATCCGCTACCCGGATGGACCAGGGGTGGGTCTCCCGGAGGGGCCGGAAGCTGGTGGAGGCCGACGAAGCGGCAATGCGGATGAAGGCCAGACGGTCTCCGTCCGGTGACCACACCGGGTGCCGGTCCCCATCCACCCCCGGATCCATCCACCGGATCGCCCCCTCACCAAGATCCAGAACTCCCACGAAGGCATGGGTGCCCCGGTTGCTGGTGAAGGCCAGGCGGGTCCCATCGGGAGACCAGCGGAGTTGGCCGGGCCCACCGCGCACCCTGGCCACCCGCTCCGGCTCCCCTCCCGCGAGCCTCCCGATCCAGATGTCGCCTCCCCGGGTGAAGGCGTAGCGCTCCCCCTCGGGAGCGACTGTGGCATTGCCCACTGCGGTGAGGCGCTCCGGTTCGCCTCCATCCAGGGAGATGAACCAGAGCGCCTGCTCAGCCCCGGCCGGATCGCTGGTGGGATTGGGGTTCTCGCCCTGGCGGTTTGGACCGCCGCCACGAACGAAGAGGAGACCCCCACCATCCGGCGTCCAATCGGCGATGGCCAGCTCCTGCCCGTCATCGCCCCGGAAGGAGGTGAGGGGCCGCCCCTGGTAGGCGGGAGGCTCCGCTACCCAGATGTTCCGCTCTCCCCGGTCGTTCTGGATCCAGGCCACCGCCCCACCCGCCGGGGCTGCCTGGATGCCGTAGGGGAACGGGGTGGCCAGGAGAGCCTCGATGGTCACCTCCGTCGCCTGCCGGGCCTCCACGGGATTGGGGAGTGCGGTGGCGAAGAACACCAGTCCGGCCAGGGCCGAGGCGCCGAGGAGTCGATGCCTGGACCGGCGCGAGCATGATGGAGAGAGGGTGGAGGGCAGGCGGGATGCTGGAACGGACCTTGGGAGCATGGGCACCTCTCAGGTAGAGGGGTCAGCGGAATGCATCCCGAATATCCTGTCACCACCCCCGACTCTGCGCCAGCCTGGGGACGAAGCCGTTAGATTGGGATGTCGGCCGGGCTCCCTCGCCCGCCGGGTCCCGGATCCCTTCGTCCACAACAGGAGACCGCCCAGCCATGAAGACGGTCAAGACGGTGCTCATCCTGGTTCTCAGCTTCGCCCTGGCCACGGCGGTGGTACAGAACACGGCCGTGGTGGAAGCCCGCTTCCTCTGGATGACTACGGAAACCCCGGTCATCGTTCTTCTCTTTCTGACCAGTGTCGGTGGATTCGTGCTGGGGCTGCTTGTCTCCCTCCTCCTGCAGCGGAACGGAAAAGGGTCCGGCGGGGGCCGGGGAGAGGGGACGAAGGGTGGAAAGAAGGCGGCGAAGGGCTGACGGCCAGGGCATGCGAGTCACTGCCGCCATCCTCCTCATCGCCGCCCTCGTGGTGAACTGGGCGGCCAATGCCCTTCCCCTGGGAGGACGTACCACCGGGGAGTTGTCGGCGAAATACCCCAACCTCTTCGTCCCCGCAGGTTTCACCTTCTCCATCTGGGGGGTGATCTACCTGGGCCTCATGGTGTGGGCCGTGGTGCAGTTTCTCCCGGGACGTGGCGAGATGGGCCGACTGCTGGCGCCCGCCTTCGCCCTCACCTCCGTTCTCAACGCCGGATGGCTCTTTGCATGGCACTTCGGCCAGGTTGAGGTTTCGGTGGTGATCATGGCGGCCCTCCTGGTTGCGCTACTCACGGTGAATGCCCGCCTGGCCGGCTGGGCTCCCGATGGGTTGCGCGGTCCCGCACCTGGGTCGGCGCGCTTCGCCTTCGGCGTGTATCTGGGCTGGATCTCGGTGGCCCTCATCGCCAACGTCACGGCACTCCTTGTGGCGTGGCGGTGGGAGGGAATGGGGCTACCCGACGCCGCATGGGCCGGCATCATGGTGGGGGTGGGAGCTCTGGCTGGGGTCCTGGCCACGCTTCGGCTGAGAAATCCATGGCTGGGAGGCGCCGTTACCTGGGCACTGGCGGGAGTGGCGGCGAACCGGTGGAATGACGAGCCAGTTCTCGTGCTGGTGGCGGGCCTGGGAGGTCTCCTGGTGTTCGCGGCCTCGCTGGCCGCCGCCAGGACGGAGGCTCGCTAAAGGCTCGATCAGAAGGGCACCCCCGGAATGAAAGGGCCCCAGGAAAGGGAGCGACGGTGCTGCCGCCACTCCTCCTCCCGGAGCCCTTGCCCCTGCGTGATCCTGGAGTACTCAGTAGGTGAAGGTGGTGATGACCTCGCCCGCCCCCAAGCCCCCTGCGTTTCCGGACCCGGTGAAGGACCCGGTGAAGGTACGAGTGGCCTGCCCCCGAACCCTGACCGTGACCACGTAGTTCGTCCGCTCCACCCCGCAGGCGGACCAGTAGTTCACCCTTACCGTGTACTCTCCCCTAGGCGCCGTCCCGTCGGCCCAGGTGATGTTCTCGTTGCGGACATCCCGTCCGCCGCACCCGGCGTTGGAATCCAGGTCCAACTCTCCGCCGGACGCAGAGCTCCGGTTGGCATAGTAGATCTCCTCACCTGAGGGATCCACCACGTGGAGGTCCACATCGCTGGCCACATCCCAGGATACGCTGACCTGGATGTCCCCCGTTCCCACCGACACCACCTCCACGGTGTGGCCTGCAGCAGCACCGGCGCCGCCTCCACTCCCCACGGCGAAGCTGAAGGTGTATCCGAACTCCTCCAGGAGTTCATCCACCGTCAGGATCACCTCGGCGCTGGTGGTGGGAGACCCAAGCGACATGAGATAGTAGCCGGCCTCACCCTCCACGGTCAGATAGATCTCGGAGAATGGCGCTGATGCACCGACCACGTACCTGTATCCTCCACCGGGAATGATGGAAGAACCTGGACTCTGGAGTATGGCCTGAGGAGCGGAGGGATCCCCGTCCGGTGTGCCGGGCCGGAGCGCCACCGTTCCACCCTCCACAATGATGGTGGGGATGACGTTCTGGAGTTCGGGCTCCGCGTCCTCCGGTTCGGTGATATCGCTACAGGCGCCAATCCCCAGGAGGAGAGCACCCACCAGGACGAGTGGAGCGAAGCGGAGGGAACCTGCCCCTCGGCGCGTGACGGGCGGGGTCGATGCTTCATCCCTTCTTCGGAGTAACGGATTGGGAGTCTCGGGGTTCATGGGCGATCCTGGCCTGACGGCAGCTTAAGGCGAATGTCTTGTTCCGACGACTTTGGGGGTCCGGAGCAATGGACTCTTCCCAACCAGGAGGTGGGAATCATTCTCCCGTGAGCCCCAGGGGCTTGCTCCTTCGGAGGGGTCGGGGGGCTGAACCCCCCGGAGCCGTTGGGAATGCGTCAGGTATCGGAAGCGTGCCCCCACCCCTGAACCACCAATCCCTCCGGTTTGCCCCTGAGGCCGGTAGCCCCCATCCTGAAGGAGGGGTAGGCAAGGCCCGGCGCCGTGACGGAGGGGGGCTCCGATGCAGGACCGGGGAAATCAGGCCGTAGGGAGGGGGATATGACGGGGATCCGGACCAGATTGGCACGGGAAGAAGACATCGACCGGATCCAGGAGATGTTCCGGCTCGCCTACGGTTCCGACTATGCCTACCGGGACTTCTACGACCGCGAGTGGCTGAAGCGCTCCATCTACGGGGACCGGATGGTGGTGGCGGTTGCCGAAGATGTGATCACCGGGCAGGTGGTGGGCACCGGGTCGGTGGATATGGACATCGGTGCCCATTCGGACCTGGTGGGAGAACTGGGCCGCCTCGTGGTCCATCCCGATGCCCGAGGCCGAGGGGTTGGCACGGCTCTCATGCGTTATCGGCTCGAGTCCGTCCAGGACCGGCTCCATGTGGCCATCATCGACAACCGAACGGCGCAACCCTACACCCAGAAGATGGCACTGAAGTTGAGATGCGCCCCGGTGGGCTTCCTTCCCCTGAAGCACCGCTTCTCCAAGCGGGAGAGCATCGCCACCTTCGCCCGCCACTTCAGCCCGGCCCTGGACCTCCGCCGCAATCATCCTCGGGTGGTGCCTGTAGTGGCGCCCCTGGCCCACCTGGCCATGAACAATGTGGCTCTGGCCTCGGATGTGATCGTGGATGAGTCCATCTCCCCGCACCCATGGGACGACGATTTCCGGGTCTCAGCCTTCGAATCGGAGCGGATGCCGGACCTTCTTCGAATCGCCCGGGGGAGGGTCCGCGAGCGCGACGTCTTCGGTCCCATGCGTCTGCACTACGGCTTTTTCAAGCTGACTGCTCGTCAGGCATCGTTCCTGGTGGCACGGCGGCCAGGCGCTCCCCGCGACGCCATCGCCGGAGCCCTGGGCTTCCTCCACGACGACGGTGAGAGGAACATCCAGATCTTCGAACTCATTGCCGCCTCCGATGCCTCGGTCCGCTTCCTCTTTCAATCCCTCCTGGAGCGGGCGCGAGAGCTTGGGGTCGAGTACATCGAAGTGGAGGTGAGTGCCCACGGGACGCGTCTGCAGCGGACGCTTCTGGAGTTGGGCTTTCTCCCCGGTGCCTATATCCCCGCCATGGTCTTCCACGAGGTGGAGCGGCTCGATGTGGTTAAGATGGTGCGCCTTCTGGTGCCGCCCACCCTGGGGGAAGTCCACCTGGAACCGGAGGTACGTCCCATCTTCGAGGAAGTCATGGGGAATTTCCGGACCCGCGCCGTCCTTCCACGGATCGCCGCCAGCATCGGTGAACTCGCCATCTTTGAAGGACTCAATGATGAGCAGGCTCGTCGATTCGCCAGCGCCATGAC
>SKJY01000132.1 GCA_007121775.1 Gemmatimonadota bacterium
CGTCCGAAGCGTCCCGTCCCGTCCGGGCCGGCGAACCGGGCCAGGGGGCGCAGGCCAGCCATCCACCCCACAGCCGGGTTGAGGATATAGGCCACCACCAGCGCCAGGGCGAAGGGTGCCAAAAGGAAGCCCAACTCCCGGAAGAGCCAGAAGAGGACCAGAAACCCCGTGGTGGCCACCACGAAGGTGAAGAAGGGCGTCCGGCGAAGGGGCAACAGCACGCCCACCAGTCCCAGGAAGAGAAGGGGTGGGTTCAGCACCTCCCGGAGCGCCAGGAGGAGGAAGGTGAGCAGCACAACGCCGGCTGCGGCGGCGGTCCAGGCCAGAACCTGGTCGTCCCGCTTCAACGCGCGCCCTCCCGCCAGGGAGGAACTCCCAACCTTTCCGGGATCCGGATCCGGCGTGCCGCCTTTTCCAGGATCCCCCTGGCGTTCTCATAGTCCACCCGGCGAGCAGCCTCCGTCAGGGAGAACCAGCGACACTCGGTGATCCCCTCCGCCACCTGTGGCCGGGTTTCACCCCGGGGTGAAGACATGAGGTAGAAGCGGCAGTACTTGTGGATGCGGCGTCCGCGCAGGCGGAAGTGCCAGTCGATGCGCCCCAGATCGGGACCCAGGGAGAGATCTCTCAGCCCTGTCTCCTCATGGACCTCCCGGAGGGCCGCCTCCGCCTCGTCCTCATTGCCCTCGAGATGCCCCTTGGGAAGGCCCCAACGATCGTAGGGATCCCGGATCAGGAGGATCCGAGCCGACCCCTGGACCACCCGCACCACGACCCCACCGGCGCTCCGCTCCACCTCGGGTGCGTCCGACGCCCCGGGCGGGCCGTGTTCGCGAGCGGGAGGTGGTGGATCCGGGACCATGGGAAGGAGCGGCTCAGAAGATGGAGAGTCGGAGGTAGCGCCGTGGATTCAGGCGGACGTCTTCCAGGAGGAGCTGGAGCTCCTGGAGCGCCCCTTCCATCTCTGTGGCCACTCCGGGATCTCGGAAGAGCATACCCAGGGTGCCCTCGCCCTCCTCCACGGTGGCCAGGAGGCTGCTCACCCGCATGAGGGTGGAGTCGGCCCGGGCGGCGGTCATGCGGAACTGATCCGAGGTCCCCTCCACTCCCTCGCTGAAGGCCCTGAGGTTGGATGTCACCGCCAGCAGGTCATTCAGTGCCTCGCCCACCTCCTCACGGGCCAGCGTGGCATTGATCCGATCCAGAGTCTCCCGGAGTCCCACTGCCGCCTCGCCGATCTCGGCGGTGGTCTCCTGGATCTCGCCGGTCACACCCACGAAGGCGTCGGCCTGCTGGGAGATAAGCTGGGAGAGACGCTGGGTCACCTCTTCCGTGTTCTCGATGAGGGAGGCCACATTCCGCGCCGTCTCTTCCGAGAAGGCGATCCCCACCCGCTCGGTGAGGATCTCGATGTCGGCCGAAATCCGGTCAGCGGTGGCGGTGAGTTGAGAGATGTCCGGAATGGAGTAGCCCGGGAGGTGATCCTCCTCCCGGGGCTCCGAGTACCGGTAGGCCGGGAAGCGGTCCCGGGGGGCGATCTCCATCTGCCAGTCGCCGAAGAGGGACTCAGGTGAGAGGATGGCCACCGCGTCTTCGGGGAGGGGAATGTCATCCTGGATCCGGGCCCGCACCAGTACCAATTCGCCCTGCGGATCCACCTCGATCTCCCGGATGCGGCCGATCCTCACGCCCCGGTACTTGACGTTGTTGCCGGGGCGGATCAGCCCCACGCTGGTGAAGGCCGCCGTTACCTCGGTCTCGGCAGCCCGGAGGCTCACTCCCTGGAGCCAGAGCGTACCAAAGGTGACAAGGAGCACCGCCGCCACGATGACGACACCCACCAGGGCTTCCTTGGCTCGGCTCACGATTCCTTCTCCATCAGTTCAGGTCGACCTTCGATGAATCCCCGTACCACAGGATCCTCGCAGGCCCGGATCTCGTCGGGCGTCCCTTCGAAGCGGCAACGTCCATTGTGGAGCATGGCGAATCGATCGGCTACCCGGAAGGCGCTGTCCATGTCGTGGGTGATGACGATGCCAGTGACGCCGAGTTCATCGCTCATGCGAAGGATAAGCTGGTCGATCATGGCCCGTGTCACCGGATCCAGCCCCGTGGTGGGCTCGTCGTAGAGGAGATACTGGGGCTTGGTGGCGATGGCCCGGGCGATCCCGGCCCGCTTCCGCTGTCCACCGGAGAGCTCAGACGGGGTCCGTTCTCCGTACCCATCCAGGTCCACCAGCCGGAGGCACTCCTCCACCCGCTCCGCGATGGCCTCTCGGTCCATGTCCGACTTCCGCCGCAGCCCCATGGCCACATTCTCGGCCAGGGTCATGGAGTCGAAGAGCGCTGCGAACTGGAATACATACCCCACCTTGCGGCGCAGTTCGAAGAGTTCCTCCCGGGCCAGCGTCGAGACGATCTGCCCATCCACCTCCACCTCCCCCGAGTCGGGAGTGAGTAGCCCCACCACATGCTTCAGGGTCACGGATTTCCCGGACCCGGACCCTCCCAGGATCACAAGCGTCTCCCCATCCCGGGCCTCTACCGAGAACCCGTCCAAGACCACCTTCGGCCCGAACGACTTGTGCAGGTCCCGAATCACGATCCCCATGACATCCTCGTCCCCGGCGTCAGAGGAGCACCAAGGCCCAGAAGGCGTCCAAGACCAGGATGGCCATACTGCTCACCACCACGGCCCGGGTAGTGGAGTGCCCAACACCCTCGGCCCCCCCCTGGGTATTGAACCCGAAGAAGCACCCGATGGAGGTGATGATGAAGCCGAAGCTGGTCGCCTTGATCATGGCGAAGGTGACATCGAAGGGGAGGAAGAAGAGGGTGAGGCCGTTGACGAAGTCGGCCGAACTCATGTCCAGGAGCTGGATGGCGGTGATCCACCCGGCGACGATCCCCACCCCGATGGCCAGCGCCGTCACCACCGGAACCATGATGATTCCCGCAAGTACACGAGGGACAACCAGATAGGCTATGGGTGGGTAGGCCAGCGTCTCCAGAGCATCGATCTGCTCGGTCACCCGCATGGTCCCGATCTCGGCGGCGATGTTGGCGCCCACCCGGCCTGACAGGGCGAGTCCGGTCAGGACGGGCCCCAACTCCAGCATCATGGTCTTCCCCACCAGCACCCCCACGAAGTAGAGGGGAATGGCGCCGGTGAAGGTGTAAGACGCCTGCAGGGCGAGAACGATCCCGGTGAAGAGGGCGATGAAGAGGGCAATGGGAACCGAATCCACCCCTACCCGGGCCATCTGGGGAATGAGGAGCCGCAACCACACATCCACATGCCGGGCGGCCTGAACCGTTTCGGCGGTGAGCCGCCCCCACTGCCCGACCCCGGCGGCGAGGGTCATGCCGCCCCGACCAAGTAGGGCAAATGGCTTCAGAAGAAGCTGCATGGGAGGGACCGGGTGGGGTGAGCCGGGGGGTGGAAAACGGGGACTCGGTCCGGGGTGGGTTCCGGACTCCGAGAGAGGGAAGATACCAAGAGCCCCCTTGGGGACGCCAGCCGAGGACCTGGGTGGGTGCCGCGCCCCGTCCCCCACCTCCCCCTCCATGCCAGGCACCGGGGAGATAGTCAGGGTGTTGGATCAGGGCGCAGGCGGAAGACCGTTCTCCAAGGTGAAGACCACCTCCTCCTCCCCGGGACCATCCGGGTTCGGGACCCAACACGACACCTGGGCTCGGCGTGTCCGGCCATCGGGGTCGTGGAGGACCACCTCCAGATCCACCCCCTGGTCCGGGCACTGGATCCGAGTCCGGATCCGGTCTCCGGGAGAACGCATCCTGTGGCGGGCCGGGTTACGGAAGAGGATCATGGTGGATTGCCGCCCGGACGGTAGGGAGCGTCCCACCTTCACGTGGCGGAGCCAGTCGGGCGGATAGTTGATGGTGTAGTTGAACCCTCTTTGGTCGGTACCCTCTCCCTCCCGGTTGTGTCGTGCCACGAACCCAAGCCCTCCCCTCCCAAGGTGATCCCCTCCACTGCGCACTTGGCGCAATGTTTCCAGCGCACCCCATCATGTCAACTCGTGTGCACAGGTCCAGCGGCTCAGGGTCCCACGCACCCGGTGGACGGGAGTACCGCGACACCTCCAGGGCGCTGATCCCACTCAGAACGAGACGGGAATCGGTGGGAGGAGGAGGACCAGGCTGCCCATGACGAGCCAAGCCACCACCCGACGCCACCCCGAGGGCGCCGGCTCCGCCGGCATGGCCTCCAGGGGTATGGCGCGATTCCGCCCCATGAGGAAGCTGATGACCCCCCAGGCCCACCATCCGGGCCACATGAATCCCAGGATCAGGAAGACCCCAACCGTGGCACGTGACCACCACCGCTGGCGTCCGGGATGTAGGGCGTAGAGGATCTGACCTCCATCCAGTTGGCCCAGGGGAAGGAGGTTCAGGAAGGTGAGGACCAATCCCACCCAGCCGGCGAAGGCCAGCGGGTGAAGGTGAAGGGCGGCTCCCTCAGCCGAAATCGGCAGTATGACCATCAACCCCTGCACCAGAAGGGGCTCACCCAGGCGGATGGGGATACCCTGAAAGAGGATCAGGAAGGGGAGGCCCTCCCGAGCAGGAACCTCCGCTCCAGTCGATAGGAGAAGGCCCGCGGCCAGGCAGATCACGGAGAGGACCAGGGAGATGAGAGGCCCCGAGAGCCCCACATCCAGGAGCGCCCTGCGGTGGGGGATGGCGGTATGGAGCCTCACCAGACCGCCCAGGGTGCCCACAACTGAAACGTGCGGTGGAAAGGGAATGAGGAGGGGGACTCCCGCCACGATCCCGTGACGTCGCGCCGCCCATCGGTGTCCCCACTCATGGGCATAGAGGATCCCTACGAAGGGGAGGGCGAAGGGGACGCCTTGGACGAGTCCCGACGCCGAGAACTCCGTGGGCCACCAGAAGGGGATGCCCGCAACGGTACGGAACTTGATGCCGAAAGGATCGACGCCGGCCAGGAGGGCCCCGGCCGTGAGGGTCGAGAGAAGGGTCAGCGCCAGGAGCCCGATGCCAAGAGGGAGCTCCCAGGCCGGCCCCTTGACCGGCTCCGGACCGCTCATTACTATGCCCGAAATTCTTCACCCACGGGCGTCCTGCGGCCTCCTCCGCACCAGATTCCAGTCGCCCCACTTCCCCGATTTCCCCAGCCTCCGTGCTGCTCCTCCACAGATCCGGTCGGCCGGACTCGACCGTTCATCCTCCTGTTCGCACCCCTCCCACCTGCCGGGCCCAGACCATCTGGAGACATTCGTGGACATCGCTGATTTGAAGAAGAAGAATGTGGCCGAGCTCCACGAGCTGGCTGACGAGTTGAACATCCAGAACCACTCGGGCCTCCGCAAGCAGGACTTGATCTTCCGGATCGAGCAGAACCTTCTGGACACGGATGTGGTGCTCCGGGGAGAGGGGGTCCTGGAGGTGCTGCCGGAGGGATACGGCTTCCTCAGGTCGCCGGATTGGAACTACCTGTACGGGCCCGACGACATCTACGTTTCCCCGTCCCAGATCAAACGGTTCGACCTCCGCACCGGAGATACCATCCTTGGACAGGTTCGTCCGCCAAAGGACGGCGAGCGCTACCTTGCCCTTTTGAAGGTGGAACAGGTCAACCTGGACGAGCCTGAGAAATCCAAGCATCGCATCGCCTTCGACAACCTGAAACCCCGCTATCCCGAGTCCAGGCTCCGCCTGGAGCGGGAGGGCGGGAGCATTTCCATGCGGGTCATGGACCTCATCGCCCCCATCGGGAAAGGGCAGCGAGGGCTCATCGTCTCTCCCCCCAAGGCAGGGAAGACGACGCTCCTCCAGCAGATCGCCAATTCCATCACCGAGAACCACCCTGAGGTCTACCTCATCGTGCTCCTCATCGATGAGCGCCCCGAGGAGGTGACCGACATGGAGGAGCACGTGGACGGCGAGGTGATCTCGTCCACCTTCGACGAACCTGCCGAGCGTCACACCCAGGTGGCCGAGATGGTCCTGGACAAGGCAAAGCGGCTGGTGGAGCAGGGCAAGGACGTGGTGATCCTCCTGGATTCCATCACCCGACTGGCTCGGGCCTACAACGTCACCGTCCCCCATTCGGGGAAGATCCTCTCCGGTGGCGTGGACGCCAATGCGCTCCACAAACCGAAACGCTTCTTCGGGGCGGCGCGAAACATCGAGGAGGGAGGCTCCCTCACCATCATCGCCAGCGCCCTGGTGGAGACGGGGAGCCGGATGGACGAGGTCATCTTCGAGGAGTTCAAGGGGACCGGGAATATGGAGCTGGTCCTGGACCGCCACATCGCCGACAAGCGGATCTTCCCGGCCATCGACATCAACCGGTCCGGCACTCGGAAGGAAGAACTCCTTCTGACGGAGACCGAGTTGAACCGGGTCTACCTCCTCCGGAACTTCCTCTCGGACATGCCCGGAGCCGAGGCCATCGAATTCCTCATGGACCGCATGCGCAGAACCAAGACCAACCCCGAGTTCCTGGACTCCATGCAGGGCAGCTGAGCAGCCGAGTCGCCTGACGAGCCCTTGGGATCCGGGAAGCGATGGTGC
Source organism: Gemmatimonadota bacterium (assembly GCA_007121775.1). Lineage (GTDB taxonomy): Bacteria > Gemmatimonadota > Gemmatimonadetes > Longimicrobiales > Gaopeijiaceae > PWLA01. The sequence goes on from SKJY01000132.1 coordinate 6,565, forward strand.
AGAGGTGGCTGTGGTGCAGAGGTGGCGGTGGTGCAGAGGTGGAGGCCCGTGCCGGCCATATCCTGCGCCGGCACGTGACCCTGCGGACCTCAGTCGTCGATGGCCCCGGCGTAACGGGGATTCACCACCCACTCCTCTCCGTCGAAGACCTTGCGGTCCCAGGGGAAGATGATGGTCTGATCCGTCTCCAGGGCGAAGAAGTCGGGCTGATGGCCCCGAGGGCGCTTGAAGGTGGTTGCGGTCCGGATCTCCGCTGCATGCACATCCCGGAGCGCTGCCAGGCCCAGGCGAAGGGTGTCTCCCGAGGTGCAGACCTCATCCACCAGGACCACCCGCTTCCCCCGGGCCTGCTCCGGCGCCGCCGACAGCACCGCTGGACGGTCCCGGACCTGGGTGCCGCCCTCCCGGCGGGAGATCTTCATGGAGTAGAAGTCGATGCTGAGAAGAGAAGCCAGGATGGCTCCCGGGATCACGCCGGCCCGGGCAATTCCCACCACCATCTCCGGGTCGTACTCCCGGGAGACCCGCATGGCCAGGGCCCGGCAAAGCTCACCGAACATCTCCCATCCCAGATCCAGGAACTGATCGTCCCGGATGAGGGGGTTGCCCTGGGGGTCCATGGGGACGAACGACCCGGAGGTGGTGGAGCCGGGGAATTCAGCGTTCAGGAGTGGGGGCGTGAAGGGCTCGAGGGGTGACATGGGATCCTCCGGGACCGAGAGACGACAGGGAGCCCCAGGACGCACGCCTCTCCAGCGGCCTGCGCCACTCCGGGCCGGGGCGACGGGAATGGCATGGCCGCACCACCCTTCGCCCCCTGAACCGGGAACTTATGAAACCGTCACCCCCAAGGGGAAGAGCGAAGGAGATCCATGAGCGACGATCTGACCGCCCGGGCCGATGAACGGCTGCAGGCAGCCCTCACTGAAACCGGGGCCCGGGACCCGAGAGATGCCTGCCGAGCCCTGCTCCGGGAGCTGAAGGGGCAGGACGAGGCAGCCTATCCTCGCCTCGTGTCCCGCTGGCGGAGCGGCGTCATCGAACCGCTGGGGCGGGGAGAGGGAGATCCCTTGAGCCTTTGGCTCGAGTTCGGCGTCGAACTGGCGGCGACCCTCCACCCCGGCCGCCCCATGGTGGTGGACACCCAGGGCACCGCCACGCCTCTGGAGGGATCTCCCGAGTGGAACACCCTGGTTCTCCATCTCCCGGACGACCCACGGCACCGCGCCATCCCCGTGGTACTCCCCCCCGCCCCCTCCGCGGCCCAACAAGCCACCATGGATCTTCTGGTGGAAGGCCGCCTCTCCCTGGAGGGTGCCTGAGGGGGATCCCCACCTCACATCTGGCAGACGCCCCTCAGCCGCCCCCTGGGAACGGGGGCCCCACCGGATTCGGTGGCACGATGGTCTGCGAACCCGACGACCGAACCGGCGGAGGGAACGGCCCTCCCCCAACCGGCGTACCACGGGAATTCAGCGCCTGAGGCGCGGCGCCTTCCTCCAGCCCCCGGCCCCCATGAGCGTGAGAGAAACCCGGATCAGAACCTCCAAGAACATGTCGTGGACGCCCCGCCCAGGCTGGGTGACTGTGCGCCTGGTGGGCACCTGTGCCGATCCGGCTCTTCGCCGGGGTCAGGTGGTGACCCACGCTCCCCTTGACCTGGATCCGGTGGCCGGCGCCGAGGAAGAACTCCTGCCCGGCACCATGGTCATCGTTCTGGCCCGGGCCGCCCACCTGGTGGAGGACGACCTCCACCTCGTTCCGGAGGACGCGGTGGTGGCGGTGGGCGAAATCCTTCCATGACCTGGAAGTCCCGCTCCACCTCGGTAGGGGGCGTGGTGAACCGGCTCACCACCACCGTCACCAGACCTGCCAGAAAGAAGGCCGGAATCAGTTCGTACATGAGATCGTTCAGGGCCGGTGTCAGGTACCAGACCACGGTGGTGACGGCCCCTGTGGCCACCCCTGCCAGCACCCCGGCCCGGGTGGCTCCCCGCCAGTAGAGGGCCAGGATCATTGGCGGGCCCAGCGCCGCGCCCAGCCCGGCCCAGGCGAAGAGGACAAGCCAGAAGACCAGGTCCTCCGCCGCCCACCCCAGCGCCACCGCACCCACCACCATGAGCGCCACCACCGCCCGTGACAGGACCACCAGGAGCCTGTCGGGGATCTCCTCTCCCTTGCGCATCACCTTCTCGTAGATGTCCCGCACCAACGCCGAGGCTCCAACCAGGAGTTGGGAATCGGCGGTGGACATGATGGCGGCGAAGATGGAGGCCACCACCATGCCGAAAAGGACCGGCGGCAGGAGTTCCTGGGCTAGGAAGGGGTAGAGGTTCTCCGTATCCTGCCCCGGGAGCATCTCCAACTCCGGTACCCAGGCCCGCCCCACCAGCCCGATGGCTACGGCGCCGGCGCCCATGATCACATTGGCAGCCGTTCCGGTCCAGGCGGCGAAGCGGAGATCGGCGGCGTCCCGGATGGACATGTAGCGGACCAGGATGTGCGGGTTTCCCGGTGAACCGAGCCCGATGGCCACCAGGCCGAAGAGTGCACCGCCCCCCAGGGAGAGGGCGTCCAGGAAGGTGGGTTCCCAGGCGGTGAGTTCGGCCTGCACGACGCCCCACCCGCCCAGGCCTGACAGAGCCAGAAGGGGGATCGCCACCAGCGCCACCACCATGAAGGCGGCCTGCAGCGTGTCGGTGAGGCTCACCGCCAGGAATCCGCCCACCGTGGTGTAGAGGAGCACGATGAGGGCGGTGAGCAGGATGCCCACCTGAGGGTCCAGGCCGAAGCTGGCGCCCATGGCCTTCCCACCGCCCACGAACTGGGCCGAGACGTACGCCGCCATGAACACCATGAGGACCACCGCCAGGCAGATCCGGAGGAGGCCGTTACGATCCTGGAAGCGCTCCGCCAGGAAGTCGGTGATGGTGACGCAATCCCGGTCCCCGGCGAACCGGCGCAGGCGGGGGGCAAAGTAGAGGAAGAGGAAGAACTCCGCCGCCGTGTATCCCACCACGGCCCAGAGAGCCGAAGCACCCATCTGCCAGGCCATCCCGGTCACACCCAGGAGAAGCCAGGCGCTCCGGCCCGATACCACGGCGGACAGGGCCACCACCCACCGGTTCATGACCCGGCCGCCCACGAAGAAATTCCCGATCCCCCGGGACGAGAAGCGGGCCGACCACGCGCCGATCCCCACCAGGAGGATCAGGTATCCCAGGAAGGCGGCCAGCGCCCAGCCATCCGCCTCCACCACAGGGCTCACCGATGACTACTCCCGGAAGAGTTCGGCGGCCCCGCTCCCGTCATCCACCGACCAACCAATCCCCCATGCACCTGGTCCCAGGTGCGTGGCCAGGACGGCGGTGGCCGGTCCCTCCAGGATCTCGTCGGGCTCGTAGCGGGCCTCCAGTTCGGCCCGCACCCCGGGAATCACCTCGGGGCACCCCACATGGACGATCCCGAAGCGGACACCGGACGTGCCAGGCGGCACCCGCTGGGCCAACACCTCCAGCGCGGCAGAAAGGACCTTGTCCCGTCCGCGAGCCTTCCCCACTGGTTCGACCCGTCCTTCGGCGGAGAGCTCAAGGATCGGCTTCACATCCAGGAGGCGAGCAAAGAAGGCCTTCCCCCGACTCACCCGACCTGAGGCCAGGAGGCGCTCCAGGGTATCCACGGTGAAGAGCATCCCCGAGTGACCGCGTAGCCGACGGATCTCACGGACAATAGCGGTGGGCGGCACACCGAGTTCCGCCAACTCCGCCGCCCGGAGCACCAGGAGCCCCTGTAGAATGGAGGCCCCCCGGGTGTCGATGCGATGGAGCGGTCGGGGATCGTCCAGCTCCTCCATCCGTCCGGCAGCGGCGTCGGCGGAGGCGTAGGTTCCGGAGAGGGCCGAGCTCAGACCCAGATAGAGGATCTCGTCCCCCTCCTCTCCGGCCTGGGCGAAGGCGGTGAGGAAATCAGCCGGCGAAGGCTGGGAGGTAGTGGGAAGCTCTCCACCGGCGTCCATGCGAGCGTGGAACTCCTCAGCGGAGATGTCCACCCCGTCTCGCAGCACCTTCTCTCCCTCCAATAGGAGGAGGGGCACCACGTGGATCCCGTGGGCCCGGATCACCGACTCCGGCAGGTCGTTGGCGCTCTCCGTCACCAGCGCCACCGGGCGCCGGGCCGCCCCTCCGACGCCGTGCCGCGCCAGCACAGCCTGCTGCACCTGCATGTCCTCGGCCTTATGGGTGTCCAGGCGCCCAAGCGTCCGCAGGTACTGGAAGACGTCGTCCGGATCGTCGGTGTGGATGTGGACCTTGAGGAGCCCTCCCGACCGCACCACCACCAGCGAATCTCCCTTCTCCCGGAGGACCTCACGGACCGCCTGGGAGGAGGGGAGGCCGTCACCCCGGACCAGCCCCTCGGTGCAGTAGCGGTATTGGGAATCCGGCTCAGCTTCGGCCCGGTGCGCCGCGGCGGTGAGGACATCCCCCTGGCCCACCCCAGGGGCGGATGAGGCGGCAGTGCCCGACCCGGCTCCGGCCCCACCGTCCGTTGCGCCCTCGGCAAGCCCCACCTTCCCGGTGGTAACCAGAACCGTCACCCCCTCCAAAAGGTGGACGAAGCCCTTGCCACCGGCATCCACCACCCCCGCCTCCCGCAGTGACGGCAGCAGATCCGGAGTCCGCTCCAGAGAGGCCTTGGCCTCATCCAGGATGGTATTCAGGTAGGGAAGGAAATCGGGTTCATCCAGATCCCGGGCCCGTTCCACCGTCTCTCGCATGACGGTGAGGATGGTGCCCTCCACCGGGTTCTCCATGGCCTGGTAGAGCCCGGTGACCCCGGCCTCCATGGCGCTGGTGAAGCCGGCAGTGTCCAGACGGCTCTCTCCCTCCACCGCCTCGGCGAAGCCCAGAAGAAAGTGGGAGAGCATCATGCCCGAATTGCCCCGGGCCCCCATGATGGACGCCTCGGCCGCCTCCCGGGCCACACCGGCCAGGTCCGACCGGGGCGCACGGCGAAGATGGTCCCGGATGGCCCGGACGGTGAGGGCGAGATTGGTGCCCGTATCCCCGTCCGGGACCGGGAAGACATTGATCCGGTTCAGCTCCCGCCGCTGGGCCTCCACGTGGTCGCATCCGGCCAGGATGGCCCTGCGAAGGCGGGAGCCGTTCATGTAGGCAATCCGCATGGTGGAGAACTTCGGGGGGTGGAGGCGGGAGCGCAATGTCCCAAGTGGTACAACCAAGCTGGGGGTCGGACCTCGCTGGACCCCGGTCCGACCTACCAGCGGCCTCGGGCCCGCTCCTTCCCGGGGAGAACCTCCAGACAGGTAGTCCACCACCCGGTGCGAATGGTCTCGATGAACTCCTCCGGAAGCCCCTCGTCCCGCATCTCGTCGGCCAGGAGGTCCACCGGGTAGCTCACCGGGATGAACTCCACCGTGATCCCGCTCGCCCCTTTGCGTCCATTGCTCCGATCGGGGGCCGGACTCCCCTGGGGATCCACCGTGAGGAGGGCGTACCAGACCTCCCGACGCCCATCGTTGGCGGGGCGCCCCAGGGCTCCCGCATTCACATACCGGCGGCCATCGCCCAGCTCCCGCTGCCAGTGGATGCCGGTGTGGGTCCCCAGGAGGATATGGGCGCCGGAGCGGTCCGCCAGCCCCCGGAGAAAGTGGCTGGGGGTCGTGGTCTCCCAGAGGAATTCGTTCATCCGCCGGGGACTCCCGTGGAAGGCGTGGACCTCCAGATGCCCGAGGGGGAAGCGGATCTCTCCAGGGAATCCGGCCATCCACCGGCGATTCTCCATGGAGGTGTTGGCCAGGGTGTAGTCGTAGGAGATCCGGGCGTAGTGGTTGTCCCGGGGGTCGGTATAGCCGCACTGGCAGTCATCCAGCCCCCGAGCGATGGAGTCGTCGTAGTTTCCCCGCACCACCGGGATCCCCTCCCGGCGCAGGATCTCCACCGTCCGGTCCGGGTTGGGTCCGAAGGCTCCGAGATCTCCGAGGCAGATCATGGCCTCCGCCCCCCGGCTCCGGGCGTCGGCCAGTGCGGCCCGGAGCGCCCGATGGTTGGAATAGATCCCACCGAAGGCAGCCACACGAGTGGGCGCGGTACCGTCGGGCCGGAGAAGGGAGGCGGCAGGGTCCGGTCCCGAACCCATGACCCCGTCTCCGCCCTCGTCGGTGGTACCGGTGACGACCCGGGCTCCCCGGACGCGCTCCCGGCCGGCCAGGGACCGTTCTGCCATCCCTGTCACAGCTCTCCTCCCACCCCACTCCCGGTGTTGGAGCAGATGGCGCCGGAGAGATAGCAGGTGAAGCAGGCCGACTCCTTCAACCGCGCCGGGGTCCGGGCCGCCTCTTCCAGGGTATCGCCCACCCGAGCCGAGGGCGACTCCAGGAGAATGGGGCACGCCTGCACCCCGGTAGCCGTCACCAGGCGGGCCCGGCTGCAGAGGAGTTGGGACGCGTCGAACCCGTCCATCATCCGGCGTGTCACCCGCTCGGTATCTTCATATCCCCGTGTCCGGCGAGCCTCCTCGCCCATGAGGAGCGGTGGGAGGATCTTGATCCGGGGACGGTGATAGCCCACCCCTGCCAGGAGTTTCCGGAACCCCTCCAGGTACCGGACCGTCTCCTCCTCGGGCCAACTCCGCATACAGGTGATGATGGGTAGGAACCCCTCCGCCACCAGATTCCGGATCCCCTCCAGGCACCGGTCGAAGGCACCCTCTCCCCGGATGGCATCGTTCATCTCCCGGGTGATCCCATCCAGCGAGACCCGGAGCTCCAGCGAATAGGGCGATGACGCCGCCAACTCCGCCAGCTTGCGGGCCCGACGGGGAAGAATGAGGGTGGCGTTGGTGAGGACGGTGGCGGGTCCCAGCTCCAGGGTGTCGGCCAGGATCTCTTCCATCTCCCGGTTCATGAAGGGCTCGCCACCGGTGAAGTAGTACTCCTTCACCCCCAGCGCCACCGAATCGTCCAGCGCCCGTCGGACCTGCTCCCGGGTCATGAACCAGTGGGAGTGGTTGTCCGGGGCACAGGAGATGAAGCAGTGCCGGCAGCGCAGGTTGCAGACGGTGCCCGATACCTGGAACCAGAGCTCGTCCAGCGCCTGCAGCCCCACTGCGGGGGAATCGTCGATGACCGCCAGTTCGACTCGTGCCAACGGTAGAACCCGGGGAGTGGGAGGAAGGGTGGAGGGTGGGGGGCGAGGGACACCACCAGGACTCACCATGGGCCGCCCTGGCACGTCCGCCGCCCTGGGGAAGAAAACGCCCGGAGCCCGGGGGAAGTTCCCGCCTCACCCGGCCCGGCGGAAGAGCGCAAGCTCCATGAAGCCCCCCAGCGCCGCCGGTTCCCGCCGCACCAGCGTCAGGGGGAGGCCGTCCGCCAGCTCGCCCAGACGACGGTCCAGGGAGGTGAACAGAATCTGGGAGATGGGGTTGACCAGGCGGCGAAGAAGCGACGACCGTCGCCCCTCCGGCGCGAACTTGTCGAAGACCACCAGGCGGCCGCCTGGGCGGAGAACACGAACCGACTCTTCCATGCAGGCCCGGCCATCTCCCACCACCGCCACCACCAGGTGGAGAAAAACCACGTCGAAGGAACGGTCAGGGAGTCCGGTGGCCTGAGCGTCCATCTCCTGCACCTGGATCTCCATCCCGGTCCGGTCTGCCACCTGCCGGGCTCGGCTGCGGAGTTGCCGGAGCATCCCGCCGGCGATGTCGCCGGTCACCACCTCCACCCCCGGCGGAAGGAAGTCCAGGTCCCGACCCGGGCCGGCGCCGGGGATCAGCACCCGGTCCCCGGGCTGAAGCTCGGCCCACTCCATGCTCCGGCGCCGCACCCGGTTGAACCCCACCAGGATGTCATACACGGGCGAGTACAGGGAGAAGCGGAGGCGCCGCCAGCGAGATTCGGCCACGTCAGCTCTTCCCCGGATCCGGGAAGTCGGATGAACTGCGGGCACCCTCACTGCCCCCCTCCGTCTCGGCCCTGGCCTTGAGCCCCTCCAGCCCGTGGATCCGGGAGCGCTCCAGGGTGCGACGAAGGGTCCGGCGGAGGAGCCGCACCGAGATCCCGTCCCAGATCTCCTCACTCCGCACCAGAGTCCGGCCGGGAGCCAGGGGCTCGAGAGACCAGCGCAGGTACCCGCGTCCGCCCAGGGTACGGAGAGTGAAGCCAAGATGCTGCTCCGGCTCCACCTCCCGGATCAGGGAGAAGATGCGCATCCCGTCGGCCCTCCAGAGGATACGGGACCCGGGCTCCAGCTCGCCCTCCAGGTCAGCCTCCCGGATTCCGGGGTGCCAGAGTCGCCATCGCCCCGGGTGGCTCAGAAGCCCCCAGACCCGAGTCGGGGACGCCTCCACCTCCACCTCCAAGCGCACCTCCACGGGCGCGTCGGTGCGGGCCAGGGGGTCGTCGCCCTCCCACCGCCCCTGTTCTCCAGGCGCACCCTCCAATCCACCCCTCCCCACCATGTCCGCCTCCATCACCCCTCCGCCGGAGGGAGTTCGGCCCCCTCCACCTCCAGGATCCCCGCAAGGAGGAGGGCCTGTACCAACCCGGCGAACTCCTCCGGGGGCGTGCCCGCCGGGATGGAACCCTGCTTCACCCCTTCCTCCAGAACCCGCAGCGTGCGGCGGCGCCCGTTGAAGAGCGGGAGGAAGCGGGAAGCGCTTCCGGGAAGGTCCACCGCTACCCGGAACGGCGCATCCACCCCGACCCGGCACCCCCGATTGCGTAGTTGCCCCTGCTCCACACGGTAGCGGACCTCTACCTCCACCCCATCCCGGAGTCGGGGAGACCGGCGGAGGATCTCCTTCCTGGCAAAGGGACGGAGGGCCGCCACCTCGCTCTGCCGCATCCACGCCAGAGCACGGCCGTCGGCGGAGGGTGACCGGATCCGCCGGACCGTGGCCACCGTCCGCTCTTCCACACGGCGCTGGATCAGGAAGGAGCCGTGGACGAAGGCCGAGACACCCACCGGCGCCGCCGATCCCTCCCCCACCGGTCCCTCAGCCGCCCTGGCCAGGTAGGCCTCCGGAGTGTGGACGGCGGACACGGCGGCGAAGACGTCGAACTCCTCGTGGGCCTCACCAAGGAGTCCCCTGAGGCGGGCCTCCACCGGAGCGCCCTCCCGGTCCACCGCCGTACCCCGCACGTACAGGAGCCCGCCGGGGTTCAGGTGGGCGGGGGCGCCTGACACCACACCCCTCAACAGCCGTTCTCCGTCGGGTCCGGCGTCCCGGAAGATGTACCGGTCGTTGGAGGCGGGGCGGTAGGGCGGGTGGGCCACCACCAGGTCGAACCGCTCCCCTCCCACCGCCTCCCACAGGTCGCCCCGGGCTACCCGGACATTCTCCATCCCGTTCAGGGCGGCGTTGAAGTGGGCGAAGCGGGCGCAGCGCTCGGTGAGATCCGCCATCACCACCTCCAGGGCCCGGGGGGCCAGGAGGAGCCCGGCCACGCCCGTCCCGGCGCAGAGATCCAGGACCCGGGCCTCGGGCGAGATGCTCCGGGGGTCCGGCAGATCCCGCAGAAATCCGCGAGCAGCGTCGGTGAGGGCCGGATAGACTGAGTCGGGGTGGAGGACTCCACCGTCGGGGGACGCCCCGGGAGCCTGCTCATTAACATCCGAGGCGATGAGGATGGGGCCCACCGGGTAGAGGAGGGCGGCTGCGGCCACGGCGCCGGGATCATGAGGATGCCCCGTGAGGAGTCCGTTGGCCTCAAGGAGTCCCATCCCCTCCTTCCCCAGGATCTCCGCCGCCTGCTCCCGGAGTACCACCTCTCCGTCCATGAAGAGGTGGATGAGGAGGGCCAGGCGATCTGTCGGAGGCTGGCCGGCAGGGCCATCTCCGGAAGGCTCGGAGGCCAGGCCATCTCCAGAAGGCCGGGAGGCAGGGCGCTGCCCGGGTGGGGCCATGTCCTCTCGCCTCCCGCGCAGAGTGCGGAAATCGAAGATGGACTGGAGCCCCAGCCGCTCCGTCACCCCCTTGGCGGCAAAGCCGGCCTCATCCAGATACCGGCGGAGCGCCGCCACACCCCCACCGGGCTCCGGAGGTGGGAGGAGGCTCACCCGTCGGCCCCGACCTCGGCTCCGGGAACGGCGCGTGCCATCTCCTGAGCCACTGCCTCCGCCTCCCGCATGGCGGAGAGATCCAG
>SKJY01000162.1 GCA_007121775.1 Gemmatimonadota bacterium
GATGGTCCGCTCAGATCTGTCCGGTGCCGGCGTGCTCTTCACCCTGGAGACGGATTCCGGATTCCCCGACGCGGTCCTCATCAATGCGGCCTGGGGCCTGGGCGAGAACGTGGTACAGGGCACGGTCAACCCGGACCAGTACACGGTCTTCAAACCCTTCCTCGATGAGGACGGACTGGATCCCATCATCCGGAAGGTTCGGGGAAGCAAGGAGAAGAAAGTGGTCTACGCCGATGGCGGCGACGAGCCCACGAAGAATGTGGATGCCTCGGAAGAGGAGCGTCGTTCATTCGTGCTCTCCAATGACGAGATCATCCAACTGGCCCGGTGGGGAGCCGTCATCGAGGAGCATTACGGCAATCCCCAGGACATCGAGTGGGCGAAGGATGGTCAGGACGGGAAGATCTACATCGTCCAGGCTCGCCCCGAGACGGTGCATTCCCAGAAGACCGGGGCCCGGATCCAGACCTACCGGCTGAAGGAGAAGGGAGACCGGCTGGTCACGGGTCTCAGCATCGGAGCCGGCATCGGCACGGGTCCGGCCCTGGTCATCGACAGCGCCGCCGAGATCGACCGCTTCGAGGACGGAGCCGTTCTGGTCACGAAGATGACCGATCCGGACTGGGTTCCCATCATGAAGAAGGCGGGCGCCATCGTCACGGAGTTGGGCGGGCGAACCTCCCACGCCGCCATCGTGAGCCGGGAGCTGGGAATTCCCGCCATCGTGGGCGCCGAGGGGGCCACGGACACCCTGGAGGACGGGCAGGAGGTCACGGTCTCCTGTGCGGAAGGAGATGAGGGTTACGTCTACGAGGGGATCCTCGAGTACGAGGAGCAGGAGGTGGATCTGGATGACGTGCCCGAGACGGACACCCGGATCCTCATCAACATCGCCGCGCCCCAGGGAGCCATGCGCTGGCACAATCTCCCGGTGCAGGGGGTGGGGTTGGCGCGGATGGAGTATCTCATCAACAATGTGATCCAGATCCATCCCCTGGCCCTGACCCGCTTGGACCAGGTGGAAGACGAGGAGGTCCGGGAACGGATCGAGGAGGCGACTGCCGGCTTTGACGACCGGGAGTCCTACTTCATCGATCATCTGGCCCGGGGCATCGCCACCATCGCCGCATCCCAGTACCCGGATCCGGTCATCGTAAGGCTGAGTGACTTCAAGACCAACGAGTACGCGGACCTCATCGGCGGCAGGCAGTTCGAACCGGAAGAGGAAAACCCCATGCTGGGCTGGCGGGGCGCTTCCCGCTACTACAGCGAGGACTACCGCGACGGGTTCGCCCTGGAGTGCCGAGCGCTGCGCTACGTGCGGGAGGATATGGGGTTCCGGAATGTGGTTGTCATGGTCCCCTTCTGCCGGACCCCGGAAGAGGCGGATCGGGTGCTGGAGGTCATGGCGGAGAACGGGCTTAAGCGTGGCGAGAACGGCCTGGAAGTCTACGTCATGGCGGAACTGCCCACGAACTTCCTCCAGGCCGCTGACTTCGCCGAGCGTTTCGACGGCTTCTCCATCGGCTCCAACGATCTGACCCAACTCACCTTGGGGATCAGCCGCGATGCGGAGCAGTTGGCCGACCTCTTCGATGAGAGCCAGGAATCGGTGCGACGGATGATCCGGATGCTCATCGACACCGCCCACGAGATGGATCGGCCGGTGAGTCTCTGCGGTGAGGCACCCAGCAACGATCCGGACTTCGCGGCCTTCCTGGTGGAGGCCGGGATCGACTCCATTTCGCTGGCACCGGACAGCGTACTGGATGTGATCCATGCGGTGGCCGAAGCGGAGCGCAACTGACGACTAGGCGGTGATGGTGGAAGGGAGCACAGCGCTGGACACAGAAGCAGTCGAAGATACCCCCTGGCACGTTCGCGACACCGACCAGGTGGCTGAGGAGTTGGGAGTAGACCCAGAGAAGGGTCTCTCCGACGAAGAGGTGAAGGAGCGGCTGGACCGGTTCGGACCGAATCAGATCCATACCGGGGAGATGGCGCCCTGGTGGCGGATCCTGCTGAACCAGTTCACCGATCCCCTCATCTATATCCTCCTCATTGCCGCCGTCGTCTCCGTCATCATCCAGGAGTGGACCGATGCCGCGGTGATCATTGTGGTAGTGGTCCTCAATGGAGCCATTGGCTTCGTCCAGGAATACCGGGCACGGAAGGCGATTCAGGCCCTGGCGGAGATGAGCGCGCCGAAGGCCAAGGTGGTTCGCGATGGCCAGGAGTCGGAGATCGACAGCAAGGAGGTGGTTCCGGGAGACGTGGTCCTGCTCTCGTCCGGTGGCCAGGTCCCGGGAGACGTGAGGCTCTTCAAGGTGGACGGCCTTGAGGCGGACGAGTCGGCCCTCACCGGTGAGTCCGAGCCCGTCTCCAAGCAGGTGGATCCGGTGGATGACGAGAAGGCTGTTCCCGGCGACCAGTTCAGCATGGCCTTCTCCGGTACCGTCATTACCCGTGGCCGGGGGCGGGGCGTGGTGGTCCGGACTGGCCAACAGAGCGAGTTGGGCCAGATCGCAGAGGCCACTCAGAAGGTTCAGGAGGTCAAGACGCCCATTCAGGAGAAGATGGACTTCCTGGGGAAAGCCATCGGTGTGGCCGTCCTGATCCTATCGGTGGTGGTGGTGGGTGTGGGCCTCCTCATCGGCTGGGAGCTGAATGAGATCATCCGCACCGCCGTTGCCCTCGCGGTCGGAACCGTTCCCGAGGCCCTCCCTGTGGTCCTCACCGTCACCCTGGCCATCGGCGTCCGCCGCATGGCGGACCGAAACGCCATCATCCGGTCGCTCCCGGCGGTAGAGACCCTGGGCTCCACCACGGTCATCGGCTCCGACAAGACGGGCACACTCACGAAGAACGAAATGACCGTCAAAGCCGTCTGGAGCGGCGGCGAGCGCTACGACGTGACCGGGAGCGGATACGAGCCCGAGGGTCAGATCCGACGAAACGGCGACGGTGCGGAGAGCGAGAAGGAGGAGGCAGAAGAGGGAGAGGCAGAAGAGGGAGAGGCAGAGCAGGGCGAGACCGCCGACGACGGGCAGGACCTCAGTGAGGCCGTTCGTCGAACCCTGCTGGCAGGGCTCCTGGCCAATGAGGCCGGCTCGCTGCCGGGTGAGGATGACGACAGCGGTGGTGACCCCACGGAGCTGGCCGTCCTGGTGTCTGCTGTGAAGGCCGGCTACAACCTGGATGAAACCAGGGAGGAGTACAGCCGGCTGGACATCATCCCCTTCGAGTCGGAGCGCCAGTTCATGGCCACCTTGAACGAGACGCCCGATGGACCGTGCGTCTTCCTCAAGGGCTCTCCGGAGGTGGTTCTGGACCGCTGTGCCAAGCAGTTGGGACGGGACGGCGACGAGGAGGAGTTGGATGTGGAGGGAGCCCGGGAGATGGCCGACCAACTGGCGGAGGAAGGGTTCCGTGTGCTGGGCATGGCCATCCGGGTGCAGGATGGGAGGGACTTCGAGAACCAGGACCCCGGCGACGATCTGGTCTTTGCCGGATTCCAGGCCATGGAAGATCCGGTGCGTCCCGAGGCGGTGGATGCCGTGGACGCAGCCCACAACGCCGGGATCCGGGTGCTCATGCTCACCGGCGACCATGCCAAGACGGCTCGGGCCATCGGCGATCAGCTCAAGCTCGGGAGTGAAGCGGGTGCTCGGGAGGGTCGGGACCTGGAAGAGCTCTCCGACGAGGAGTTCGACGAGGTGGTCCGGGACGTGGACGTCTACGCCCGGGTCTCGCCGGAACACAAGCTCCGGATCGTGGAGAGGCTCATCGACCAGGGTCAGATCGTGGCCGTCACCGGAGACGGGGTGAACGACGCCCCGGCGCTTCAGGCCGCCCACCTGGGCATTGCCATGGGCCAGGCCGGAACCGATGTGGCTCGGGAGGCGTCGGACATGGTCCTGGCCGACGACAACTTCGCCAGCATCACCAACGCCGTGGAGGAAGGGCGGGTCGTCTTCGCCAACATCCGGAAGGTGACCTACTTCCTCCTCTCCACCGGCGTCGGGTTGGTCATCACCATCCTCTCGGCCCTCTTCGCGCCCTGGCCACTCCCCTACGTGGCCGCCCAGGTACTCTGGATCAACCTGGTGACCAAGGGGCTCCAGGATGTGGCGCTGGCCTTTGAACCGGGAGAGCCGGGCCTTCTATCGGAGCCCCCACGGGATCCCGGTGAAGGGGTGATCAACCGGCCCGTCCTCCACCGGATGATCTGGCTCGGTGTGTTCATGGCAGTGGGTACCATGGCCACCTTCTGGTGGGTCCTGCAGCAGGACGTCTCCATCGAGTACGCCCGGAGCGTGGCCCTGACCCAGATGGTCATGTTCCAGTTCTTCCACGTCTTCAACTGCCGCTCATTCCATCGCTCCATCTTCAAGGTGAGTTTCCTCGGCAACCCCTATGTGGTAGGCGCCGTGGGCATCTCACTGCTGGCCCACCTGGGAATCCTCCACCTCTCCTTCATGCAGGCCGTCTTTGAAACCGAGCCGCTCCCCCTGGAGGTCTGGGGGATCATCGTCCTGGTGAGCCTCAGCATCATTGTCGTGGCCGAGATCGACAAGGCGACGCTTCGGCGAAAGCACAGACGAACCTCGGAAGGGGAGGAAGAGACGGAGGGGTCGCGACAGGAGGCAAAGAGCGGGGGGGGAGGCTAGATCCGGAATACGTCTTGCCCCCGCTATAGCCCGCATGTGAATCGCAACTCGAAAGGGAGGGTGGCTCAACAGCGACAGCCGATGAGGCTCTCGCCCTGGGCGCCTTCTTCTGGATCTTCGTGACCCTTACGATCCTCTTCATCCTCATTGGAATCGCCGCCACACCCTGATTGGTGGGTCGACGCCTGGATGCCCCGTTTCAGACTCGTACCCACTGCAATGCAGGGCTGGAATGGTGGTGCTCAATCTCCCTGGACGCGACCGAACTCCCGGGTCACATCGGCCATGTCGTTGTAGGACCGGTCCCTGAACTCGTTCAGGATTGTCATCTCCTCCTCCGATGCGTCGGCCTTTCTGGCGTGTCGTCTCACTTCGGCCTGGGATGCGGGAAAGGAGATCCC
>SKJY01000067.1 GCA_007121775.1 Gemmatimonadota bacterium
GCGGATCCTGATAGGTGATGAGGAGCATTCCGGTATCGTCATCCCGGGATACGGCAAGGGCCGCATCTTCCGAGGTGACCTGGCGCACCTCATCCGTCTCCAGGTCCAGCGCCATGAGCTGGCGGGTGGCCCGGATTCCCTCATTGAAGTAGACGGTGCGACCATCGTCCGACCAGAACGACACCCCCACATGCCCATCGAAGCCCGAGCCCATGATCCGCCACTCGCCGCCCCGGTCCGTCACTTCACGGACGTGGAGCCGGCGGTTGGCCATGGAGTAGCGGGTGATGTCTTCCGGAGCCGAAAAGGCGATCCAGCGCCCGTCCGGTGAGAAGAACGGACCGCCAAAGCCTGTTTCAAAGGAGACGGTGAGCCGCTCCACGTCCCCGGAAGCCGTCTCCAGGAGGTATAGGTCGGCGTGGAGCCCCTGCTCGGTGATGTTTCGGTGGTAGCGCTCCGACGAGATCCCCTGGAATCCGACCCAGCGGCCATCGGGCGAGATGTTGAAGCTGTTCACCGTGTAGGCCGGATCCCCCGCCACCCGCCGGGTCTCTCCGGTGGTGGCCTCCACCACGAAGAGGGAGGCCAGCGGCGTCTCCTGATTCTGGATGTTCACCGAGAAGCCGTGCCGGAGCCGCTGCTCGTTCAGCGTGTCCACCTCGTCGGGTCCGATGAAGTAGATGTGGCGTCCGTCAGGGGCCCACTCCCACGAGAGCACCCCGGGCTCATGGTCCGTCACCGCCTCATGGGCATCGGGCTCGATCCAGCTCCGACCCCCTTCGCTATGGACCGGTAGCCGGTGGAGCTGCTGCTTCCCGGAAGCCCCGCTCCGGAAGACCAGCCACGCTCCGTCGGGGCTGAAGGCGTAGTTGGACACCCCGTCCGAGACGCTGGTGAGCCGCTGCGCCTCGCCCCCGTCCGTGCGCATGAGGAAGAGCTGGTTGCGGCCCGATTCGCCCCGATTCGAGAGGAATACGAAGAAGCTTCCGTCCGGGCCCCAGGAGGGAGAGGTTTCGTCGTGCTCTTCGGTGAAGGTGAGGCGACGTGCCCCCTCAGGGCCCAGTGCCACCGGCACCAGGTAGAGGTCGGTCTGGATACGGTCTTCTTCCCAGTCCGGCGTGGTCACGGTGTGAAGCACGTACCGACCGTCGGGGCTCGGCGCCGGCGACCCCCACGACCGGAGATGCTGGACGTCCAGGAAGGTCATGGGACGAAGGTCGGCGCCGGCCGACTCCTGGGCGGCCACACCGGAGGGGGCCACCAGGAGGGCAGAGACGGCGAGTCCCAGCCCCACTGCGCGGGCGGCCCCAGCGAAGCGAACCGCTGGGCGGCAGAGACCGGGGGTGGGGGCGGCGGATGTCCAGCGCCGCCGGTGGGGCGACGCAGCTGCGGACAGGGAGAATCCATCCATGGCTGGCTCCAGTCAGGAAGGATGATCGGTAAGGGGGACCCCATCGGATGTCCGGGAACGAGTCGGATGGTACCTCCCCGGGTCGGGCTCCACAAGTCGAGGGGGCCTGCGAGGTTGACGGCCCGGCCCAATCGTCTCCACCGCTTCTTGCGCAATATGATCGGCCCGCCTATTAGACAGGAACGAACCCGTCCCTCTCTCGTGAGACTCTTCGGCTCCTGATCCAGGAGACCAGGATCCTGTCGCAGGCGCGCGCTGCTCCCCATGGGGAAGGCGGGAGCGAAGTGGCGGATCATGGGCCGGCGAACTGGGGCTCCCACGGGCACGGGGCGGGTGGCGGGCGGGACCATCGACTCGTTAGGGGGTCGTCCCGCCAAATCCTTCTCTTCCAAGGAGGCGCAATGCGCAACTCCCTTCGTTCGTGGGCGAGAGGCGGCCTGTTGGCAGGTCTGCTTCTCGCCCCATTCATTCTCCCGGCGGGGCTCGACGCCCAGCAGCGGGAGATCACCGGTCAGGTGACTCGGGCCGAGTCGGGCCAGCCTCTGGTGGGCGCCGAGATCCGGGTCATTGCACCGGTAGCCGGGACCTCTGTGCTCTCGGTGGAGGCGGGCCGGTTCCGGATCCAGGCGCCGGCAGGTGAGGTCCGGCTCCAGGTCTCGGCCTTCGGGTACTCGGCCACCGAGGTGACTGTGCCGGCGGACCAGGCCACCATCAATGTGGCCCTGAGCCCGGACATGTTCCGCCTCGGGGAGTTGGTGGTGACGGGTCAGGCCACCGCCGTGGATCGGCGGAACGCCACCACCTCCATCTCCTACGTGTCCGGAGAGGACCTGCAGCGGGTCTCCTCACCCTCGGTCATGAACTCGCTCCAGGGGCGGGTCACCGGGGTGAATCTCCAGACCAATTCCGGGGCGCCCGGCGGTGGGATCCAGATGCAGGTCCGGGGGAACAGCACCCTCCTGGGTGGCTTCGACCCCCTCATCGTGGTGGATGGCGTCATCTTTTCCAACGCCTCCATCCCGAGCCCCCGAGGCTTCGCCAATGCGGCGGCGAGCCCGAGCCTGGAGGCGGACGCGGTGAACCGGATCGCCGACCTCAATCCGGCGGACATCCAGAGCATCGAGATCCTGAAGGGCGCGGCGGCCTCCTCCATCTACGGGTCCAAGGCCTCCAATGGTGTGGTGGTCATCACCACCAACCGCGGGCAGGCCGGAGAGCCGGTGGTGCGGGTCACCCAGCGCTTCGGGGTTTTCAGCCCCTTGCGGCTCCTGGAGACCCGGCGCTGGACGGAAGCTGAAGCCGTGGCACAGTTCGGTGAGGCTGCCCGCCCCTTCTTCGCCAATGACCCCAACCCGTATTTCGACGCCTACGGCGCCGTCTACGACAACCGAAGCCTCTCCCATGAGACGCTGGCCAGCGTCTCGGGCGGGACGGCGTCGACCCGGTACTTCGTGTCGGGGCAGTGGAAGCACGACGAGGGGACGGAGCGGGGCACCTTCGCCACCCAGCAGAGCCTGCGCATGAACCTGGATCAGGATCTGCGTGAAGGGATCGAGCTGCGGGTGTCGGCGGCCTTCGCCCGGAATGAGAACGACCGGGGCTGGAACAACAACTGCAACAACTTCGGGTGCCACGGCTACGCCATCGCCTACATCCCCAGCTTCGTGAATCTGGAGGCCCGGAATCCCGATGGTTCCTTCCCCCGTCCCACGGTGGGGGTTCAGTCCAACCCCATCCAGCTCACCGAGCTGGGGGTGAACCACGAGGAGACGACCCGGTTCACCGGGGGCGCGAACCTGGCATGGCAGGCCATGGACGGCGGGGAGCAGCGGCTCCGCCTGGTTGCCGGCGTCGGAGTGGACGCCTTCGATCAGCGAAACGATGTGTGGAGTCCCAACGAGCTCTTCTTCGAGCAGGTGAAGTCGCTCCCCGGAGAGTCGCTGGAGAGTGGCGGACGGAGCCTGTTCGTGAACTGGAACGTCAACGCCATCCATGAGTGGGTCCGGGACGCATTCACCGCGTCCACCTCCTTCGGGATCCAGTACGAAGACCGGAGCCTCCACACCTTCCGCATCCGGAGCCAGAACCTGCTCCCGGGAGAGCGGAATGTGAACCAGGGGACGAACATCACGGCGGTGGAGAACCTCACCGCCGAGCGGACCCTGGCGCTCTACGCCCAGGAGGCTCTCTTCCTCATGGACGACCGGCTCCTGGTTCTTGCCGGACTCCGGGCTGAGCGGAGCAGCGTGAACGGCGACATCGACCGCTTCTTCGTCTTCCCCAAGGCCTCGGCTTCGTACCGCTTCCCCGACCTCATCGGGGAGGGAAGCGAGTTCAAGGTGCGCCTGGCCTACGGTGAAACGGGGAACCAGCCGCTCTTCGGGCAGAAGTTCACGAACCTGGGCACGCCCCAGATCGGTGGTCAGCAGGGGATCACCGTCTCCACCACCGCGGGCTTCCCGGATGTGGAGCCTGAGCGGCTGAAGGAGTGGGAGGCGGGGATCGACGGTGAGGCGCTGGGCGGAAGGATGACCTTCGAGCTCACCGGCTTCACCCGGAACACCACAAACCTCCTCCTCCAGCGGGTGCCTTCGCCCTCCTCCGGCTTCACCACCGAGATCTTCAACGGTGGTGAGATTCGGAACCAGGGGATCGAGGCCTCCTTGGGCTTCACCCCCATTCTGCGGGACGACTTCCGCTGGGTGAGCCGGAACACCTTCACCCGCTACACCAGCGAGGTGTTGGATCTGGCGGGGCTGCCTCCCTTCTTCCCGGCGGCCTCCGGCTTCGGGAACCTGGGGCGGACCCGCATCGAGGTGGGCCAGCCCATCACGCAGATCGTGGGCTTCGGCGAGGGCCCGGACGGGAACATCACCTCATCGCTGGTTCAGCTGGGGAACAGCGCGCCCGACTTCCGCATGGGCTTCATCAATGACGTCACCTGGGGCCCCCTGAGCCTGAGCGTGGTGACGGACTGGCAGCACGGCGGAAACGTCATCAACCTGACCCAGTTCCTGCGGGATGCGGGCCGCACCTCCGATGATCACGGGACGCCTGAGTGGGAGCGGCGCAACGACCTCCGCGTCCGGGGGATCATCACCCCGTACATCGAGGACGCCTCCTTCGTGAAGGTGCGCGAGGTGGCCTTCGACGTGGAGGTTCCGCGGGAGTACACCGACGCCCTGCGGCTCGGGGCTCGGAGCCTCCGGGTGGGACTCACCGGCCGGAACGTCTTCATGTGGACCCGCTACAGCGGACTCGATCCGGAGGTGGCCAACTTCGGCGCGGCGGCGGTGCGCAACAACCTGGACATCGCCCCGTATCCGCCCTCCCGGAGCCTCTTCCTCAACATCTCCGTGGGGTTCTGACATGAATGAGATGAACCAGACCCCCTCTCGGGGGAAGACCTTCCGTCGCGGCGCGCTGACGCTGGCGACGCTGGGCCTCGCGGCGTTCACGGCGTGCGGGGACCTGGATATCGTGAATACCAACGCCCCAACGGTGGAGACCCTCACTGAGTCGCCGAGCCGGGACGTCATGGCCCGGGCCGCCACCGGAATCTTCGCCCAGAGTCTGAACGATGTGGGAAC
>SKJY01000299.1 GCA_007121775.1 Gemmatimonadota bacterium
ATGGACTTGCCGAACTCCATGAGGGCCTTCCACCCCCAGATCTTCTTGGCGTTCTTGACCGGGTCGATCTTCTCCCATTTGGGCTTGAGGGGCTCACCGGAGAAGACGCCTCGGCCCTGGCCCCCGGCCACCAGGAGGGCCATGACGAAGATGAACATGATGACCGGGGTCATGGTGGCCAGCACCTTCCACCCGATGGAGGTGAGCCACGCCGAGGTGGCAGGGGCGTCGGCGGGGAAGTTGGATGATCGGGCGAAGGCCTCGCCGTAGATCTCCAGGAGTCCCCGGCCGATGAGCCCGGCCCCCACCGTCACCACCAGGGTCCCGGTGAGGAGGATCACCGCCGCATTCATCTCGGTGCTCTTGGGCACCTGCCCCTTGCGCTTCGCCTCTTCCTTCCGGCGAGGGGTCGGCGCATGTGGTTTGTCTTTTGGATCCTGATCGTCGCTCATGATGCCTCCCCGGGGTCAGGGGCCATGCGGATCAGGATGTCCTCGGAGATCCCCCGGAGTTCGGCGGGCCACCCGGCGTAGAGATGGGCCAGGAGGGGGAGCGAGCTGGACAGAATGAGCAGGCCGATCCCGATCTGGAGGGGGAAGGCCGTCATGAGGACGTTCATCTGCGGAACGGTACGGGCCAGCACACCCAGCGCCACGTTACCGATGGTGACGGCGCCGATGACCGGCGAGGCCATCTGGAGGCCCAGCATGAACATGCGGCTTCCCAGCTCCACCAGGGGGAGAATTCCCTCCGGTCGGGGGAGTTGCCCCTGGGGAACGATGGCCAGGGAGACCGCCGCCGCGTCCAGCACCACGAGGTGGCCTCCGAGGCTGAGGAAGACGGCGATGGCCGTGATCCCCAGGAGCTGCCCGAGGACGGGCATCTGGGTCTCGGAAAGGGGGTCCAGGAGGTTGGCGCCGGAGAGGGCGGTCTGTACCGCCACGAAGTCGCCGGCCACCTCGGCGGCGTGGATCAGGATCCCGGCGGCGAAGCCCAGGGTGAAGCCCACCAGGAGCTCGGCCATGATGGCGCCGGCGGTCACTGTCAGGTCCGGAGGCGCCACGGCGGTGGCCACCGGGAGCATCATGAGGACCATCAGGGCTGTGAAGGCCGCCTTGAGCTGCAGCGGGATGTAGCGCCCGGAGAAGAGGGGGGCTACCGCGATGACCCCGGTCATCCGGAAGAGGAGGAGGGCGGCGGCGGAGGCGCCTCCAGGGCCGAGGAAGCTCTCGAGGATCATGGCGCCATCCCCGGGAGCATGTTGAACACCTCGGTGGTGAACTGGATGGCCCGCTGGATCATCCACGCCATTAGAATCAGGAGCACCGTGCCGATGGCGAAGAGCTTGGGCACGAACGAGAGGGTCTGCTCCTGCACCGAGGTGACGGCCTGGACCACGCTGATGGTCACCCCCACCAGAAGAGCAGTGATGAGGAGGGGGCCTGCCAGCATGAGGGCGGTGAAGAGGGCTTCCCGCGCCAGATCCAGGACCATGTTGTGCGACATGACGGGCCTCCCCCTACTGGAAGCTCTGGACCAGGTTGCCCACCACGAGCCCCCATCCGTCGACCAGGACGAAGAGGAGGAGCTTGAAGGGGAGGGAAACCATGAGGGGCGGGAGCATGAACATCCCCATGCTCATGAGTACCGAGGCCACCACCAGGTCGATGACCAGGAAGGGGAGGAAGATGGCGAACCCCATCTGGAATGCGGTGCGGAGCTCGCTGGTGACGAAGGCCGAGGTGAGGGCCACCAGCGAGATCTCGTCCAGATTCTCCGGGATCTCCTCGC
The DNA here is from genome assembly GCA_007121775.1 of Gemmatimonadota bacterium. GTDB lineage: Bacteria > Gemmatimonadota > Gemmatimonadetes > Longimicrobiales > Gaopeijiaceae > PWLA01. The sequence goes on from SKJY01000299.1 coordinate 1,792, forward strand.
CCCTCAGGTCCATGAAGAAGACCAGATCCTCGTCGCGGGTGGCGGTGAGCATGAACTCCCGGAAGGGGACGGAGGCGGTGCTCAGCATCTCCATCTCATCCATTTCCCCGTCCATCCACGGCGTCAGGGCCTCCTGATTCACCTGCTGGAGGGTGGGGGCCATGACGAAGCCGGTGAGCAGCAGGGCCAGCGCCGTGATGACGTGGGCCGGGGGCGCCGCCTGGGCGCCCAGCGCCTGCTTCAGGAGGTGGAGGACGATGAGGATCCGGGTGAAGCTGGTCATGAGGAGGAGGAGGGTGGGGATCAGGGTCAGGAACCCGATGAGGAGCACCGCTCCCACCGGGCCTGTGACCTGAAGCCCACCCTCGTCCCCGTCGCTTCCCAGACGGAACTCCATGGCGGGGAGCCCCGGGCGGTCCGCCGGAGGGGTCTGCTGGAGGGCGGCGGGGGCCTCGACGGCGGCCTCCACCAGGAGCGCCGCGTCCACCGGGGCCGCTGTGGGGGCCGCTAGGGGGGCCGCCAGATTCGCCGCCGCACTGTCGGGGAGGGCGAGCCCCACCCCCAGCGCCAGGACGATCCCGGCGGTGGGGAGGAGGCGGCGCACCCACGCCCGGTCGGCGGTGCCGGTCCGGCCCGCACCCTCGAGGGTCTCGGGCTCGGGCCCCTCGCCGGCGCCCGGGGCCCCGGCGGTGTCCTCGTCCTCGTCCAGATTCGCCAGCACCCGCACCCCGCCCTCGCCGCACGACACCAGGAGGGTGCGCTCACCTACCTGCAGGAGCGCCACCCCCTGGCGGGGGCCGATCCCCACGCGTCGGATCACCCGGAGCTCCGGGCCCGGTGGGCGGACCCCGCTGGGGAGGTCCAGGCGGCGGCGGGCCACCCACGACGCCAGGACAATTAGCCCCAGGACGAAGAGGGTGGTGCCCGCGACGGAGACGATGGTGGAGAACATGTTACCCCGCCGCCGCTGCGACGCTCTCGGTGGAGGCCAGGATCCGGGTGATGCGGACGCCGAACTGATCGCCCAGCACCACCACCTCGCCCTGGGCGAAGCGGCGATCTCCCACGAACACCTCCACCGGTTCGCCGGCGAGGCGGTCGAGCTGGATGACCGAACCCCGACCCAGAGCCAGGATCTCCTGAACCGGAAGCCGGGTCCGTCCCAGCTCCACCGAGATGGGGAGGGGGAGGTCCCGGAGAAGGGAGAGGGGGGGCGCCGGGGCCCCGTTCTGGCTTGCCATGGGATCGCCTCCGTTGGTGGTCTGGCCCGGGTTGGCCTTGCCGCTCATGGGTTGACTCCTGCCTGCGTGGGACGTCTGTGGGTGCGAAAGGGTCGCGCCCCTGCTCGGCTACGATCCGGGGCCGAGCTCCCGGGTGATGCGGAGGGCCCGGTTCTGACCCTCCCGTCCGCCGGTGGCCATCCACCGGGGCTTCCCCGCCACCCGAACCACCAGCTCGGCGTCGGGAGCGCAGCCGGTGGAGAGGACGTCGCCCTCCTTCAACTCCGCCAAGGCTCCCAGCGAGACGCCGAAGGTGGGGAGACGGGCCTCTACCGTGAGGGCGGCCTTGGCCAGGTGCTCCGACATCCAGCTCTGCTCCACGGCCCGCTCCTCGGAGCTCCCCCGGGAATGGGTCATCCGGCGGCCGGCTCCGTCGGAGAAGAACTTCTCGATGACGGGGAAGGGGAGGCAGATGAGGAGGAGCGACGACAGGTCCCCGGCCCAGACCTTGATGTGAGCCACCAGGACCGGGTCTTCCGGGTTGGCCACCTGGATCATCTCGGGCACCGACTCGAAGCCGATGATCCGGGGCTCAAGCCCCATGTGGTCCCGCCAGGCGTCCTTCACTTGGTGGCAGATTCGGTCCACCACGAGCTGGACCAGGGCCCGCTCCACCAGGGTCAGCGACCGGTCCGGGATCTCCAGCTCCCCCTCGCCGCTCTGGAACCGGTCCACCACGAAGAAGGAGAAGTCCTGCCCCATCTCGATGACCGCCGTGCCCATCCCCTCGTCGCCCAGCGCCACCAGGTACGAGGAGCAGGGGGAGGGGAGGGCCAGGAGGAACTCCCCGTGGGTCAGGGGATCCAGGGATTCGAGCTCGATGGAGATCTGCTCCCGGATCCGCCCGGCGAACCACCCCTCGAGCCCCTTGGTCACGAGCCCGTAGATAGCCTTGAGGGAGCCGAGCCGCTCCTTGGAGATGCGGGAGGGCCGGCGGAAGTCGTAGACCTGGGCCTCAGGGCCGGTGGGCTGGGCCTCCGGCTCCTCGGCAGCGCCCCCGCCCCCACTGAAGAGGGCGTCGATATCGCTCTGGGAGAGGGAGTCGGAGGCGGACATGGCCTTACTGGAGCACGAAGCGGGAGAAGTAAACGCGGCCCACCGGGGCCCCGTCCGTGATGTCGCTCACCACCCGGCGGAGCATGTCTTCCACCTCGGGGCGCCGGGCCGGGTCGGCCAGTTCGTCGACGCCGAGGGAGCTGAGGGCCCGGATCATCCCGTCCCGCACCTGCACCTCGGAATCTTCCAGTAGGGGAAGGGTCCGTCGCCGGTCCACCTCGATGGCCACGCTGGCGACGAGGAAGCGGCGTCCGCGGGTGCCGGCCGGGTTCAGGACCAGGTTGTCCACGGTGTAGAGTTCCCAGTCCACATTCTGGAGGAGGTTCTCGCCCTCCTCGCCGTTGTTGGCGGAGCGCTCCGGCGCGGCATCCACACTCATGGGGGCCACGAACCAGGCCGCACCGGCTCCCGCTCCGCCGCCGGCGATGACGGCGGCCAAGAGGACGGTGATGAGGCCCGCGCCCTTCTTCGAGCCCTTGGCGGGGGCGTCGGTCTGATCCGGCAGGTCTTCCGGCATCGCTCGCGACTCGGATTCCGGGGGGACGTGGAGGCGGAGGGGTCGGGGCGGAAGTTCCGGCCCGGGTGGCTCCGCCGAGCACACTGCTCTTAGGCAGGGTTCGTACCTCTATCCGTTTCCTCAATGTCCCACGCGGCGGGCTCCGTCGTGCCTTGCTCCCATATCTTGACCCGTATCGTGGACCCTTCCGCCTCTATTCGGACGTGATGCCACTCCCCGGGCGTCCACAATTCGGCCTCCAATACCGCTAGCTCGGTAAGCGTGCCACCGTCGTACTTCCGCAGGGCCAGTCGCCTGCGAGGTGCCACGAGGGTAGACACAAG
>SKJY01000040.1 GCA_007121775.1 Gemmatimonadota bacterium
GCTCCCGGCCCCTGCTCCCGGACCCCTGCTCCCGGACCCCTCGCCCAAGGGTGGGCAAAATTCCAATCACGTGAACCCTCGGGAGGTTGCGATTGAAATCTTCGTCGATCAGCGGGCAAAACTTCAATCGCGTGGAGCGACGAGAGGACTTGATTGAAATCTTCGTCGGTCAGCGGGCAAAATTCCAATCAGGTCGGTTGAGACCGCGACGAGATTGAAAATTTCGTCGCTGAATGCCATCCTCGCGAAACCGGGCGGGCTGACGGCCCGGGCCCCCGCCCACCCGCGGTTCCGTCAGCCCCTTGCCCCGGTCACACCCCCACCCCCAGCCGGATTCCCCGCTCCCGTCACACCCCCACCGAAGCCTCCCGCACCAGAGGGATCACCTGCTCCGCGAATCGCTCCATCTCCTCGTGCTGGGGGCTGAACTGGAGGAGGAGCAGGTCGACCCCGGCCGCCTCGAACTCCAGGATCCGTTCGGCCACCTGCTCCGGCGTCCCCACGAGCCCGCTCCGCAGTCCACGGTTCGACACGGAGTAGTCTTCCAGGCTCACGGTGCGTTCGAGCTTGGAGTGCTGAACGAAATCCTGATAGTTGGCGAATCCCCGCGCGCTCTGGCGAACGTTGGTGATGCGCTCCACCTCTCGCCGCGCGTCGGCCTCGGTGGCACGCACCACCGCATACCCCGCCGCCCCGAAGGTCATGGGGCCCAGGCCGAGCCGCTCCCGTTCCTCCCGCATCCCCGCGACCTTGGGTCCGATGATCTCCGGAGGATCTCCGTGGGTGAGCCAGGCATCGCAGTGGGTGGCGATGGTGGCGCGTCCTGTGGGAGACTCCCCCCCTGCATAGAGGGTGGGCCACGGCGACTGAACCGGCTTCGGCTCCAGGATCCCCTCCTCGATGGTGTAGTAGTCCCCCTGGAATGAGAACTCGGGCTGGGTCCACATCCCCTTCACCACCTGGATCCACTCGGCCGTCCGAGCATACCGCTCGTCATGGCGGTCGAAGGGAATCCCGTATTTCCGCGCCTCCGTGGCCCACCACGACGAGACCACATTCAGGCTGAGCCGCCCCCCGCTGATGCGGTCGATGTTGGCAGCCTGCTTCGCCAGAAGGGCCGGGGGGTGGAAGGTGGGACGCACCGCCACCATGAGTTCCAGTGACCGGGTCACCGCCGCCAGCGCCGCTGCCGTGCTCCAGGCATCCAGCGAAGGGGCCTCCATCCCCTTGATGTCATTCAGATTCAGCTCCGCCACCAACGTCAGGTCGAAGCCGATCTCCTCGCTCCGCCGGGCGATACGGCTGACGTACTCCCAGCTCGCCTCCATCCCCTCGTCCTCCACATTCCTGAGCCATCCACCGAAGACCGGGAGCCAGTAGCCGAACCTCATGGGTGCACCTCCGCATCCAGGGCCAGGCCGGCCAAGGGGGGATCCCCGTCCGCTCTCCCGACCGGCTCTTCTAGCCAATCCACCAGGCGGCTGAACGGGTCAAACCCCAGAACCTGCGCGCCATCGGCCACGAAATTGGACAGGGCGTTCACGTCGTAGTAGTAGAGTTGGCCATCCCGATCGTCGATCATGTATTCCACCCCGCCGATCTCGATGTCGGCCGCCTCCATGATCCGCTCCACCGCCTCCACCACCTCCGCGGGCGGGGTGTAGGCCTCAACCCGCAGATCGTTCTTTGGTGCGTCTGCCGGGCAGGCCGCCCGCTCCAGCGCCGCACCGTCAACACTCTGGCACACATCGGCGGGGCAGAGGTTGAACTGGTCGCCAGGCGTGTAGATCCGGATGGCGTAGAGGAAGCGCCCGTTCAGCACTTCCACCCGGACGATGCGTCCATCCCTGGCGGGAATGAACTCCTGGACGAGGCCGATCCCATCGATTCCCAGGCTGATGGCACCATCCGCTTCGGGAGGAAGGGCTGCAGCCCGGGCCAGCGCCTCCGGGGTTTCGAAGCGCACCACTCCGGCCCCGCTTCCTCCGATGTTGGGCTTGACCACCACCGGGAACCGAAGACCCCGCGCTGCCTCCGGGAGATCGGCCGGATTGTGGACGAGTCGGGCCCTGGGGGCCGGGAGCCCCAACCCATTAAGGAGCCCGAGCTGAGTAGCCTTGGAGGTCTCCACGGCCCACGCCTTCGGTCCATTGATGACGCGAGACCCTTGCCGCACGGCAGCGTTCAGCACCTCGGTGGTATAGAACACTTCTCCGGCCCCACCCCGGAGCCAGGCGGAGGGGCTCATCCGGTTGAAGAGGATAGGGGGAAGTGCCTCGGATTCGCCCGGGGCGAAGTGGTGCCCCTGCACGGGGATGGCACGGTAGGGAACGCCTCGGCGGTCCAGTTCGTGGAAGAGAGGCCGGAACCAGTCCGGATGCTCGTACAGGATCCCGAGAGTGGGAGACGCCGCGTCCGAAGGGGGGTGGTGACTCATGGGGTTCAGCTCCTGGGGGGTTGGAGGGTGTGGGGTCGAGCGCTTGGGTGGATCACTGGGACAGTTCACTGGGGTTGGGCTCTAGGGCGACGGACAGGCCGCTGGGGTGCGTGACTGGGCGAAGGCCGACGGAGCACCAACGAAAAACGGCCCCCTCTCCGCTCTGGGAGAGGGGGCCGTTGGAGGTCCCGGGCCGTGGGAGGGGGCCGTCTAGTGGGGCCCCGGGTCACAGGCAAAGGGAAGTCCGGCCGCCACTCCCGCCGTGGGGAGGGAACCGCAGGGACAACAACACATGCACATGGACATGTACATGGGTGCCGGGGAGGGAGGGAGGACCTCCATCATCCCGAGTGCCGAGGGCCGGTCAGTGTTTCGCATCGTCAGAGGCTAGATGCATCGGCCCCGGTGGTCAAGGGCCGGGCCGCTGGCGCAGGGACGGGCCCAATGGGCTGGGGTTCGGAAGCGTCTTCACAGGCCGGGCCAGTGGGAGTGCCTGACGGGGTGGTGTGGTCCATGAAGCTCATGCCTACGGCCCCGAAGACTCGGGCACGGCCTCCATGAGGAGCTCCAGCGCCCGCCGCAGGTCCCTCCCCCCGGGTCCGGCGCCACTGTAGTGTCCCAACCGTACCACCACCAGATCGTGGGTCGGAATGATGTGGGCTGACTGCCCCCCGGCTCCGGCCATTCGATACGCGGACCTGGGAAGGGGAAGGCCCCCATTCTGGTTCACCCAGAAGAAGGCGCCCCCGTAGGTATACCGCCCATCCGCCTCCCACGCAGGCGCCAGGGTGCTGGCATACTCGACGAACCCCTCAGGAAGGATGCGCTCTCCCTCCCAGATCCCATCGTTCAGATAGAGGTTCCCGAGCCTCGCCCAGTCACGGGCCGACACCATCTCGTACCCCTGGAGGAGGAAGTTTCCGTACAGATCCGGCTCCGGAAAGGAATGCCGCATCCCCAGGCGGTCGAAGAGGTGGCGCTGGGGAAACTCGAGATGGTTCTCCCCGCGAGCCTCCGCCGCGAGGCGAACCAGGTAGCTGATGAGGCCGGGATCCGAGTTCCGGTATCGGCCTACCGTGTTGGGAGGCCACTGAAGAGGGCGGGTGGCGATCCACTCCGCGGAGTCCACGGTCCCGGTGTAGATGTAGAGATGGTCCGGATATCCCTCGTCAGCGTCGAAATCCGGGTCCTGCGGAGCCCGGAAACGGAGGCCGCTGGACATACGCATGATGTCACCGATGCGGATCTCACTACGCGGGTCCCCGGGACTCTGCCACTGGGGGATGGGCGCCGGCTGCCAGAGGTCGTACTCCCCTTGCTCAATGAGCACACCCATGAGGGTGCCCACCAGGCTCTTCCCCATGGACCAGCTCTCGAGCGGGGTGTGGAGGTCGATCCCATCTCCGTAGCGCTCCCCGATGATCCTTCCTCGATGGGTCACCAGGAAGGCCGCCGTGCGTCCCTCCGGATTCGCGAAGGCAGCCTCCACCGCAGCCGCCACCCTGTCCATATCCACATCTGCCGGGAAGGGCTCCTCGGGCAGGACATCCCCCATGGGCCAGGGGGTGGTGGCAGGATCAGGGGTCCGGGGCTCAACCACCACCGGAGTGAACCGCACCGAATCCGCGCCTATGGGGAGTGAAACGCACCCCTGGCTCCCGTACCGTTTCGCCGTGCGCACCACACCGTCGGGAAGGGTGAGGTGGACCGCCTGTCGCTCGAAATCCACCACTGTGTCGGTGACGTGGACCCGGTGCTCCCGAGGGCTCGGGAAGTACCCCAGGTGCTCTGCCGCAAAGGCCGGGTCCAGCCCGGCGATGAAGACGTTGGAGCAGAGGATCTTGGCGAAGCCGGCGGTGTGGTGATGGAGCGGATCGCCGGGCGGCACCTCGTACCGGGTATCCAGTTCCAGCGCCGCTGCCCGAGCCAACATGCGCTCACGGGCATCAGGCGCCTCCGGGTCCACCGGGTCAGGAAGCAAGCCCGGCACTTCCTCATGATCTTCTGCCGCCGCGTGGGCGGGAGGCAGGTCGGTGTCCCCGGCACACCCTGAGATGGCGAGCCCGACCGCGGCGAGGGCGAGGAGGGGGGTGAGAAGGGGGAGCGCCGGGACGGGGGGACGCATCATGGGTCAACTCCTGGAGGCAGGTCGGTGGCAGGGGGGCAACGTACCGGTGTGACCTGGGGATCGGCAACGCGCCCCGCGCTGCCCTCCCATTCCGGGCAGTTAACCCTGGGCAATGGGATCCGGCCCATTGCTCCAGTGCCTGTCCCCGCACCTTGCCGGGCGAAGCGCCGCCCCCTCACTTTCTCCGCCAACCCTCAGCCCTGGAGGCCTGCCGTGTCCCCCTCTGTGCCCTCCCCGTTGGCTCACCGCCACGTCGCCTCTCCCCGAGATCCCGCTCCTGGTGGAAGATCGGGTGGTCGAGGAAGATCCAATGGTCCGGCGGGCCGGACCTTGGGCCCCAAGGTCCGCCTATTCCCGATTCTGCTTCTCGGACTCCTGGTGACTCCCAC
>SKJY01000287.1 GCA_007121775.1 Gemmatimonadota bacterium
CCGGTGGGCAGAGCGGGCACCCCCTATCCCCCTGGTACCGCGCCGGACACAGCTCTTGGGTGGAAGGGCGGGCGGCGCCCCTGGCGGCAGGCCCTGCGGAGCACAGGTTGCGGCTCACGCCGTGAATGCCCCCGGATTCAGGAGCATGCGTGTTGCAACGATACCAGGGTAGGGGTGAGTGTCGGGATCTCCACTCACCCCAGTTTAGCCTTTGGTACAGCGCCTTGAAACGCGAGGTCCGAAGCAACCGCGCAACCAAGAAAAAAAGGGGGCGAGTCATGCAAATTGCAAGAGGTTCTCCCATTCTGCTAGTCCTTCTTCTCCTCGTGCCCTTCCTGCTCGTGGGGTGTGGGGACAGCGATTCCACGGCACCGGAGCCGGATCCGGGACCGCCGCCGCCGGCATTCCAGGTGACGACGCTGGGCGCTACTCTGGTGGACGGACGGCCAGGGGTGCAATTCCGAGCCTGGTCGAATGTGAATGTGTCCCTGGTGCAGGTGATCCTTCAGCCGCCGGGGGCCAACGCTCTGAACTTCAGCCCCCAGCAGGCCGTCTTCCTGGGGAACCAGACCTTTGATCTCCAAGACCCGAACACGGCGTACTACCGCTGGACCGGGAACTGGAGCATCCGCTTCATCGGAAATCAGCAGCCCTCTCAGGTGCCATTCGACGTAACCATCTCGGTCGGTGTGAACTGACCGCATCATCTCCAGCCGAAGCTGGAGCTATTGCCGGGCGAAGGGTGAACCGAATCTGGATCTTCCCTTCGCCCGGAGGTATTTCCACGGCTCTCCCCACCCCGAGTCCCATGACTCCTCCCTCCTTGCGGTGGCAGGTGATCCTCATCCTCCTCGGTGGGGCTCTTCTTCTTCTGAGCATGCCCCAAAGGGGGGCTGGGACTTGGGCGGGAGCCACCATGCACGGTGTGGCGGCTTCAGCCTCCCCGGTGGTAGCTCCCGGATCTCCGGCTTCCGACCCCCCATCCAATCGCTTGCGACCCCATATCATGGCCATGGGCGGGGTGAGCGGACTCACCGGAGACGGTCTGCATCCCTTCGGAGGGTTGGAGTTAGGCCTTCGTCGGGGACGCTGGGGGGGAGTGGCCCTGGGCCAGTACGGATACGGCAACGACTTCGAGTCAGTCCTGGTGGCAGCAGGGCCCCTTGTAAAGGTGGCCACAGTGGATCGCATCGACATCTTCGTACATGGGGGGGCGGCGTACTATTCTGAGCGTCTCGATGCCGGGTTCGATCGGGACGTCATCGGCGGGTACGGTGCCCTCTCCCTGCGTGTCAAACTGCCCGTAGGAGCGCTGGGCGCCACCCTCTCCATCTGGACCGGACGCCTGGATGGTCAAGGGGTCACCCAGCCCGCCATGGTCACCGGCCATCGAGTCTCGGTGGGGATCGGCCTATGAACGCCTATGATGGTGAACTCCGGAGCTACCGCTGCCCCGCCCGGGAATCAGCAATCAGGACCGTTCAGGGAAGCCGGATATCTTGGGCTTCTCCTCTGCGGACCTCACTGGTCATCCTCTGTCTGCCCTTCGTCGCCGCCTCATGTGATGACGGCGGTCCCCTCCTGTTCCCGCCGGCCGCGGAACTCCAGCTCGCGCAAACACCCCCCACCCACGGAACAGTGGGTGCAGCGGTCTCACCGGGCCTTACCCTCCGAGTAGTGGATGGGCGGGGCAACGCTGTTCCCGGTGTCCCGGTGGACCTTCAGGTGGAAACCGGAGGAGGACAGGTCTCTCCAGGGACCGCGCAGAGCGACGGGTCCGGGGTTGTAAGGGTAGATCGATGGACCCTGGGAGTCACCGTGGGGACCAACGTGCTAACCGCCCGCATCGGAGACCTCGATCCCATACGGATCGAGGTACTGGCGAATCCCGGGATGCCGGCACAGATCACCGCTGAGGCAGGGGTCGGCCAGGAAGCTGAGGTGGTCACCCCCCTTCCGGAGGCGCCCGAGGTTCGCGTCACCGATATCTTCGGGAATCCGGTGCCAGGGCTTCTTGTCCAGTTCCAACCGGATCAGGGCTCGGGCTCCGTGGAGAGCTCCGTTGTCTTCACCGACAACGATGGACGGGCTTCTCCAGGGATTTGGCGGCTCGGAACCCACGCCGGAACCCAGATCCTTCGGGTGACGGGACAGGTGCCGACCCCCTTCGCCATCACCGCCCAGGCACGAGCCGCCGCGGCAGAGCGCCTCGTAAAGGTCGCCGGCGACGGGCAGGGAGGACGTTTTGGCGAAGCTCTCTTTCGACCCATTGAGGTGGAGGTCCGGGATCCCCACGGAAATCCCGTGGCCGATGTCCTGGTCCGTTTCACCACCCGGGCGGGGAGCGGATCTGCCTTCCCGACGCAGGCCACAAGCGACGGTGTCGGGCGAGTCCGGACCAACTGGACCCTGGGGCCCGAACTGGAACAGCAGTCCCTCACGGCGGAGCTTCCGGGGAGGGACCAGGTTACCTTCTCGGCCCGGGGCGGGGTGGAGCCGCCGGATGTGGGCGACTACCGAGTCGAATACCTCTACCTCACCGATGTGGAGTCACGCTACCGCGACGAGTTCGAGGCGGCAGCTCGGCGGTGGGAGGAGGTCATCACGGGTGATCTTCCCGCCGGCCGTCTCCGACTGGAGGCCGGGGCGTGCGGGAACAACTCGCCGCCACTGGACCGTGAGGTGGACGATGTCCTCATTCTGATCACGGTGATGGATCTCGGAAACCCCAACGTGCTTGGGCAGGCCGGACCCTGTGCCGTTCGGGTGGAGGGCGGCCTTCCAGCGCTAGGCCTTGTACAGATCAACAGTGCACGCATCGGAACCATGTACGACGACGGGACCCTCCGGGATGTGATCATTCATGAGATCGGGCACGTGCTGGGATTCGGGACCCTGTGGGGCCCGCTACGGTTCAACTTCCTCCGAAACCCGTCACTCGTGTTGGGCCGGGGTGTCGATACCCACTTCGACGGACCCCTGGCGGTGGGAGCTTTCGGGACCATCGGGGGGGACGCGTACACCGGTGGGGCCCCGGTTCCGGTGGAAAACGAGTTGGGCGAGCGGGGCACGCGTGACAGCCACTGGCGTCAGTCCGTCTTCCAGAACGAACTCATGACCGGGTTCCTCTCGGCCCAGACCAACCCCATGAGTGAGGTGACCATCGCCTCCATGGCCGATCTGGGCTACGAGGTGAATTACGAAGCCGCAGATCCCTACGTGCTTCGGTTTGGGCCCCATCTTTGGGACGATCCTCAGGAGCACGGCCACCTGCACATGGGCGATGACATCTATCGGGGGCCCATCCATGTCATGGATTTGGCGACTGGAAAGATAGTGAGAACCCTGGAGCCTGCTGAGCCACCGCTGGGACCCAGGCGGTAGGCCATCTCCAAGGCCGGTCTGCCGGACCCGGATACCGGCTCGGGATAGGAGTAGCCGGGGACAGGGCGTTTACAAATAGCTTGCATAAACGCAAGGGCAGTTCCTAGCTTTGCACCATATCACGATGAGCGCACTGGTTGGATAGGGCTCGGGCTACGGGGCGCCGCCTTCTTCCGGCGGCATCCGTTTCGTCCTGCAGTCCCTGCTACCCCGGGATCTCTACGCCCCTCTCGGACTCCATCCTCGTAGCTGCCTTCGTGAGGTAAACGGGGCCAACCCTTTCCCCTGCCCGGCTTCCGGGTGAGCGGCCCCGGCTCCCCAGCCACGGAGGTGCGGCCATGCCCGCCGGCAACGTGAACACTGCGGCCATCCCCTGGAAGGTCCTGGCCGCCAGCCCCGACATGATGGACGCGGTGGCGGGATTCGGGTCCTTCCCCACCATGTGGCGGTCGTCACTGGCCATATCGGCTTTCGAGCCGCCGGTAGACGAGGAGATGGAGGCGCGCCTCTGCGGACAGCGCATCACCTTCGTGAAGATCACCTGTTCCGTCACCGGGTACGAGCCCCGAAGCGGGGAGACGGGAGTCGTCCTCTTCGATAATCAGCCCCTCATGGAACTGGACCGGCTCACCTCCCGGTACCTGGGGTGCTACGGGGCCCTCCTGAATGTGGCCTTCTACCCGGGCGATGCCTCGCCGGGGAGCCAGATCGCCCCGGAGCGCCTCCCCCACATCCTGGACTTCTCGCCCAAGAACAGGGAGTTGGTGCGGAGCATCACAGAGGGGGGAGAGGTCCTGACCGGCTCGGCCCGGAGTCTCAACTTCGACGAGAGCCGCACCACCACCGAGAAGAGCGAAACCAGCGTGGGGGTGGAAGCGGGGATCGAGAAGAGCGGGATCAAGGCCACAGGAAAGCTTGAACACACCTGGGGGTCGAGCCAGGAAGACCGCCGGGGCCAGAGCGCCGGATCCAGTGACACGGAGCAGCGGGCCGAACGCTTCAGCACCACCATGGACCAGCTCTATTCGGTCCTCACCGGCTACCATACCGGGACGAACCGTGGCACGGTCCTCATGCTGGCGCGTCCCGGAGTCCTGGAACCCACCAACCGGCGCACCTTCGTGCAGGGGCTCCGGATGCTGGAAGGGGTCCAGGAGTTCGTTTTCGTGGTGGCACGGCCTCCGGGCGTGGAGGGGCTGTGCGTGGAAGCGGCTCTGGATACGGGCCACTTCCCCGATGACGCCCAGCAGGTGCCGGAGGGGGAGGCCGAGACCCGGAGCTTCACCTTCAACGTGTTCAGCCAGGTGGCGGGGCGGGGCGGGATTCCACTGTCGGGTTCGGACAACCGGGGTAGCGAGATCGTGATCCCTGACGGACCCCGGCACACCTTCAATCTGGCGGATCGCCCCGAAGGAGAGGACTGGGTGCTGGACCTGGACCGGCCGGGAGGGTGGTGGGAGCGGGCCGCCGATCGATCCCGGCTGGTGAGCCCGGACCCCCGTCACGCGGTGCCCACCGATGGGATTCTGACCCATCCTCCGGAGCGGAGCCGCATCCCCCTGCGACTGGAGGCCATGGGGGACCGGTCGGTCCAGGCGGTCCTGGTGGGTGGGCCCATGTACGCCCGTGGACCCCGATGGGGGCGAAACCATCAGATCGACACCATCGTGGACCAGGACTTCCGGATCTGGGTTCGGCGGCGGCGCAGGGGGGGCGCGGATCGGCCCATCGATACGGCCCACCTCCTGGTCACCCGCCGGAACCTTTCGGCCTGCTTCCGCATCGAGGATGGCTGCCCCGTCTCCACCGGACCCCTCCGCATTCCTTCCATCGACGAGTCCCGCTTCAGGGAGGTGGATACCGGCCTCCCGCAGGTGCCGGATCTCCCGGCCGACACGATGGCGACAGGTTTCCGCCGGGCTATGGCCGGGGCCGCCGCCGAGGCGGCGCGTGGGGGAGCGGCGGTTCCGCTCACGCACACCGACTTCTTCGCCCGAAGTGTTTCCGAGCGACTTCCGTCCTTCCTGGGCATGCGGGCGGTGGCCGAGATTCTCGACGTCCAGGATCTCGACGCCGACGTGCAGAACGCCTTCAAGCAAATCACAGTGAGGCAGCTCCTCTCCCTGGAACTGCGGGATCTGGCTCGGGGAACCGGGCTGGCCCCGGAGGCGGCACTCCAGCTTCGGGGGCGCCTCCTGGGTCACCTGGAACGTCGCCTCACCGGAGAGGAGCAGGATCCGCCGCCCCCCGTGAACGGCTCTCCGGGCGACCCTTCTCCCGACGATCCGTGTGATCCGGACCCCAACGACCCGAAACCCCATGATCCCAACCCCAACGACCCGGCACCGAATGATCCACCTCCGGGGAAGCCACCAGGCCAGGGTCCCGGGAAGCCTCCGGAGGGTGGCGGGGGTGGGGGAAAGGGTGGCTCAGCCGGCGGTGGTAAGGGAGGCCTTGCGGGCCCCATCGTCTCCCGTGCCCTGGAAGAGCTTCAGCGCCGGGGGCGGCTCTAGTCCGGGGGAGGCGTGACAGGGACGGGGATGACGTTACCTTCCAGCAATTCCCGCGGAAGCGTACGATGAACCCCTGGAACCGCCCGGTTGACGGGACTGGCCCGGCTCAGGGCTTCCCCTGACTTGACCAGCGTCCGGGGGCTGTCCCTTGACCACCAGCCGACCCACCATGCCCCTCCTGCTCCGGGTAGATCCCGAGCGCCCCGATCCGGAAATCATCCATCGCGCCGCCGCCGTGATCCAGGAGGGCGGGTTGGTGGGGATGCCCACTGAGACCGTCTATGGCCTGGCCGGAGACGCCCTCAACCCCACGGCCATCGCCCGGATCTACGCCGCAAAGGGCCGCCCGTCCAACAACCCCCTCATCGCCCATGTGGCGGACCGGGGCGAGGCTCGCCGCCATGCTGCGGACTGGCCCGAAGAGGCGGAGGCCCTGGCGGTCCGGTTCTGGCCCGGTCCCCTCACCCTCGTCGTTCCCCGGGCCCGCCATATTCCCGATGAACTGACGGCAGGGCTCGACACGGTGGGGCTACGTATGCCCCGTCACCCGGTGGCGCTGGCGCTGATCTGCGCCGTGGGACGACCCCTGGCGGCGCCCAGTGCGAACCGGTTCACGGAGGTATCCCCCGTCACGGCGGAGCAGGTGGCTCGTGGGGTGGGGGAGGGCGTCTCGCTGATCCTTGACGCCGGTCGGACGCAGGTGGGGATAGAGAGCACGGTGGTGGCGGTCACCGGTGAGGGCGTCACCCTGCTTCGTCCGGGAATGATTCACCGCTCCATGTTGGAAGAGGTGGTGGGGCCCCTCCGGGCGCCCGGAGCCTTGCCCACCGACGACGCGCCTCGCCCGGCGCCGGGAATGACTCCGCGCCACTACGCCCCCAGGGCCCGGATCCAACTCGTTCCAAGTGCCCGTTTGGGACAGATGCTGGAAGAGCCACCGGAAGGTGGGCGGGAAGGACTTTCGGCTGCCGACGCGAGTGCAGGGGCCATCACCTGGAGCCAGCCGGTTCCGGAGGGAGCGACGTTCGGGCGACGACTTCCCGCTTCCGCAGAAGCCTACGCCGCCGACCTCTACGACGCCTTCCACGCCACCGATGCGGCCGGATGCCGCGAACTCCTGGTGGAAGAGGTGCCGGAAGGACCTGAGTGGGATGCGGTCCGGGACCGACTACGCCGGGCCGCCCACCCGGCAAATCCATCCCCGCTCTACTCCTCCGACTCCGGCGGCTCGGGCCAACCGTAGCCTCGAAGGATGGCGGCCATGAGCTCACTGGCCACCACTCCGCCCGTGTCGCTGCTGGTCATAATGGCGATCCCCCGGGAGGCTTCCACCCAACCCACTACCTGAGCCCGGTATCCGGCGTTGGCGCCGCCGTGGGAGAAGCGGTGGTGCTCCCCCTCGCCCTGGACGGTGAGCCCCAGGCCCCATCGCCCGATCCCCTCGGCGAGCATGGCTCGGGCGGTGGCCTCTTCCAGGAGGGGCGATGTGCCCACCTCTCCTTCCACGCCGGGGGTTCCGGCAGCGCGCTGTACCGCCAGGATCCAGTGGGCCAGGTCGGTGGGGGTGGTCCAGAGTCCCGCTGCGGCCTGCTCCGGGTAGGTGTGCCACCCCCCATTCACCACCGAGCCATCTCGACGATGTGCCACAGCGGCTCGATCCCGGAGGGAATCGGGAAGGGGCTGGGCGTAGGTGCTGGAGGTCATGCCGGCAGGGATCAGGATCTCCCGGGTCATCCAGTCATCGAAGCGCTCCCCCGTCACCTCCTCCATGGCGAGTTGGAGGATGGAGGTGCCGCCTCCGGAGTAGCGCCACCCCATTCCAGGCTCCTGGTCCACTAGGACCGGGGCGGTGTTGGCCGGAGCCTGACCCTCGAGAACCGAGGTGAGAGAGGGCACCGGGTCATGGGGACCATACCCGGGGAAGCCGTGGACAGTGAGGCCGCCGGTATGGGTGAGGAGGTGCCGCAGGGTGACCGGAGCCGAAGCTTCCCACTCATGCTCCGGGACTCGCCAGCGACTCAGATGGTCATTCACCGGTCCGTCCAGCTCCAGCTCTCCCGACTCCACCAGCCGGAGCGCTCCCACCCCCGCCACCGCCTTACTGATGGAGGCAGCCTGGAAGAGGGTGCGCGGGCTCGCGGTACGCCCGGCTTCGGGGTCGGCCATTCCCCAGGCCCGGGCCCAGTGGATCCGCCCTCCCTCCACAACCGCCACCGAGACGGCGGGTACGCCGAGCTGCTCCATCCGCTCTTCCAGCGTCCACGGATTCCCCTGGGAGTGCTCCGAATCCCCGGTGGCGCGCAGATCCGAGGTAATGGCCTGGATGAGGGAGTCGGGAGCCTCCATCTCCACGGCGAGCCCTGAGGGGGCCGCAGGCGGCACCGGGTGTTGGGCGGCCCCCGGTACCGCCGTGGCCAGGAGAAGGAGCGCTGCCAGAGCCAGATCCGTTCCCACGCGGCGGATGGGCAGGTTCCCGAGGGTGGTGGTCACGGCCATACTCCCTTAGGCTGGGCGGTTATCATGGCCTCTCCTTCCTCAGTGGTGGTGATGGTGATGAGGGTGTGCGCCACGCTCTTCCGAGCGCTCCTGTCGCACATGGCGGTGTCTCTCGCCGACGCCGGCTCCCTCCACGAACGCCTGGAACGACGTGGCACCGGCCAGCGGACCATTCTGGAACGGCCCCGATCCTCTCTGTTAATCCGCCTGGAGTACGATGTCAACGTCGGCATCGGGATCCCTCACCGGTCAACTGGGCCGGGAGGCCGGCTCCTGCCAGTGCCACCGAGGCAATGGTGGATCCCTTCACCGGCGCCCCCTCCGTCACATCGCGTGAACGAGGCGCTGGATCGGATCGTGGTCCGGGATGACCCGGCCTACACCCAGGTCTGGACAGCTGTCGTGGCGCCTTGTCGATCCGTTTCTGGCCCGCTGGATCGCCGTAGGACAGGGCACCACCGGCCGCTGACGAGGCGGGTGTGACGACGGGCATCCCAAAGACAGACCCGCCCGCCCATGAAGAAACGGGCCCACGAGACGGCGGCGGCTACCGCGCGTCTCGTGGGCCCGTGGTCGGAAAGGCCCAGTGGTGATTTGACCCTTCCTACCCGTCCATCGTCACATCATGGGACCGGTTCCCGTCCTACTCGTCCAGCAAGGCGTTGATCCGGGCCGCGATGTCGTTCAGGTGGAGGCGGGTGGCCTCGTCTCCGCTCCGCCCCGCTGCCTGCCTGGCCCGGGTGCGGATGGTCTCGAGCTCCCCGCGGGCCCGGGGCGCGATGTCGCTCTGCATGGCCTCATCGTCCTCCATGAGGGTGGCCATCCGGTCGACCCACGCCCGCTGAAGGTTCCGGCGGTACGTGTCGATGGGGGCCCCGGCTCCCAGCTCCCTCCAGATGGAGGCCCGCAGGTCCGAGAGCATCTCGCCCAGGGTGTAGGCCTGGCTTCCCAGCATGGCCTCCTGTTCGATCAGGCGCTTCATCCGGGCTACCTGAAGCACATTGTTC
Source organism: Gemmatimonadota bacterium (assembly GCA_007121775.1). Lineage (GTDB taxonomy): Bacteria > Gemmatimonadota > Gemmatimonadetes > Longimicrobiales > Gaopeijiaceae > PWLA01. Next base: position 9,401 of record SKJY01000287.1, read on the forward strand.
AGCCCGCTCACCTGGAGTTGGCGGATCTGATCCGGAGTGCCGGAGGCACGGATCCGGAAGATGATCTCCTCGTCGATCATCCAGCTCGGGGTGGTGAAGACCTGCCGGTCCAGATGGTCCATGGCCCGGCGCTGCTGCTCCCGATCGATGATGGTGAACGGCCGACCTTCCTGGCCCTGCACCTGCCGGGTCCAGTCCACGCCGCCGATGTTGGCGGCTACGTGGCCGGTGTAGCGGTTCCACTGGCCGGCGATCTGCCCGTAGAGCTCAGCGAGCTGGCTGTGGTCATCCAACTCCCGGAAGGTCCACTGCCGGAGGTTCGCCATGGTCCGCTTCAGGTTCTCGACCCCGTAGTCGGAGGCCCGGACGGCGTCGTCACCGAGGGCCTCGCTCAGGGAGCCGGGATCGGTCTGACTCGGATCACCGAAGCGGAAGAGGGGATCATCGGCCCGCTCCACGATCCAGGCGTTCAGCGTGGGGCGCTCCTCCTCCGGCGTCGTGGCGTCGGGGATCCAACGGTGCCCCCACTCGATGGACCAGATGTCGTAGGGTCCGACGATGGGGTAGAAGCAGGTGTCGTCGCCGGGCTGCGCCACGTAGTTGAAGCGGGCGTAGTCCATGATGGAGGCCGACGTCCCGTTCTCGCACACCCACCGCGTCCGGAGCGAGTCCACCGGCACCGATGAGTGGGCTTTCATGTTGTGGGGAAGCCCGATGGTGTGCCCGACCTCATGGGCCGACACGAACCGGATGAGCTCGCCCATCACCTCCTCGTCGAACTCGATGTCCCGAGCGTCGGGGTTCGCCGCCGAGGTCTGAACGAAGAACCAGTTCCGGAGCAGGTTCATCACATTGTGATGCCACTGGATGTGGGTCCCCAGGATCTCCCCGGTGCGCGGATCGAAGAAGCGGGGACCGGAAGCGTTCTGCACCCCCGAGGCCAGGTACCGGATGATGTTGATCCGGGCGTCGGCGGGATCCCAGTCCGGATCCTCCTCCGGGGAGGGGGGCATCTTCGCCATGATGGCGTTCTTGAAGCCAGCGGCCTCGAAGGCCACCTGCCAGTCATCCACTCCCTGCGCCAGCCAGGGCCGCCACTGCTCGGGGGTGGCCGGGTCGATGTAGAAGATGATGGGGTTCACCGGCTCCACCAGTTCGCCCCGGAGGTAGGCGGCCGTATCGGCGGGCTCAAGGCGGAAGCGCTGGATGAAGCGCCGCTGTAGAAGCCGCTGCGCATCAGCCCCGAAGTCGTTGATCGAGGTGGAGAAGTATCCCACCCGCTCGTCCCAGTACCGGGGCATCATGGGGTTCTCGGGGAGCACCATGAGGGAATGACCGAACTCCAAAGACATGGTCTCGCCGGCCCGGTTCGAGGGCGGGTTCAGGGCGTCGTACGTCACCACCCGGCGCACCTCGATGTTCTCCGGGAAGCTCCGCATGGACTCGACAAAGGTCCGGTCGGGCACCAGTCGGCGCACGTCGTACTGCTGCCGCCGCTGCCGGGTGAGCCCGATGATGGTGGCATCCGAGGTGAAGAACCCGGTCACATCCACCACCACCGTCCCAGCCTCCCCCTCGGCGGGACCCTCGGTCTCGATGCTCCACGCCGCAAGGACTGGCTCGAAGTTGGAGTTCCGTACCGCCTCGTAGATTGGCAACTCCGGATCTGCCGTGTTCACGGCGCTCACATGGCGCATGAGCACCTGATCGTTCCGGCGCTCGAACCGTACCATCTCGGTGGTCTGACGGTGGCCACCGAAGCCCACGCCTGAAGCCGTCTGGGTGATCCGGGTGATGAGGATCATGTCCCGGCCCAGCATGGCTTCCGGGATCTCCCAGTACCACTTGTCATCCACCTGGTGAACGGTGAAGAGACCCTCTCGGGACTCGGCCTCGGCGGTGATGACCTCGGAGTAGGGGCGCATCCCGTTCCGGGCGTTGGACCGGGCGGCCTGGCGATCGGCCGTCTGCGTCGCCTCGGTGGCGGAAGGGGCCGGGGCTGCCGGAGCCTCCCTGGAAGCGCACCCCCAGGCGGGGAGCGCCACCAGGAGGGCGGTGGCGGCGAGGAGCCCGGAGCGCACGGCGCCGCGGGCGGGACGGACAGGTGTTTGAGTCATGACTGGCGTGGTGGAGGTGAGGGCGATGGAGGTCGGATACAGCCCCCCAAAAGAGAATGCGCTCCCGGATCGGCATCTCCGGCCCGGGATCCTCAGGTAGACCGGAGGCATGCCTCGGGCGTTAAAGGGCCAGCAGCTACCGATAGTCCAGCCAAACTACCGGGACGAAGGGAGATGGGCGAGCCCCGTCGCGGAGCCCCGGAAGGCTCACAGGTGCCTGACAGGGGTAGCCTTCCACCGAGCCTTCCAGATTCCTCGCTATGGAACGCGGACATGCCCCTGAGCCCCGGCACAGCCCTCGTCGCATTGGCGGCCCTGTTCTGGGGGTTGGCGGGTGGGCTCGGTGGCATCCTCATGGCCGAGGGGTGGGACCCCTTCGTCGTGTCCTTCTACCGGGGCGCCATCGGGCTCATCTGTGTGATGGTTTGGTTGGCGGTCAGTCCGGGAGGAAGCGGACTGACCAATGGCCGGCTGTGGGTCTGGTCGGTGATCGCCGGGGTCGGGGTCGCGGGAAACTTCGGCTTCTACTTCCTAAGCATCGCACACGGTACTGTTGCCGTTGCCGTCACCCTCATGTATTCCGCGCCGGTGTTCGTCTATGGCGCGTCATTCCTGCTCGGGCTGGAACGACCCACGGCGCCGAAGTGGGTCGCCATCGCAGTGGTCATGGTGGGCATCGTCCTGCTCACGGAGGTGTACAACACCGACGCCGCCGGTATAACGCCGCTTGGTATGGGCGCCGGACTCCTGGCCGGGATCTCCTATGCGGTATTCATCTTCGGCTTCAAGCGCGCGGCATCCCACGGGAGCCCGCAGGCGGTCCTTTCCATCGCGTTCGCCGTCCTGGTCGTCGTCCTCTTCCTGCCTAGCGAAACCGAGGAGATGAGGTCAGCGCTCGGTACTTCCCAGTGGCCCCTGTTCGTTACGCTGGGTGTGCTCGGGGCAGGCCTTTCATTCTTTCTTTACGTGGTGGGGTTGCGGAATACGGCGCCCACCATGGCATCCATCGTGGCAATGGTGGAGCCCGTTACCGCGTCGTTGTTCGGTTTGATGGTCTTGAATGAAGATCTGGCCGGGGTCCAGGTGGTGGGCATGGGCCTGATCCTGATCACAGTCACGGTACTGAGCGTCGGTTCGGGTGATCAGTCACCTTCCAAAGGAGTCGCCGGCCAGGACCACGAGCCGGAGGGGGCCGACGAGAAGGGATAGGCTGGAGGTTCACCTCGGCCCGGCCTTGCTGCTACGCCCACTCCTTCTTTCCATTGGGGGCATACAGATCGGGAACGAAGGTCTGCTCTTCCACGGGAGTGCGGACGTACCCGGAGGTGGGGGGGCGGGGAGGCAGTTCGATGGGGCCGGGTACCACATCCCGGTAGTCGAACTGGGAGATGAGGTGTTGCATAACGTTCAGACGGGCCTTCTTCTTGTCATCGGAGGGAACGACGTGCCAGGGGGAGACCTTGGTGTCCGTATACTCGAACATGGTGTCCTTGGCACGACTGTAGGCCACCCACCGGGCTCGGGACTCGAGATCCATGGGGCTGATCTTCCAGCGCTTCACCGTGCTCTCGATGCGGGACTGGAAGCGCCGCTCCTGCTCCTCGGGGCTCACGGAGAACCAGTACTTGATGAGGATGATCCCATCGCGGATCAGGAGCTTTTCGAAGCGGGGGCAGTTCTGGAGGAAGCTTTCGTACTCCTCGTCGGTACAGAAGCCCATGACCCGCTCCACCCCCGCCCGGTTGTACCAACTCCGGTCGAACATGGCGATCTCGCCAGCCGCCGGTAGGTGTGCGACGTAGCGCTGGAAGTACCACTGGGTCCGCTCACGCTCGGTGGGCACCGACAGGGCGACGATGTGGGCATAGCGGGGATTCAGAACCTCGGCGAGGCGCTTTATGGTCCCTCCCTTCCCGGCCGCATCCCGACCCTCGAAAACAAGGACGACGCGCTTGCCTCGGTGCCGAATCCAGTACTGGAGCTTTACCAGTTCGGCTTGGAGCCGGGCCAACTCCTTTCGGTAATACTTGCCTTTGAGTCTTCCGCGTTTGTTGTACTTGGGAGGTGCGTGGGGCTTTAGCACCGGACTCTCCTGTAGAAGGTTTATCGTTACGCTAAGGTTACACATCCCGGCTTCGCAACTCTGTTACCCGAGGTTCCATGGAACTCTGGCCCGGTCACTTCTACCCCCTCGGCGCCACCTGGGACGGCAACGGGGTGAATTTCGCCCTGTTCAGCCGCCACGCCACCAGGGTTGAGCTCATCCTCTTCGAGCCCCGCACCTCGTCGGGAGACCCCCGGGAGAACGGGGCGGATCACCAGGGCGGGGACGAAACCACCGGGGACGGCGAGGGCGGCGAGGTGGCCCGCTTCGACCTTCGGGAGCGAACCGCCAACGTGTGGCACGGCTACGTGCCCAAGATCGGTCCGGGGCAGCGGTATGGCTACCGGGTGCACGGCCCCCATGAACCCAAATCCGGTCACCGGTTCAATCCTGCCAAACTTGTCCTGGATCCCTACGCCAAGGCCATCGAGGGGCGTCCGGAGTGGACCGACGAACTCTTCGGATATCAGATCGGTCACGAGGATGAGGATTTGAGCCGGGACGACCGGGACAGTGCGCCCTTCGCTCCCCGGGCCGTGGTGGTGGATGAGGACTTCGATTGGGGAGGGGAAGACCACCTCCGTCCCCGGATTCCCTGGCACGAGACCGTCATCTACGAGACCCATGTTCGCGGAATGACGCTCCAGCACCCCGGCGTTCCGGAGCATCTGAGGGGGACCTACGCCGGATTGGCTCATCCGGCGGTACTGGACCATCTCACATCGCTGGGGGTGACGGCAGTGGAACTCATGCCGGTCCACTACTTCCTGGATCCCCACCACCTGGTGGAGAAGGGCCTCCGGAACTACTGGGGATATGACACGCTGGGATACTTCGCCCCGGATCCCAGGTATTCCAGTCATTCGGCCCCGGAACACTCCCTGAGGGAGTTCAAGGAGATGGTGAAGTCCCTCCACGGAGCGGGGATCGAGGTGATCCTGGACGTGGTCTACAACCACACCGCGGAAGGTAACCACTTCGGACCCACCCTCTCGTTCAAGGGGATCGACAACCGGAGCTACTACCGTTTGGTGGAAGGCGAGCCACGGTATTTCATGGACTACACCGGGACCGGCAACACCCTGAATCTGCCGGAGCCTCGCGTCGTCCAACTCATCATGGACAGTCTGCGATATTGGGTGTTGTCCATGGGGGTGGATGGGTTCCGCTTCGACCTGGCGTCGGCGTTGGCCCGGGAGCTCTACGATGTGAACATGCTGGCTCCCTTCTTCCAGATGGTGCAGCAGGATCCGGTGTTGGCAGAGGTCAAGCTCATTGCAGAGCCCTGGGACGTGGGATCCGGGGGGTACCAGGTGGGCAACTTTCCTCCGGGGTGGGCCGAATGGAACGGGAAGTACCGGAACACGGTGCGTGACTACTGGCGAGGCTCCGAGGCGAAGCTCGGACAGTTCGCCCGCCGATTCACCGGCAGCCCTGATCTGTATCAGGAGAGTGGAAGGCGGCCGCGGGCGTCCATCAACTTCGTGACGGCCCATGACGGCTTCACCCTCCGGGATCTGGTTTCCTACAACCACAAGCACAACGAGGCGAACCAGGAAGACAACCGGGACGGGATGGACGACAACCGGTCCTGGAATCACGGTCACGAGGGGCCCACCGACGATCCCTCCATCAATGCGCTCCGGAGCCGGCAGCAGAGGAACTTCCTGGCGACCCTCTTCCTCTCCCAGGGCATCCCCATGCTCCTGGGCGGCGACGAACTGGGGCGGACCCAGGGCGGCAACAACAACGCCTACTGCCAGGACAACGAGACCACCTGGTTCGACTGGGACGGGGCCGACCAGGAGCTCCTGGCCTTCACCCGGCGCGTCATGGGGATCCGGCGGAGACACCCCGTGTTCCGACGGCGACGTTGGTTCCAGGGGCGCTCCATCCATGGGGGCGACTGCACCGATGTGGCGTGGTTCCGGCCCGATGGATCGGAGATGACCGAGGCCGACTGGAAGACGGCCTTCGCCCGCTCCCTCATGGTCTTCATCAGCGGAGATGAACTCCCCGACCCGGGGCCTGAGGGCGAGGTGGTGCGGGACGACTCCTTCCTCCTTCTCTTCAACGCCTCGGGGGAATCCGTGCCCTTCAAGCTCCCCGATTCGACCTGGGGAGAAGGCTGGCGCCTTGTGCTCGATACCATGCATCCCGAGGGCCTGCCTGACCCGGATGGCGAGTCCGGTGAGGATGGGACGGGAGCGCGCCGCGCGGCCGACGAGTCACTCCTGCTTGAGTCTCGGAGTCTGCAGGTGTACTGCCGCGAATCCGGTGAGCCGTCATGACTGCTGACGAGGAGGTGGACCCGCCTCGGACTCCCGAAGCGGGAGCCCTCTACCGGCTACAGTTCGGGGCCGGGGTGGATTTCGCCCAGGCGGCCCGGCTGACGGACTACCTGGCCCGGCTGGGGGTGACACACCTGTACGCCTCTCCCTGCCTGCAGGCGGCTCCCGGAAGTACCCACGGCTACGATGTGGTGGACCCGTCCCGGGTAAGTGGGGGGCTCGGCGGGGAGGAAGGGTATCTGCACCTGGTTCGGTCGTTGAAGGAGGCGGGAATCGGGAAGATCCTGGATATCGTGCCCAACCACATGGCGGTGCCGGGGCCCGAGAATCCATGGTGGTGGGATGTGCTGAGCCACGGCATCTCCAGCCGCTACGCCGGGCACTTCGATGTGGATTGGTGGGCCGCGGAGGGAGTCGCTCCGCCCCC
>SKJY01000147.1 GCA_007121775.1 Gemmatimonadota bacterium
CCGCTCCACGTCGTCATGGAGGAGTGGATCGCCCCCTTGCGTTCCCAGGACGATGAGACCCGGGAGCGGAGCCTGAACCGCTTCTGGGATCGGCTCCATGGCCAGGAACTGCTGGTATTCCACAAACTCCTCACCGGAGGATTTCGGGTCGGGGTGGGAAAGAAGCTGGTGACCCGTGCGCTGGCGGAGACCTGCGGCATGGAGCCGGCGGTACTGGCGCACCGGATGACCGGGCGCTGGTCTCCCACCGCGGAAGCCTTCCTCCAGATCACCTCTCCCGAGGCGGACCTCCCCGATCCAGGTCGGCCCTACCCCTTCTTCCTTGCCCACCCCCTTGAGGGCGGCCCCGAGGCTCTTCCAGGATCGCCAGAGGACTGGCTCGCCGAGTGGAAGTGGGACGGGATCCGGGGACAACTGATCCATCGGCAGGGAGAGAGCCTGATCTGGTCCAGGGGAGAGGAGCTGGTGACGCCGGCCTTTCCGGAGCTGGCCGAAGCCGTCCGGGTGCTCCCTGAGGGAACGGTCCTGGATGGTGAGGTGCTGGCATGGGGTGAGGGAGGGCCACGCCCCTTTGCCGACCTTCAGCGGCGCCTGGGCCGGAAGCGTGTGGGACGACGCCTCCTGCAAGAGGTGCCCGTAGCATTCCTGGCCTATGACCTCCTGGAAGAAGAGGGGATGGACCTGAGGAGCCGCCCCCTTCGGGAGCGTCGCCGGCGCCTGCAGTCTGTCATGGAGGCGGCGGGGGTCGGTGGGGCGGGCGGGGCCACTAGTGGGGCCGAGGACCTCGTCCCCTCTCTCTCCGGCGGACTCCCCCTGGCCATCTCGGCCCCTCTCCACCTTCCGGACTGGTCCTGGGCGCGTAAGCTCCGGAAAACGGCCCGGGAGCGAGGAGTGGAGGGACTCATGCTCAAGGCCCTGGATTCGGAGTACGGGGTGGGGCGCCGGCGGGGACCCTGGTGGAAGTGGAAGGTGGATCCCCTGACCCTGGACGCCGTACTCATCTATGCCCAGCGGGGCCACGGCCGCCGCGCCTCCCTCTACACGGACTATACCTTCGCTGTTTGGGACGGCGACAATCTGGTTCCGGTGGGCAAGGCCTACTCGGGCCTCACGGACCAGGAGATCCGGGAGGTGGATCGCTGGATCCGCCGGAACATCGTGGACCGGTTCGGACCGGTGCGAGCGGTAGAGCCTGCACTGGTCTTTGAGCTGGCCTTCGACGATATCAGGGAGTCGTCCCGGCACCGCTCCGGCGTCGCCCTGCGCTTTCCCAGAATGGCGCGCTGGAGAAGGGACAAGCCGGCGCGCGAGGCGGATACCCTGGAGACGGTCCGTGCTCTTCTCCCCTCCTCTGGAGATCCCCGTTGACACCCCCTGGCGGAGATACAGTTGAGACCGCCTCGGCGGGCTCCGATTCGGTACGGACCGACCTCGACGCCGGCGACCTCTCCGAACTCCGGCTGAGGGAGTGGATGGCGGACCGGAGTTGGGACCCGTTCCCCTTCCAGGAGGAGTGCTGGGAGGCATGGCGCTCCGGGGCCGACGGGCTCCTTCATGCCCCCACCGGGGTGGGGAAGACGCTGGCTGTCTGGGGCGGCGCGGTGCTCAGCTCCCTGGATTCGGAGCCGGAGCTCGCCGACGCCGCGGCCCACGGCCAGGACCTGGCACCCCTCCGCCTCCTCTGGATCACCCCGCTCCGGGCGCTGGCCCGCACCACCCTGGAGCAGCTCACCGAGGTGGTATTGGCGCTGGAGCTTCCCTGGTCCGTGGAGCTTCGTTCCGGAGATACGCCTTCCTCGAGGAAGAGCCGGCAGCTTCAGCGGCTGCCCACGGTTCTCATTACCACCCCTGAGTCCCTCTCCGTTCTCCTCTCCCGCCGGGAAGGTGCCCGGCAGCTCCGGGGGCTCCGGGGGGTGGTGGTGGATGAATGGCACGAACTCCTGGGGACAAAACGGGGGGTCCAGGCCGAACTGGGATTGGCGCGCCTCCGCCGCTGGAACCCAGGTATCCAGTGCTGGGGACTCTCGGCCACCCTCGCCAACGTGGAGGAGGCGCTGGACGTCCTCTGTGGGGCGGAGGGAGGCGGCCCCTCCCACGCCGATTGCTCTCGCGCCGACCGCCTCCACTCCGACCAGCCCCACTCCAGCCAGCCCCACGCCAGCCGCATCCACTCGAGCCACCCCCAAGCCAACCGCCTCCGCTCCAGCCGCCTCCACTCCAGCCGTCCAAGGAGGGTAATTCGGGCACAACTAGCGTGCCGGTCCGTGCCGGAGGTGGAGACGGTGGTCCCCCCCACCATGGGTCGATTCCCATGGAGCGGCCACCTGGGACTCCAACTCCTGGATCAGGTTCTCCCCATCCTGGATCAGGACGGCACCACCCTGCTCTTCACCAACACCCGGTCCCAGGCCGAACTCTGGCACGACGCCCTCCGTCGTTCTCGGCCAGGTTGGGGAGAACGCCTGGCGCTTCATCACGGCTCCCTTTCCCGGGAGGTCCGGGAAGAGGTGGAGGAGGGACTGCGGAAGGGCAGCCTCAACTGCGTAGTCTGCACCTCATCGCTGGATCTGGGGGTGGATTTCCCGGCAGTGGACCGGGTCGTACAGGTGGGCTCGCCCAAGGGAGTGGGACGGCTACTTCAGCGAGCGGGCCGGAGCGGCCATTCACCGGGACGGAGGAGCCGACTCGTCGCTGTCCCCACCCACGCCTTTGAGATGGCCGAGTTCGCGGCGGCCCGGGAGGCCATGGATCAGGGTCGGGTCGAGCCCCGCGCTCCCGTGGAGCGCCCCCTGGATGTGCTGGCCCAGCATATGGTGACGGTGGCGCTGGGTGGGGGGTTTCGGGCCTCCGATCTATTGGCGGAGGTGCGAACGGCCTGGGCGTACCGCGCCCTGACCGACCGGGAGTGGCAGTGGGTTCTGGACTTCGTTACCCGGGGCGGCTCCGCCCTCCAGGCCTATCCCCGGTACCACAGGGTGGTAGAGGGAGAGGACGGAGTCTTTCGCGTGCCCGACCGACGCATCGCCCGCCAACACCGCATGTCCATCGGAACCATCACCTCCGACGCCGCCCTCACGGTGCGCTTCCTGAAAGGCCGGACCCTGGGCTCCATCGAGGAGTCGTTCCTCGGGAGGCTGCGCCCCGGTGAAACGTTCCTCTTCGCCGGGCGACGGCTGAAGTTGGTGCGGATTCGGGAGATGACGGCCTACGTGCGCCGGGCGGATCGGGGAAAGGGTGCCGTGCCCCGGTGGATGGGTGGACGCATGCCGCTATCCACCGAGCTCGGAGAGCGAGTTCTGGGCCTCCTCCCACGCTGGGGTGCGCGCCTTGCCTCCTCGGGGGATGATGGTGGAGCGGGCCCTCTGCCGGCTCGTGAGGAGCAAGCGCTGGCGCACCTCCTGGAACTCCAGAGACGCTGGTCCCTCATCCCTTCGCCGAACCACCTGCTGGTGGAGCGAACCGGGAGCCGGGAGGGACACCACCTCTTCATCTATCCCTTCCTGGGACGCCTGGCCCATGAGGGGCTGGCGGCGCTTCTGGCATGGCGGCTCACCAGGGAGGCGCCGCGATCCGTGGAGTTCTCGGTGAACGACTACGGCTTTGAACTCCTCTCACCGGATCGGCTGGAGGTGGAGTCGTGGCCCACGCTCCTGTCACCGGACGGGGTGGCCGATGAACTCCTCCAGTGCCTGAACGCGGTGGAGCTGGCGCGCCGTCAGTTCCGGGAGATCGCGCGGATCGCCGGGCTGGTCTTCCCCGGCTTCCCCGGCCGGGGCAAATCGACCCGCCAGGTGCAGGCCTCCAGCGGCCTGATCTTCGACGTGCTGGAGCGGTATGACCCGGAGAACCTTCTCCTGGATCAGGCGCGGCGGGAGGTGCTGGACCGGGAGCTCAACGTAGCCCGGGTCCGGAGCGGGCTCATGCACCTCCAGGGCCTCCCGGTAGAGGTCCGGGAGACAGAGCGCCTGACGCCCCTGGCCTTCCCCCTCTGGGCCGACCGCCTCCACGCTACCGTATCGTCGGAGGCGTGGATCGACCGGGTCCGGAGGATGGCAGGTCAGCTCGAGCGGGCGGCAGGCGAATGACCCGGTGGGTGACGGGTCGACGACCGGAGGATGACCGGGACCCGCATCGCCCCTGCGGTGAATCCCGCTCCGGGGGAGGTGAATCCCATCCCGAGGGCGGCGGTGCCCGGACCCAACGCGCCGGGGGCGTGCCGGGCCTTCCGGGTCACTATCCCCTGACCTGGCATGGGCAGGAACTGCACCTTTTGGGTGACGGTGCCCTCCATTGGCCATCCCGTGGGACCCTCCTGGTGGCTGACCTGCATCTGGGAAAGGAGGCGGTCTTCCGAGCCAGGGGACTTCCGATTCCGGACGGAGCCGGCCAGGAGACGCTGAACCGCCTCGAACGCACCCGGACCCGGCACCTGGCCACCAACGTGGTCATCCTCGGCGACCTGGTTCATGGACCGGAGGGCTGGACGCCGGAAACGGTGACGGCGATCCGAAATTGGCGGACGCGTGTGCCTGGGACAGTGTGGTGGATCCGGGGAAACCACGACCGCGCTGCCGGTGCCTCGCCCCACCCCCTGGGACTGGAGGAAGTGGAGGAGGGGGTGGTCTGGAGTGGCCTCGAGCTCCGGCACACTCCGCCACACGATGGCCTGGAGTCGCCCCCCGTCATCTGTGGGCACCTCCATCCGGTGATCCGCCTCCGGGCCTCGGGGAGTCGGGGCCGGCTCCCCTGCTTTGTGGTGGATCCTCAGGTGCTGGTGCTGCCGGCCTACGGGGTTTTCACCGGGGGGCATCCCGTGGAGCGGCGGCCGGAGCGAAGGCTCCTGGTGGCGGCGCAAGAAGCGGTGGTGGAGGTGGCGCGGACGCGAACCGGAAGGGGGAGCGGCCACCGGCGGTAGGGCCTCGCCTCCCATC
>SKJY01000284.1 GCA_007121775.1 Gemmatimonadota bacterium
CGCCGGCCCGGGGCGGCCCTTCCTGTGAACGGTGTGGTGCTTTGCGGGGCTGGGTCAGGTAGGGTCAGGCCCTGGCCGCTCAGTCGGCCAGAATCTCCCTGGCCCGATCCACGTCCCGGTGCAACTGAGCCACCAACGCACCGACGGACTCGAAGGGCGTCACATCCCGCAGGTGCTCCATCAGGTCTACTCGCACCGTCTCGCCGTAGAGGTCTCCCTGGAAATCCAGGAGGTGAACCTCCACGCTGGGTGACGCACCCTTGAAGGTCGGACGCGGGCCGAGGTGCATGGCGGCGGCGAACGTGCCCCGCCGAAGGACGGCTCGGACGGCGTAGACGCCCGCTGGAGGAAGCAGCTTCTCTCTGGTTTCAACCCTCAGGTTCGCGGTGGGGAAGCCGAGCCCCCGTCCGCGTCCTTCACCGCGCACCACCCGGCCTTGCAGCGAGTACGGTCGCCCGAGCCCCTGCGCCGCCTCCCGCACCCGCCCTTCCGAGACGGCACGGCGTACCCGGGTGCTGGAGATCGCCCCGTCCTCCACCGCCACAGGAGGCACCACATCCACATCGAACCCCAACTGCCGTCCCAGCTGACGGAGTGTCTTCACGTCCCCCGTTCGTCCCCTTCCAAACCCGTGATCATACCCCACCACCAACTCGGCGACGCCGATGCGCTCCACCAAAATCCGTTCCACGAATCGCTCCGGCGTCCACCGGGACAACTCCGGGGTGAACCGGATGAAGACCACGTAATCGAGTCCGCTCTCCGCCAGGATCTCCTTCTTCTCATCTGGCGTGGTGAGGAGCGCGGGAGCCATGGCAGGATTGACCACCGCCAGGGGGTGAGGGTCGAAGGTGACCAGGATGGCCCGTCCCCCCCGGGTATCGGCCCTCCGCCGTATCTCCTGGAGAACCTCCCAGTGACCCCGGTGCACGCCGTCGAAGGTGCCGACGGTGACCACCGCCCCGCGTCCGTCCCTCGGGATCCCGGCAGCGGAAGGAAGGATTCCCGCCTCGGAAGATGTCTCCGGGCCCGGGCTTGCGGCACGCTGGCCGGGGATGGAGGCACGCCGGCCGGGGATGGAGGGGCGCTGGCCCAGGCTGGGAGGGTGCTCCTCGTGACGATCAGTCACGGGTGAAGACCTTTCGGGGGTGGAGGATTCCATGGCCGGCCTCCGCCACAGCGAGCAGCCGTCCCTCCCAGGACACCGCCACCGGCCCGCCTTCGGCTATTCCGGCATCCTCTGCCAGGGATACGGTTCGTCCCGCCAGGACGTCCTCCGCCTCCGCCCCGTCCACCGCCACCTGCGGGAGGTGCGGGAGGGCTTCCAGGGAGGGTAGCCAGGCCGGTTGGGAGAGTGATCCCGGGCCCGGGATCTCGTCCAACGACACGGCATCATCCACGGAGAAAGGGCCGATGGCCGTTCGCCGAAGCTCGCGAAGGTGCCCACCGACATCCAGAATCTCTCCCAGATCCCGGGCAAGGGCCCGGATGTAGGTACCGGTGGAGACCCGGGCGCGAAATTCCACCAGCGGCGGCTTCCAGGAGAGAAGGTCGAGACTGTGGATCGTCACCGCCACCGGTTCCAACTCCACCTCCTCACCCCGACGTACCCGCCGATGGGCGGCCTCCCCCCCCACCTTCTTGGCGGAGAAGACCGGCGGGAGTTGAGTCGTTCGGGAAGCCAGTTCGGTCAGGGCGGAGGCAACGTCCGGAATGCCCAGGGAGTCTACTCCAGGATGGGTAGCCACCACCTCCCCCTCCGGATCCAGGGTGTCCGTCACCCGTCCCAGTTCAGCGATGGCCACGTACTCCTTGTCGAAACCGTGAAGGTACTCCACCAGTCGAGTGGCCCGGTTCACGCAGACCAGCAGGAGCCCGGACGCAAAGGGATCCAACGTCCCCGTGTGCCCCACCCGTCGCGTCCGGAGCGCCCTCCGGACCACGGATACGACATCGTGGGAGGTGGGGCCCACCGGCTTGTCCACCAGGAGGACCCCATCTCCCAGGGTCGTTGCCGGGGCGGACCGGGTCACGGACCCGAAGACTCCTCGGAAGTCCCGGTTCCGGACTTCCCGTCGGTTTCTCCGGTGTCATCCGCATCAGCCGGAAGTGCTTCCGCATCAGCCGGGAGCACCTCCTGGAGGATCCGCTCAATCCGAAGGGCGCGGTCCAGGGTCTCATCGAGCTCGAAGCGGAGTTCCGGAACTCTCCGAAGCTCCAGCGTCGCCCCCAGGGTCCTGCGGATGAAGGGCGTGGCCGCTCGCAGCCCCTTCAGAAGGTCCTCCTCATGACCCTCCTCCCCGGAGGTGGGCCCAGGGCGGACGAAGACCCGAGCCATCCAGAGGTCGGGGGTCGCGTCCACGGCCGTCACCGTGGGGCTGCCGATCCGAGGATCGTGGACTTCCCGATGTAGAATGCGCGAGATCTCCCGCTTGAACTGCTCGTTGAGACGGGCGGTGCGTCGCTGGCTCATGTCCGGAATGCTGTGGAGGGTACGGAAGGGTCCGATGAAGACGGTGGGCAGTACAGGAAGGGGAGACGAACGCCTCCCTTCAAAGAACCCGGTCGCGGTGGAACGAGACTAGGAGGAACCGCCCATGCTCCTCCACAAACGAGTCGAGTCGGTCGCTCAGGGACTCGGCCTGGCGCCCATCGGAGGCGACCAGCGCGGCGGTGACCTGCGCCCGGTCGTGAACGTCCTGAAGACCCGTTTCCGCCACCGACACATTGAAGCGCGAACGCATCCGCTCCACGAGGGACCGGACCGCCGATCGCTTCTCCTTGAGAGAACGGCAGCCGGGGATGGACAGATCCCAGGTAAGGACCACCACGGATCGGGCCATGGGCCGGAAAAATCGGGGGGAGGGCCGCCGCTCCGGGGATCACTCCCCGGAGGACGAACTCCCCGAACCGGCCAGCGTGCGGGCGATCTCTTCCACCTGGAAGAATTCGATAAGGTCGCCGACCTTCACGTCGTTGAAGTTCTCGATGCCAATCCCGCACTCGAAGCCCTCCCGTACCTGCTTCACATCGTCCTTGAAGCGCTTGAGAGAGTCCACCTTCCCGGTGTACACCACCTGACCCTCCCGGAGGAGGCGAACCGAGGCGGAGCGGTCGATGACGCCTTCCGTGACGTAGCAACCCGCCACTGTGCCGACGCGGGAGATCTTGAAGACCTCACGGACCTCGGCCGTCCCCAGGACGGTCTCGCGCTCCTCAGGCGAGAGCATGCCCTCCAGGGCCTGACGAACCTCATCCACGGCCTCGTAGATCACCTGGTAACTCCGAATGTCCACCCCACTCTGCTCCGCCATCTGCCGAGCATTGGTGTCAGGGCGAATCCGGAATCCGATGATGACCGCACCGGCGGTCTCTGCCAGAAGAACGTCGGACTCGTTGATGGCCCCGACCCCCCTGTGCACGATCTCTACCCGCACCTCGCTTGTGGAAAGCTGTTCCAGCGCGTCGGCCACAGCCTGGACGGAGCCGTCCACGTCCGCCTTCACGATAATGGGCAGGGAACTCACCTCCCCCTGCGCAAGGAAAGCGGCGAAGTCGCCCAGCTTCATCCCCCGGTCCTTGATCCGGAGTTGCTTCTCCCGCTCCAGCCGCTGACGCGTCTGGGCGATCTCGGCGGCACGGTCCGCATCCATCACCTGGAGGGTGTCCCCCGCCTGAGGGATCCCGCCGGCTCCCAGGATCTGCACCGGCCTGCCGGGAAGCACCTCCCGGACCTGGTTGCCCCGCTCGTCCAGGAGCGCCCGGACTCGCCCGTCGAACTTCCCGCAGATGAAGGCGTCGCCCACCCGGAGCGTTCCCTTCTGAACGAGCACCGTCACCACGGCGCCCTTCCCCACGTCGAGCTTCGACTCGATGACGGTCCCCTGGGCATCCCGTTGCGGATTGGCCTGGAGCTCCAGGATTTCCGCCTGTAGCAGAACCTTCTCCAGGAGGTCCTCAATGCCCTGCCCGAACTTCGCCGAGATCTCCGCGACCAGGACGTCGCCGCCGAAATCCTCCACCGTCACCTCGTGCTGCAGGAGCTCCTGCTTCACACGGGCCGGGTTGGCACCGGGCAGGTCGATCTTGTTGACGGCCACCACGATGGGTACGCCGGCATTCTTGGCGTGGGAGATGGCCTCAATGGTCTGAGGCATGATGGAGTCGTCGGCGGCCACCACCAGGATGACGATGTCGGTGACGTCCGCTCCACGGGCGCGCATGGCGGTGAAGGCGGCGTGGCCCGGCGTGTCAAGGAAGGAGATGGACTTCCCTTCATCCAACTCCACGTGATAGGCACCGATGTGCTGGGTGATCCCGCCGGACTCGCCCGCCACCACATTGGTGTGACGGATGGAGTCCAGGAGCTTCGTCTTTCCGTGGTCCACGTGACCCATGATGGTGACCACCGGCGGACGCCACTCCAGGAGCTCGGGATCTTCCTCCTCCTCCTCGGTCTCCAGCACATCGTCTCCGCCCGTGTATTCCTCTTCCCGGACGGCCTTGAAGTTGAATTCGTCCAGGAGGAGTTCGATCTGGTCGAAGTCCAGGCGCTGATTGATGGTGACCATCATGCCCAGGTTCTTGAAGGCGGCGCCCACAAGCTGGGTCGAAGGCACGTCCACCAGTTCGGAGAGCTCGGAGACAGTCAGGAACTCGTTGACCCGGACCGTCTTGGCCTCCTCCTCCTTCTGCTGGCGGACCTCCTCCTCCATGGCCTCCTTCTCTTCCCGGCTGGGGCGGCTGGACCCCTTCCGACGCCGCTTCTTTCCACCGCCGCCCTTCAACTCGGCCATGACGCGCTGGATGTTGTCCTGCACTGCATCCTGATCGACGCGACCCTTCTTCTTGCCCTTCTTCTTCCCCTTCTTGCGCCCATCGCGGGTGTAGCCATCGGCTTGGATTCGGACCTGCCCACCGGGGCCGGCGCTGGCGGCCGGCACAGGCTTCACCGTCTCCGCAGGCTTGGCCGCGGCAGCCGGGCGCGCGGCGGCGGGCTTACCGGGACGGCGCGAGCCTCGATCAGCCATCTCAGCGGCGGACGGGATACGGAGGCGACGACGGGGAGCTTCCGATGGCTCTTTCCCGTCAGGAGCCTTGTCGGCTGCAGCGGCGGACGGCGTGTCCCCGGCGGGCTTGGCCGGCGTCTCGGCCCTGGCCGGTTCATCGGCGGTGGGGGCCGGTGCCTCGGCCTCGGCCACAATCGGCTGAGCCTCCGGCTTGTCAGTCCCGGGTTGAGCCGCCTTGGGCTCCGGCTCGCCGGGGTCGGCTACGTCGGGCTCGGCGGCATCGGCCTCAGACTCGGGCATTGCCGGCTTTACAGGCTCAGACGGACTCTCCGGCGCGGCATGCTCCGGGGCCGGGGGCGACTCCACCTTCACAGGGGCTGCCTCAGCTTCCACCGAGGGCTCTTCCTCACGAGAGCGATCCTCGGCGACAGGGGCTGCCACCTCAACTTCGGGGGCCTCAGCGACAGCCTCCTCCGCAGCAGGCTCAGGGGCCTCGGGCTCAGGCTCCGCTTCCGGCTCCACCGAGCGGCGACGCCGGCGCCGGCGGGTAGGCGTCCGGGAATCCTCGATGGCCGCCTGCACCGCCTCGGCAGCGTCCTTGCTTCCGGACCTCCGTTCCTTCTCGACCCTGGCAAGGACCCGGGCCACATCGGCGTCGTGCACACGTGCACCTGCATCGGGTACGGGAATTCCCATGGCCCGAAGAAGGGAAAGCACGGCCTCCGTGGAGACCTTGAGGTCCTGCGCTAGTTCAGCAACCCGCATTGGTACCGGATTCCTCCTTGGCTTCCGAACCGCCCCCCGTGTCCCCGGCGGCCGATCCGGCGCCGGCGGTCAGGACAGTCAGGAATTGATCTGCAAACGAATTCGTCGTAACGGCCACAGCGGTCACGCCAGGCAAGCCCAACGCGCCGCCGAGGTCGTCTCGACGTTGAACCCATCGCCGGGGCACCTCCCGATGCTCCAGCAGGGGTAGGAGCTTCCCGATCTGCCCGGGAGCTCCGTCCTTCGCCAGGATGACCAACCGGGCTCGTTCGCTCCGGACGGCATCCCGTGCTGCACCCACACCGATCTCCAGCGCCCCGGACCGACGGGCGAGGCCCAGGAGCCCCCGGACCTTACGCTCCAGGGGCCACCTCCCGATCGTCCCCGGGCGCGGCTCCGGCGACCTCATCGGTCACCTCGCCCTCGCCGTCGGTCTCTGGCTCCTGGGATCCACCCTCCTCATCCTCACCCACCTCCACGGTGAGTTCGTCTATGATGCGGAGGAGTTCCTCGGTCTCCACCGGACCCAGCCCTTCCACCTTCTCGAAGTCAGCCCGGTCCAGATCGATGATGTCCAGGAAAGTACTATACCCGGCCTTCTTGAGGGCCGCCAGAGCGGTGAGGGAGAGGTCGAGTTCCGAGAGTGGGAAATCGGCCATCTCCATGGAGTCGTCGTCGGGCTCGGCGAAGAGGCGGGCGTCCGCTCCCCGCTCAAGCCACTCCCGGGAGCCGTACAGGTCGATCTGCCAGCCGATGAGCTGGGATGCGAGCCGCACATTCTGCCCGTTCCGACCGATGGCCAGGGAGAGTTGATCCTCGTCCACAATGGCCGTGATGACCTGCCGACTCTGGTCGGAGATCACCTTGGAGACCCGGGCCGGCGCAAGCGCTCGGCGGGCGAAGATCTCCGGGTCCGGATGCCAGGGCACGATGTCGATTCGCTCCCCGCCGAGCTCCGAGACCACCGCCTGGACCCGGGAACCCTTGAGCCCCACACACGCCCCCACCGGGTCAATGGACTCGTCCCGGGATGAAACGGCGATCTTGGTACGCCCCCCCACCTCCCGGGCACGGGCCCGGATCTCGACGATCCCCTGGTAGATCTCCGGCACCTCCAGCTTGAAGAGGGCTTCCACGAAGAGGGGATCGGCACGGGACAGGATGAGCCTGGGCCCCCGGGGCGTCTCATCCACCTTCTTGAGAACGGCGCGGATGGGATCGCCCTGCCTGAACCGCTCCCGCGGATTCTGGTCCTTCCAGGGGATGATGGCGTCGGCGTCCCGGGCCCGGTTCAGGAGCACCACGATCTTCCCGCGCTCCGTCTGCTGGACCTCCCCGGAGAGGAGTTCGCCTACCCGGTGGGAGAACTCCTCCCGGATGCGGTCACGCTCACCCTCCCGGACCCTCTGCACGATGCGCTGCTTGGTGGCCATCACGGCGTTGCGCCCGAACTCGGAGAAGTCGACGGGAATCTCCATGACGTCGCCGACCTCGAAGGTGGGGTCATCCCAACGGGCCTTCTCCAGGGATATTTCGGAGGAAGGATCCTCCACCGCTTCCACGACGCGCTTGAGTACGATGATCTCGATCTCGCCGCTGTGCTCGTCGATTTCGATCTCAGCTCGTACGTTGGCGCCGTAGATACGCCCCAGGCCCGCCAGGATCCCATCCCGGATCAGGTCATTCATCTCCTCGTGGGAGAGGCTCTTGTTGGCCGCCATGTCTCGGATGGCAGCGACAATCTGTCCGGCGTTCGCCATGTTCACCTCGCTACTGATCTGGGGTCCGGCCTCGGCCGCCCCGCTTCTCGCCGGGCCGGGGCGCCATCATCCCATCATTCGTCGTCCTTCCAGCGGAAGACGAGATGAGCCTTCTCGATGTCCTGGCGGGGTACGCGGAGCACATCCCCACCCTTTCGACGGATCAGGACCTCGTAATGTTCCTGATCCGCCCCTTCTTCCACTCCCAAAAGATCCCCTTCCAACCGCCGGGATCGGGTGCCCACCAGCGGCTCGGTCCCCTTCACCACCACCGGCTCTCCCACGAACCGCTCAAAGTCGCGCTTCCTGTTGAGGGGCCGCTCCACCCCCGGCGACGAAACCTCCACCGTGTAGCGCTCAGGGACGGCGGGGTGCTCGTCGAGCCAGGGCTCGAGCTCCCGACTGACCCGGGCGCAATCATTCACTGTCACTCCCGCACCCGGGCGGGAGTCCGGGAGATCGACCCGGAGGCGCAGGATGGGGCGCCGGTCGCTGCCGGCCCACTCCACCTCCACCAACTCGAACCCCAGCGCCTCGACGCGGGACTCCAGCTCGGCATCGATCTCGGGAATCGGCTTCGCCATGCTGCCCCCCTTCCACGTCCCTGACCTTCCGAAATCGGGGCTCTTGCCCCGCCTCCGGCCTCCCTGGCGGACCCGTCACAGGACCGCCGGACCCGGCCTCTGCCCCCTGGAACCCGGGACGACAGAGTAAAAAAAAGCGGGGGAAAACCGCTCCCCCACTTCGAAAAGGCTGCCACCGCAGCCGCCGAATCGACCTTTATGGTAGCCGAACAGTCCTCCGGATTCAACCTATGGCCATAAACCGGTCAGTCGCCGCCACCGTCCACCCTCCGGATCCGGGCCCCCAGACCCCGGAGCCGTTCGTCAATCCGCTCGTATCCCCGTTCGATCTGATGGATGTTGTGGATCCGGGAGCGCCCCTGAGCCGCCAGCGCCGCCAGGAGGAGGGCCATCCCGGCCCGGATGTCGGGGCTCTCCACAGCTCCACCGCGCAGTTGGGCAGGTCCCACCACCACGGCCCGATGGGGATCGCAGAGGATGATGCGGGCGCCCATCCCCACCAGTTTGTCGGTGAAGAACATGCGGGACTCGAACATTTTCTCATGAATCAGGATGGTACCGTCGCACTGGGTGGCTGTGACCAGGGCGATGGAGGTGAGGTCCGCCGGGAAGGCGGGCCAGGGACCGTCGTCGATCTTGGGTACATGGCCGAAGGCATCCTGCTGAACCACTCTCCCCCGATCCCCCAGAACCACCAGGTCGTCTCCCTCCACCCGGCACTCCACGCCCAGGCGGCGGAACCCCAGTAGGGTGGAATCCAGGTGCTCGATGGGAGCCTCCTCAATGGTCAGGACACTCCCGGTCACCGCGGCCAGACCGATGAAGGAGCCGGTCTCGATATGGTCAGCTCCCACCCGGAAGGTGGCTCCGCCCAGCGAGTCCACCCCCCGGATCTCCAGCGTCTGCGTCCCGATCCCGCGGATGTCGGCCCCCATGGCCGATAGGAGATGGCAGAGATCCTGGACGTGGGGTTCGGCGGCTGCATTGCGAAAGCGGGTGATGCCGCGTGCCCGCACGGCGGCCATGACGGCGTTCTCCGTGGCCGTCACCGAGGGCTCATCCAGGAAGACGTCGGCCCCCTTCAACTCGGTAGCGACGATCCGGAAGTCCTCGGGCTCGAAGGTCACCTCCGCCCCCAGGGCCTCGAAGGCCAGGAAATGGGTGTCCAGGCGACGCCTCCCGATGACGTCTCCGCCAGGAGGAGGAAGGGTGACGGAGCCGAAGCGGGCGAGCAGCGGCCCCGCCAGCAGGATGGAGGCCCGAATCCGCTCCGCCAGTACCGGGTCGGGCCGGCCCACCTCAACCCCGGAGGCGTCTACTTCAACCTCGTTGTCCCCTACCCACGCCACCTTCGCGCCCAGGGAGGCGATGATTTCCAAAAGGGTCTCCACATCGCGGATCCGGGGGACGTTCTGGAGGCGGACCGGTTCGCTTGCCAGAAGGCACGCCGCCAGGCAGGGGAGAGCGGCATTCTTGTTGCCCGTGGGACGAATGCGACCGGAGAGGGGGTGCCCCCCATCCACTTCGAAGTAGGCCATGGAGATCGGAAGACGGGCGCCAGGGCCCGGTGTTGAGAGAGGTACGTCAGAGGTGGCAGAATCGCCATCTGAAGCTAGGCGCCCCGCCGCCGCGCTACAACCGGCGTCGGCGCGCAGACTGGATCCGGCGGCGGGATCGTCGTTATGCTGACGGGTATAAAGATGTTCCGAGCCAGCCTTCCCCTTCTCGATCCAGGGTTTCCCGTGCCACACCTTGCCGCCAACTTCCCCGCCCCGCTGGCGGACGCAGCAATCGCCGTCCAGGCAGACACGGTCTTCGCGGCGCCGCTGCGCGACGGGTTCGATGTGGTGGTGGCTGTGGCTGCGGGGCTCATCGGCGCCACCTTCCTGGCCGTCCTTCTCACCTTCCTCTTCCTCCTCCTCATGACCCGGAAGCTGGTGAAGGGCCTAGAGGAGGCGCGGAAGCGGGTCGCCGAGGACCCCGGACTCAAGCACCTCCGAAATACCGCGGCCAATGTGGAGGAGATCTCCACCGCTCTCAAGGACGAGGTGGGCAAGCTCAGGGCCTCGGTGTCGCTCCTTTCGGACCGACTCGAACAGGCCTCGGACCGAATGGAGGAACGCATCGACGAGTTCAATGCTCTCATGGAGGTGGTGCAGTCGGAGGCGGAAGACGTCTTCGTGGATACGGCCAGTACCGCCCGGGGTGTTCGGCGGGGACTCGGGCACCTGGGCGACGGCCGGGGACGCAGCGAAAGGGCGCAGCCTCGCCGCCCGGGAGGCGGTGCCATGGCCCGGCCGGCCCCGGCCACACGGACCCCGCCTGCCGGAGACCCTCTCCGGAGCACGACCCTCTCCCCGGAGGAGGATGACCAACGATGAAGCTGCTTCCAGCGCGGGATTCCGCCGAATTCTCCGCAGGCATGGTCCTGGGAATGGCCCTGGGTGCCGGTGTGGCGCTCCTGGTGGCGCCGGGACGGACAGAGCGGGATCTGGAGAAGACAGGACGTCTCACTGAAGGCCAGATACTTCGCCGGGGTGTCCGGCGGGTGCCGCGAGCCCGAAAGGAGGACGTCTCCGCAGGTTCCCGGTTCCAGGCGGCGCTGAGCGACCTGGGCCGGGAATTCGTCCGGGCGGCCCGGGATGAACTCACTGCCTCTGTGCGGAACCGGCTTCAGGGTGCTGTCCTCGACAATGGCGGCCGCTCATCGCTCTCGGCCCTCCGCTCCGCTCCGGAGCGACTCCGGGCTCTTCGCCGCTCCCTGACACCAGGAAGCGACGCCTGACCGGTAAGCCTGTCATCGACCTCCACCCCAGCGAGTCCAGGATCCACCCTCGACGACCCGTGCCCACCCTTCCCACCGGCTCCGTCCTCGCCCTGGCCAGCTCCCTGGTTTGGGCCGTGATCTGGCTCCTGCTCACGCCTGCCGAGGCGTGGGCTTGGGGGCCCGGGACCCATGTGGCGGTGGGACAGGCCGTCCTGTCGTCCCTGCACCTCCTCCCCCCGGCCATCCGCGCCGTTCTGGAACGGAACCGCATCGCCTACCTCTATGGCTCAGTGGCGGCGGACATCTCCTTCGCCAAGAAGTATGCGGAGACGGGCCGGCACTCCCACCACTGGCATGTGGGGGAAGAGATCCTGGCGGCGGCGGACACGGAGGCGCTCCACGCGGTGGCTCTGGGCTACCTGAGCCATCTGGCCGCCGATACCATCGCCCACAACATCTACGTGCCCAGGCGGCTCCTGCTCACCTCCACGACCCAGGCGGTGGGGCACACGTACTGGGAACACCGGATGGATGTGGAGCTCGGCGACCGGTACGTGAAGCGGGCCCGCCGGGTCGTACTGCGCTACGACCATGCGGAGGCGGACGAACTCTTCGATCGGGTTCTCTCCCGGACTCTCTTCTCGTTCCGGACCAACCGCCGGATCTTCCGGGGTATGATGGCCTTCCAGGACGACCTGCGCTGGAAGCAGGTCTTCGACGAGATTCTGCGGCGATCCCGCTTCGAGCTTCCCCGGGAACTCCGTGACCAGTACATCCAGCACTCGTACGACTACGTCATGGATCGGCTGGTCCGAGGCCATGGGGCCAGGGCCAGGTCGCTGGACCCCATCGGGGAACGAAACCTCAAGCTGGCCAAGAAGATCCGCCGGGAGGCGCTTGCCACCTCCCGAGGTCGGCTGGACCCGGAAGAGCTCCTGGCCCGAGCCGACGAGTTCTTCCCCCTGCCGGGCAAGCCCCTGCTCTATCTGCCCAAGGCCCGGGACCTCACGGTGCCGGGTCTCGGTGCAGAGGTCCCGCCCCACATCCGGGCCACCCCCGGCTCCACCTTGAAGGCGCCGGACGCCCATGTCCGGGACACCGATGCCCCGGACGCTGATGTCTCGGGCGACCATGTCCCGGACGGCGAGCAGGGCGACGACCCTCCCTGAGCCGGGGCGCCGGCCCCTGGGGAGGAGGCAAACTCCTCACCCTCCCTTCAGTCTTCCTCCCAGGATTCGAGCCACCTCTCCCGGGTCGGCCTTCCCCCGGCTCCGCTTCATGACCTCTCCCATGAAGAAGCCCTGAAGCCGCCGCTCCCCTTCCCGGAAGCGGGTCACTTCATCGGGGTGGGCCGTGAGCACCTCATCCACCCACCCCTCGATACGGCTGCTGTCGGAGACCTGGGCGAGCCCCTCGGCTTCCAGGATGGCCGCCGGTGCGCCCGCCCCGCCTGACCCGGACTCCACCATGCGCTCCAGGATGGTCCTGGCCGCTCGGCGGTTCGCCTGCCCGGTGGCCACAAGCGCCAGGAGTTCCGCTACAGCCTCGGGCTCGAGGCCCAGCGCCTCCACCGGGGCGCCCCGGGCGTTGGCCAGCGCCAGGATGGGTCCCATGACCCAGTTGGCCACCTCCTTGGCCACCTCCGCCTCCTGGACGTCCCCGCTCCGGGCCCGCACCGAAGCCTCGAAGAAGTCGGCCAGGGGACGACGGGAGGTGAGGACCCCGGCGTCGTAGGCGGGAAGTCCGTAGACCTCAATGAAACGGGTCCGACGAGCCTCAGGGAGTTCAGGCAGTTCCCGGCGGATCTCTTCCACCCAGGTGCCCGCCACCCACACCGGGGGCAGATCCGGATCCGGGAAGTAGCGGTAATCCTGGCTCTCTTCCTTGGAACGCATGGGGCGCACGGTCTGGCGCCGCTCATCCCAGAGGAGGGTCTCGTGGCGAACCCGGTCGCCCGCGGTGACCACGGCCACCTGCCGGGCGATCTCCACCTCCAGCGCCCGCTCGACCCCGGAGAATGAGTTCAGATTCTTCAGCTCGGTCTTGGTGCCCAGCTCCACACTCCCGGCAGGGCGGATGGAGACGTTGGCATCCACCCGGAGGGAACCCTCCTCCATGTTGCAGTCGGAGACCTCCAGATATTCCAGGATCCGCTTCACCTGATCCAGATAGCTCCGGACCTGGGCGGGAGAGCGCAGATCCGGTTCGGACACCATCTCCACCAGGGGCGTCCCGGTGCGGTTCAGATCCACGGCGGTGCGATCGGGCACCCGGTCGTGGATGGACTTTCCTGCGTCCTCCTCCAGATGCATGCGGCGAATCCGCACCGGGAAGGTGTCGTCCAACCCCTCGCCCATGCGGACGTGCAGCACCCCATCGGTGGCCAGGGGCTCCTTGAACTGGGAGATCTGGTAGCCCTTGGGGAGGTCCGGGTAGAAGTAGTTCTTCCGCTCGAAGACGCTCCGCTCGTGGATGGCGCACCCGAAGGCCAGCGCCGCCCGCACCGCCAGCTCCACCGCCTCCCGGTTCAACACCGGGAGGGCCCCGGGGAGTCCCAGACAGACGGGGCAGACCCGGGTGTTGGGCTCTGCGCCGAATTCAGGGACATCGGCGCAGAAGAGCTTCTCGTGGGTGAGGAGCTGGATGTGGATCTCCAGGCCGATGACCGCCTCCATCTCCCCGGCGGGATCCGGTCGCCACTCCCCCCCCTCCTCAGGCATCCGCCCCCGTCCGGCCTCCCCGGCCTGCCCCCGGGCCGTCACGCCGCCTCCCGGAGGCTTCGCTCCAGGGTGCGCGCCGCCGCCAGGAGCGGCGCCTCATGCCACGCCGGCGCCAGGAGCTGGGCGCCGCATGGGAGTCCGTGGGTGACCCCGACCGGGACCGAGACGGCTGGGATCCCCGCCAGGTTGGCGGTGACGGTGAAGACGTCGGAGAGGTACATGGAGACCGGATCGTCAGCCCGCTCACCCAGGGGGAAGGCGGGGGTGGGGGAGGTGGGGGTGAGGAGGAGGTCCACGCCGTCGGCCCAGACCCGGCGGAAGTCACGAGCAATGAGGGCCCGCACCCGCTGGGCCCGGCCGTAGTACTGGTCGTGATAGCCGGCGGAGAGACCGAAGGTCCCCAGGATGATCCGGCGCACCACCTCCGGACCGAACCCACGGGTACGGGAGGCATCATACACCTCACGGGTAGCCCGGGCCTCCGGCGCACGCACCCCGTACCGGACCCCGTCGTAGCGAGCCAGGTTGGACGAAGCCTCGGCGGTGGCCAGGACGTAATAGGTGGGCACCGCGTAGCGGGTGTGGGGGAGGGACACTTCCCTGAGGCTGGCCCCTGCCGCCACCAGCCGCTCCCCTGCTTCCTCCATCCGGGCCTGGATCTCCGGATCCAGCGAGTCCGGCATGTACTCCCGGGGGATGCCGATGACCTTCCCCCGGACTCCGCTCTCGAGCCCCGTCATGAGATCGGGCGCCGGGAGGGGAGCAGAGGTGGAATCCCGGGGATCGTGGCCGGAGATGGCTTCCAGGAGAAGAGCGGCGTCGGCCACCTCGGCGCCGAAGGTACCCACCTGGTCCAGCGATGAGGCGAAGGCCACCAGACCGTAGCGGCTCACCCGCCCATAGGTGGGCTTCACCCCCACCACCCCGCAGAGGGCCGCGGGCTGGCGCACCGATCCGCCTGTGTCGGAGCCCAGGGCACAGGGGACGATCCCAGCCGCCACCGCCGCCGCCGACCCACCGGAGCTCCCGCCCGGGACCCGGGACCGGTCCCGGGGATTCCGGGTCGGGCCAAAGGCGGAGTGCTCGGTGGAGGAGCCCATGCCGAACTCATCCATGTTGGTCTTCCCCAAGACCACGCCGCCCCGTGCCCGCAGACGCCGGACTACGGTGGCCTCGTAGGGGGAATGGTACCCCTCGAGAAAGCTGGAGGCGCAGGTGGTGGGAAGGTCTGCGGTACAGATGTTGTCCTTCACCGCCACCGGCACCCCCGCCAGGGAGAGGTGTCCGTGGGAGCCCCGGGGGCGGGGGGTCGATCCGGGGTCGGGGGCGAGTCCCGAATCGGGGATGAATCCGGAGTCGGGGACGAGGGGATCCGGGCCGGGACCCTCCGGGAGGGACTGTGGGATGCCGTCCGGGCCTGTGAGGCTGAGAAAGGCGTGGAGCCCCATGGGTCCGTCGTCGGAGGTCCGGGCCCGGACCAGGGCGGCCCGGGCCGGGGCGTGGGGGGGCAGCCGCCCCTCTCGTACCTCCCGGGCCGTCTCCAGCACCGAGGGCACCGTCATGCGCCGCCTCCGTCCACCGAACCGCCATCCACCGCCGGGAGGCGAGGCACCAGGAAGAACCCTTCAGACCACTCGGGCGCCCGGTCCGCCGGAGCCTCCGGTGCCAGTGGGTCCGCCTCCAGTCCCACCTGGCGGAACACGGTTCCGGATTCCGGGCCATGGGGCAGGGGCGGGGGAAGGGTGAGCCCTCCGTCCACTTCCGCCACATCCACCTCCATGAGGGCGTCCACGTGGGCCAGGATCCCCGTCAACTCCACATCGAGGCGGGACGCCGCCTCGTCATCGAGTTGGATCCGGGCCAGCGCGGCGATTCGTTGCACCTCTTCCCTTCCCACCGACATGGCTTCCTCCCTGGTATGGCGTGTCCCGGCTTCGTCAGAAGTCCTTCTCGAGTCTGGCGTAGCGGGCCAGGAGCTTCTTGCGGCCCACCGTATCGAAGTCCACCACCACCTTCACGTCCCGCCCGAACCCGGTGACCTCGTGGACCGTGCCGGAACCGAAGGTATCGTGGCGCACCCGCTCACCCCGGACCAGGTGGGGCAGGTCCTGGTTGAACTCGTCGTCGGGGGTTCGGGTAGCGGCTCCCGCCGTATCGCTCGCCCCGGCGCCACCCCGAGCCCTTCGTTCTCCCAGTCCGGCGCCAAAGTCACTGCCGGCATCGCTTCGCCGGTAGGCTCTGCGCTCCCGTTCCAGGCGGGGACTCCGACGCTCCTCCAGCAGTCCCTCCGGCACATCCTGCACGAAGGACGAGAGGGAACCGAACATGAAGTCGCCGGCCCGGCGCCGTTCCCGAGCCCACGAGAGGAAGAGCTTCGCTTCGGCCCGGGTGATCCCCACGTAGAAGAGCCGCCGCTCCTCTTCCAGTTGGGCCGGCTCATCGTAGGCCCGACCCAGGGGGAAGAGCCCTTCCTCCAGACCGGCGATGAAGACCACCGGAAACTCCAGCCCCTTGGCGTTGTGGAGAGTCATGAGGGTCACTGCGTCCGAGTCCGGATCGTGCCGGTCCACATCGGTGATGAGGGCTACATGCTGGAGAAAGAGGTCCAGCTCGGTGAAGTGGTCCGGGGGTCCGTCTTCCCAGACCTCCACCCGCTGGGCGTCGAAGTCCATGGCTCCGGCCACCAGCTCCTTCACGTTCTCCACCCGGTCCTCGCCGTCCGGGCCCTCATCCAGGAGGTGGGTGAGGAAGTCCAACTCCTCCACCAGCTCTTCCAGGAGTGGCCCTACGGAGAGGGAGGCGGCCCGGGCGCTGAAGCGCTGGATCAGTTCGGCGAAACGCTGGATCCCACGTACCCCGCCGGCGTGGAGGTCCGGCACCTCTTCGGCCCGGACCGCCGCCTCCAGAAGCGGGATCCCCTGGTCCAGCGCCCACGCCACGAGACGCTCCTGGCTGGTGCGCCCCACGCCCCGACGGGGTACGTTGATGACCCGCTCCAGCGCCGCCGAATCCCGGGGGTTGGAGATGAGCCGGAGGTATGCCAGCACATCCTGGATCTCCCGCCGCTCGTAGAAGCGCACGCCCCCCACGATCTGGTAGGGGACGCCCTTTCTGCGGAAGGCGTCTTCCAGCGCCCGAGACTGGGCGTTGGTGCGGTAGAGAATGGCGAAGTCCCGATATCGATGGGCGGTGCCCTCCCGGATGCGGGTCTCGATCTCCTCCACGATCCATCCGGCCTCGTCGCGCTCATCGGCGCACTGGACCAGGCTGAGGCGCTCCCCATCCTCACGGTCGGTCCGGAGGGTCTTCTCCTTCCGGTTCAGATTCCGGCGGATCACCTCGTTGGCGGCGGAGAGGATGTTGGCGCTGGACCGATAGTTCTGCTCCAGCCGCACCACCTGGGCTCCCGGGAACGACCGCTCGAACTCCAGGATGTTGGAGATATCGGCGCCTCGCCACCCGTAGATGCTCTGGTCGTCGTCACCCACCACCATGAGGTTGCCGTGCCCCCGGGCCAGGAGCTCCACGAAGCGGAACTGGGCGTGGTTCGTGTCCTGATACTCATCCACCAGGACGAAGGCGAAACGCTCCCGGTACCGGGCCAGCACCTGCTCGTGCTCCGTGAGCAGCTCCACCGGCTTCACCAGGAGGTCGTCGAAGTCGAAGGCGTTCTGGTCCCGGAGCGACGCCTGATAGGCCGGGTAGATCCGGGCCACATTCCGGAGGAAGAAGTCGAACCCCTCCCGGTGCTCCTCGGCGAACTCGCCCGGGGTGATGAGCTGGTTCTTGGCGTCGGAGATGGCGGCGCGCACCGCCTTGGGCTTCCACCGTTTCGGGTCCAGTTGCTCCCGTTCCAGCGCCCGCTTGATCTCCCGGAGACTCTCTTCGGCGTCGAAGATGGTGAAGGCCGGATCCCACCCCATGATCTCGGCGTGACGTCGGAGGAGGCGGGCCCCCAGGGAGTGGAAGGTGCCGATCCAGGCACCCACCGGGTCCCGCCCTAGTTGGGCGCGGATCCGCTCTCGCATCTCACCTGCGGCTTTGTTGGTGAAGGTGACGGCAAGAATGCGATCCGGCGGTACCCCATGCTCCTGGATGAGTCGGGTGACCCGGCTGGTCAGGACCCGGGTCTTCCCCGATCCCGCTCCAGCCAGGACCAGGAGGGGCCCTTCCACATGCTCCACTGCGGCGAGCTGTTCCGGATTGAGACTCTGGGGTGCGGCTGGGGAGGTGGAGGCCATGGCGGAGAGGTGGATGGTGATGGTTCGCAATCGAGAGGGGAATCTGGCAGAGGCCGGGGCGGAGGTCGAGGCCCTGGGAGGCGTGTCCGTCCCGCTGGCGGCGGGGTGGGGATCCCAGGCGGCGGCGTACTGTCAGTGGCGAGCATGGAGCACCCTACCCCGCTCCCACCTGGGCGGGGGGGAGGCGTATCCGGAAGACAGCCCCCTCCGGCCCGGTCCCATATAGCTCGATGCTCCCTCCGTGGATCCGGGCCACGATGCGCCGGGTCAGGGAGAGGCCCACACCCCACCCCCCGGACTTGGTGGAGACACCGGGGTCGAAGAGGCGATCCCGCACCGATGGATCCACTCCAGGCCCCGTGTCCCGAACCTGGAGCACGACCTGCCCCCCCTCGTCGGTGAAGGCCTCTATGGTGATGACACCGCCCTTTCCAGCCAGGGCGTCCAGGGCGTTCTTCACCAGATTCTCCAGTGCCCATGCCAGGAGAACCGCATTGCCCCGGACCAGGGGCAGATCTCGTTCCGTCTCCACTTCCAGACGGACCCCGGCGCCCAGGCGCGGGATGCGGGCCCCAAGGTAGCCCTCCATGGAACGAATGACCTCGTTCAGGTCCAGGGGTCCCAGTTCCGTATCCCGACCGATGAGTTCGAAGCGACGGCTTACCCGCTCAAGCCGCTCCAGATCCTGTGCGATCTCCCGAGCGATCTCGTCCTCCGCCAGTCCGCCAGGGCGACGATCGGGGCTCAGGCGCAGGAGTTCCAGCCAACCCTGGAGCGACGAGATGGGCGTCCCCAGTTGATGGGCCAGCTCCCGAGCCATAGCGGTCCAGGCCCGATCCTCGGCGGCCTTGCGCTGGAATCGGATCACCACGATCCCGGTGAGGAAGGTGAGGAGTAGGCCGGAGGCCTGGAGCCATGGGATCCAGCGGAGGCGCTGGAGCTCCGGCGGATCCCCGTAGAAGATGAAGGAATCGTCGGTCTGGGCCACCGGAGGGTTGCGCTCTCCCAGGCGACGGGCGAAGGCCCGCACCCGGGCCTGACCGTCCGGCGAGGTCAGGTCCACCTCGAAGGGAAGATTCACCGCGGATTGGATGGTATCACCGGGACCCGCCAGCACCAGGGGCACCCCTGACTCCACGATAATCCGCTGAAGGTTCACCAGTGCTTCATCGGCCCGGAGGGCATCCTGGGAGGCCATCCCGGTCTGCACCTCGGCGAACATCAGGGTCAGGGTTGCGGCATCGTCCCGGAAGACGCTGATGATCCGCTCGGTATAGAGCAGATACCACCCCAGCAGGGCCAGGAAGAGGATCGCCAGGATCCCGGTCCAGCGGCTCCGGGACACCAGCCGCCTCCGCCCTCAGGCCGGGATGTGGTCCGAGCCAAAGCGTCGGGCCAGCTCGGGAGGAAGGGTGATGGAGCCGTCTTCCTGCTGCCCCACCTCCATGATCGCCACCATCAGTCGGGGGAGGGCCAGCGCCGACCCGTTCAGGGTGTGGACGAACTCGGGCTTCTCTCCGTGGGCCGGTCGGAAGCGAAGGTTGGAGCGGCGCGCCTGATAGTCGGTGAACACGCTGCAGCTGGATACCTCGAGCCACTGCTCCACCCCGGGAGCCCAGACCTCCAGGTCGTACGTCATGGCCGAGGAGAAACCCAGATCACCGGTCGCCAGGCGTACCACCCGATAGGCGAGCCCGAGACGCTGCAGGATGCTCTCCGCCTCCCCCGTGAGCTCTTCCAGCGCCTCCAGGCTCCGCTCCGGCCGTTCGTACCGCACCAGCTCCACCTTGTCGAACTGGTGAACGCGAAGGAGGCCCCGCGTATCCTTTCCGGCGGCACCGGCCTCCCGGCGGAAGCAGGGCGAGTAGGCCGTGTACCGGAGGGGCAGGTCGTCGGGCCCCAGCAGGACATCCCGGTGGAGGTTCGTGATGGGCACCTCCGCCGTGGGGATCAGCCAGAGACCGTCCCGCTCCGTCTGATACGACTCGTCGGCGAACTTGGGGAGTTGGCCCGTTCCCTCCAGGGCATCCCGCTTCACCAGATACGGCACCCGGAGCTCCCGGTAGCCGTGCTCCCGGGTGTGGATCTCCAGCATCCAGTCGATGAGGACGCGCTGGAGCCGCGCCCCCTCTCCCACCAGCACCGGAAACCCCGACCCCGAGATCCGGGCGCCGCCCTGGAGGTCCAGAAGGCCCAGCGCCTCCCCCAACTCCCAGTGGGGCCGGGCCGGGAAGGAGTGCCGAACCGGATCACCCCACTCCCGCACCAGTTCGTTGTCTTGCTCTGTGCCCTCCGGCACCTCCGGAAGGGGGAGGTTGGGGATGCCCAGGAGGAGGTCCTGGATCCGCTGATCGGCCTCCGCCACCCGGGCCTCGAGTTCAGTGATCTCCTGCCCCACCTCCCGCATCTCTGCGATGAGGTCGTCGGCAGCTTCCCCGGCCCGCTTACGCTCCCCGATGACGCGAGAGACGTCGTTGCGCCGCGCCCGGAGCTCGTCCCCCCGGGTGATGGCGGCTCGTCGGACCTCATCCAGTTCCTGGATCTCCTGGAGAAAGGCGGCTCCGCCGGAGCCTCCCCGGCGGGCGAGGGCCTGACGGATGGGCTCGGGATCCCGACGGATCTCCTTCAGGTCGAGCATGGATCGTCCTGGGTTCGGGGGAGGCGGGGTATTGGCGTTCGGGGGTATGGCTCCATCACGGAGTCGTGTCCGCCATCGGTCACCACCTTCCGTGACGGGTGTGGCTCCCGGTCAGTCACTCCGGGGGACGAGGCGGCGGCTGTTACACTCGGGGTTTGTGTCGTGGCGAAAGATGAACACCCCTTCTTCCGGACGCAGACTCACCACCTCGAGCTTTCCATAGTAGGTGCAGAACTGGCCGAAACGCCCCCGTTGCTCGTGGGTCCGGATCGCATAGGTATTGCCCACCGCCAATGGTACCGGCTCCCGGGTGATGTACCGGGTGGTGTCGGAGGGTGCCTCGCGAAGGTCCTCGAAGGAAACACCGGGGGTGGGGGCGATCCCCGCCCGGGAGGCTACGCCAAGGGACTGGGGGGGGAGGAGAACCAGCGTACCGCCCTGGCGATCCACGGCAAAATCCCACCGGCCCTGGGTCTGGGGACTCTCCAGCACCACCCTCCGCCGCTGCAGCATGTCGAAGGCCGAAGGCCGGTTCAACTCCTGGCGGTCCATTGAATACAGGGTGGTCTCCTGGGGATTCTCCGACCACTGAATCCGGAAGGGATCGTCCCCGCACGCCGACACGGCCAGGAGGATGGCGACCGTGATAAGAAGGAGGAGGGCGGGGAGGAAGCGTCGATTCACGATGAGGAACCCATGGACGAAGTCGGGTCGGCCCCGGGGCCGACCGCGAAGAAACGAGCGGGATGGGACCCGGAATCGTACCCCGCTCCGGCCTCCGGTGTCAACCCTCGAAATCCCGCTCAATGCTTGACTTTACACCACCCCAGGAATAGGTTCCCGCCGGCCTGCCGCGTCAGGGCGGGACGCCCGGGGAACCCCGTCGCCGGGCCGGGACCAGGGCGATCCACCAAGGGGGTACGACCCATGACCCAGCGCAGGCTTAGACCGGCAGGTTCCCTGCGCCTTCTGGTGGCGGAGGATGAGCCGCACATCCGTCGGATCCTCATCACGCTCCTGGAGGCATCGGGGTTCCAGCTCACCGTGGCCCACGACGGTCTGCGGGCCCAGGCGCTTCTGGAGGGAGAGGAGCCGTTCGACCTGGCGCTCCTGGACCTCCTCATGCCTGGTCGAACCGGGCTCGAACTCCTGCACACCGCCCGCAACCTCCCTCACCGGCAGGAGCTTCCCGTCATCATCCTCACTGCCAAGGGGCAGGACGTGGACCGGCGGCGAGCCTTCGAACTGGGGGCCGCGGACTTCATGACCAAGCCGTTCAGCCCCAAGAAGCTTCTGGGGCGCGTGGACGAACTCCTGGCTGATCGGTGATGGATCCAGACCTTCACGTGGTCATCCTGGCCGGAGGGATCGGCTCTCGCTTCTGGCCCGCCAGTACGCCGGAACGCCCCAAGCAGCTCCTTCCCCTCTCTTCTCCCCGCCCCCTCATCCGGGATACGGTGGATCGAGCCCTGGGACTGGTGCCGGCAGAACGGCTCCACATCCTGGCGGGAAGCCACCTCACCTCGGCGCTGGCAGGAGCCCTCCGCAGTGGCAGCCTTGCCGGCACGCCCCCGGCCTTCTGGGTCGAACCCAGGGCCCGGGGAACCGGACCGGTCCTGGCGTGGGCGGCTCACCGGATCGCCCGGGACCATGGGGATGCGGTGATGGTGTCACTCCACTCCGATCACTTCATCGAGCCCGACGCCGCCTTCCGCGCCGTGGTGGCCAGGGCGGCCTCGCTGGCCGTGGAGGAAGACCTCCTGGTGACGGTGGCGGCCCCACCGGATCGGCCCGAGACGGGCTACGGCTACCTCCGCCCGGGCGCTCCGCTGCCGCCGGGGAGGGATGCCGAGCACCGCCTCCGGGCCTGGCGCGTGGGCGCCTTCGTGGAGAAGCCCGACGCGGAGACGGCGCGGCGCTACATGGACCAGGGGTATATGTGGAACACGGGGATCTTCGTGTGGCGCGTCCGACGGTTCCTGGACGAGGTGCGCCTCCACGCGCCGGAGATCGGAGCGAACCTCCCCCTTCTGGAGCAGGGCGAGGAAGACCTCTTCTTCCAGAGAACGGCGCACATCTCGGTGGATGAGGCGGTCCTGGAGCGAAGCGGCCGGGTGGCCGCCGTTGAGGCCGCCTTCCGCTGGGACGACGTGGGTACCTGGGACGCCCTGGCCCGGACCCGGGAAGTTGACGCCGCCGGGAATGTGGTGGAAGGCCGAGGATCCGTAACCGATGGCAGGGGGAATGTGGTCTGGGCCGAGGATGGCCCTGTCGTCCTTTTCGGCGTGGACGATCTGGTGGTGGTGCAGAGCGGAGGCCGGACCTTCGTGGCCCGGCGGGACCGGACCGCCGACCTCAAGACCCTCCTGGATACCCTCCCCCGGGGATTCCGGGAGACGGACCCCCTTGGGGAGGACTGAGTCATGCGGACCCTGTACCTCTTCGACGACGCCGAGGCCAGGAGGTGGCACCCCTTTTCCACCACCCGCCCGGTGGGTGAACTCCTCTTCGGTGCCCTCCTCCTTCGCGAACGCATCGAGCGGGCGGCGGGGATGCGGGTCGCTGCTACCCTGGGATGCCCGGGCCTGGAGGGCTTCACCGAACCGGGAGCTCCCCCGGTCTGGGGTGACATCTCCCGGAGCGGAGGCGGCGAATCACTCATCCTCCTGAGCCGGTACATCCCTCCCCTGGGAGATCGCCTCCCCCTTCCTGCCACGGCGCCTGCCCGGGGTCTCCGGCTGGTATGCGACGGGGAGCTAGTGGGGTGGCTCCTGCCGGCTGGACGCCCCTTCCCCTCCCTGGACGAACTGGCGACGCCCCACGAGTCGGAGGGCGACGGGGACGAGCAGCGGGTGCCCGGCGAACTCCTGGATCGGCCATGGACCCTCATGGCGGGAAACAGCGAACGGATTGCCGCCGACCTGGCTGAGCTCTATCCCGGAGGAAGTGGACCAGGGGCGGTGCCCTTCGATCCTCCCCGGGGCGTGTGGGTTACCGGTGGCCATCCAGTGAGCGCAGCTCCAGACGTGCAGGTGGCCCCTGGTGTCGTACTGGATACCCGAGATGGGCCCATCCACCTCTCTACCGGAGTGCGGATCGAGCCTCGCACCCACCTCCAGGGACCCGCCTGGATCGGGACCGGGTGCCACCTCCTTGGCGGGCGACTCGGGCACGTGTCGTGCGGACCGGTCTCGAAAGTTCACGGTGAGGTGGACTCCACGGTCCTCAACGGCTTCGTGAACAAGGCCCACGACGGTCACCTGGGGCACGCGGTGGTGGGACGGTGGGTGAATCTCGGTGCCATGACCACGAATTCGGACCTGAAGAACACCTACGGGGCCATTCGGGTAAAGATGCCCGAAGGCGCATCGCCCAGGAACCCGGTGGACGTGGACACCGGGATGATCAAGGTGGGGGCCTTCCTGGGCGACCATGTCCGGACCGGAATCGGAACCCTTCTGAATGGCGGTGTGGTGGTGGGCGCCGGGTCCACCCTATTCGCCGGTCCGGTCATCTCCGGGTGGGTCCCTCCCTTCTCCTGGGTGACCCCTGAGGGTCGAGAGGAGGTGCGCCTGGAGGCCTTCCTCACCGTGGCCACCCGAGTCATGGGCCGGAGGGGTCAGGCACTGGACGCCGGGGGCCGGCAGCTCCTGGCTCGCCTCCACCGAGAGGTGACCGGCCAGGGAGGGGGTCGGGAAGCCGGAGCGGAGGAAGGGGACCGGTGAAGGTGGCCATGCTGGGGAGCGGGAGTCGCGGGAACGCCACCCTGGTGGAGGCCCGCGGAACCCGGATCCTGGTGGATGCCGGGTTCAGCGGCCGACAGTTGGCCGGCAGACTGCAGGCCCTGGGGATTCATCCGGAGAGCATCTCGGCGGTGATCGTCACCCACGAGCACGGAGATCACACCCGGGGAGCCGGCGTTTTCGCCAGGCGCTACGGAAAACCGGTCCACCTCACCTCAGCAACCCTGGAGGCGTGTCGGTCCCTCTTCCGGGGAGAGGAGCAGGTGGAGATCTACTCGCCCACTCGCCCCTTCCAGATAGGCGGACTCCGGATCCACCCCTTCCTCACCGTTCACGACGCGGTGGACCCGGTGGCGGTGACAGTGGAGGGGGTAGAGTGCGGCACCCGGGTCGGGATCGCCACCGACCTCGGTCGTCCCACTGCGGGGATCAGACATAGTCTGGAGGGGTGTGACTTCCTCATCCTGGAATCAAACCACGACGAAGCGCTCCTCCGCACCGGCCCCTACCCACCCTCGGTGCAGGCGCGCATCGCGTCATCCCACGGCCACCTGTCGAACCATGCCGCGGCCCGGTTCGCCACTGAACTCCTTCACCCGAGGCTCACCGGGATCCTCCTGGCCCACCTCTCGGCGGAGTGCAACCACCCCGATCTGGCGCTGGAGGTGGTGGGTGGAGCGCTCCGCAAGGCAGGGTGGGCCGGATGGCTCCAGGTAGCTGACCAGGACGAGCCCTCGCCCTTGGTGGACATCCCTGAACTGCGCCGACAGGCGGGCCCTCCTCAGCTCACCCTGTTGTAGTGGCCGGAGAGGCGCCGGTTCACGAGGTCGGCGTCAGAGTCAGAGTCCGAAGAGGCGCAAGAAGTCGTTCCCCAGCGCCAGCGCCATGATCCCCAGGAGGATGAAGAAGCCCACCTGGCTCCAACGCATCCGCTGTTCCGCCGACACCGGCCGCCCACGGATCCCCTCGATGGCCAGGAAGACCAGGTGCCCTCCGTCCAGGATGGGGATGGGGAGCAGGTTCAGGATGGCCAGATTGATGGAGAAGAGGGCCATGAAGCTCAGGAAGACCGGTAGCCCCTCCGCCGCCGCCTGGCCGGACGCCTCCCCGATGGTCACGATGCTCCCCAGGTTCCGAGCCGATACCTGGCCCGTGACCAGATCACCGAGAAAGTTCAGGATGAACCCCGTGACGAAGACCGTCTCGTTCCACCCCACCTGGACCGCCTCCAGCGGTGCCACCCGTGTGTAGGTGATGGGGGGATTCTGGGCCTGCACCCCGATCTGGCCGATGGTCTGGGGCTCTCCATCCGGCGTGATCCCCTCCACTGTGGAGGGGGTAACGGTGAAGGTGAGTTCCTCGCCATTTCGGGCCACCACGATCTCCGTCTCCTGGCCCGGCCGGGCACGGATCCGGTCCTGGACCTGGCTCCAGAGGTGTACCCGGTCTCCCGCCACCGCCACCACCACATCTCCTGACCGGACTCCGGCCCGGTGGGCCGGGGCGCCCGGTTCCACGAAGATGAGCTCAGGCTCCACCCAGTAGCGGAGTCCCATGAGGATCCGCCGGCGATCTTCCACCTCGGCGGGTAGCGGAACGGTGAGCTCCCCCTGAGGATTGTCCCATTGGAAGGTCACCGGGCCCTCCGGCGCCTCCAGGATCGCCTCCCTCACCTGACCCCAGTGCGCCACCGGGCGATCACCGATTCGGGTGAAATGGACCCCCTCAGGGATCTCGGTCAGTGCCCGGGTCTCTTCCGGGAGGAAACCCTCCACCACCTGGCCCAGACGTGTCGTGTCGGCCTCCGCGCTCCCCCACCCTGCCGCCACAGCCGTGTAGGCGAGGAAGGCGAAGAGCATGTTCATGATGACCCCGGCGGAGATGACCCAGGCCCGGGCCCATACGGGCTTGGAGTCGAAGTCCGAATCCCGGAGACGGTGGGTGGCGGGAGCGGCCTCTCCCTGGTCAGGGGATGACGGTACGGCACCGGCATCTCCACCCCCTCCGCCGGGAGCCCCCTCCTGGCCCTCCTGCGGGGTCACCTCACCCCCTTCAATGCGTTCCATGACCTGATCGTCCATCCCGCCCATCTTCACATACCCGCCCAGGGGGATGGCGCTGAGAACATACTCGGTGTCGCCTCTCCGGAAGCCCCAAACACGGGGACCGAGACCGATGGAGAAGCGGTCTACCCGGATGCCCACGGACCGGGCCGCCATGAAGTGGCCCAGTTCGTGGACAAAGATGAGAACGCCCAGGACGATGAGGGTGGCGATGATGGTCATACTTCGTTCAATCCCCGCTGGGGGCTCGGCGCGACAGCGACTCACGGGCAGACCGGCGCGCCTGGCGGTCCGCTTGCAGGATCACATCCAGCCCGGTCACGGGCCGGATATCACTTCTTGAAAGTACCTCGTCCACCACCCGAGCCATCCCGGGGAAGCTCACCTCACCCTTCAGGAACGCCTCCACGACCACCTCGTTCACGGCGTTGAAGACAGTGGGTGCCGTTCCACCCCTCTGACCCGCTTCCACTCCGATGCGGAAGAGGGGAAAGGCGTCGGTGTCCACAGCTTCGAAGGTGAGTGGGGAGGCCCGGACCGGATCAAAGGTCCGGAGCCCTCCATCATCCACCCGGTCCGGATAGGTGAGGGCGTAGAGAATCGGCAATTCCATGGTTGGAAACCCCAACTGGGCCATGACGGATCCATCCACGAACTCCACGAAGGAGTGGACCACGGACTGGGGGTGCACCACGGCGTCGATGCGGTCATACGGGATCCCGTAGAGGACGTGGGCTTCGATCACCTCCAGCGCCTTGTTGGCCAGGGTCGCCGAATCGATGGTGATTTTGGCACCCATGTCCCAGGTCGGGTGCTGGAGTGCGTCATCGGGCCCCACCGTCTCCAAGCGTTCCCTGGACCAGCCACGGAAGGGGCCGCCGGAAGCAGTGATGACCAGGCGCTGGACCTGATCTGGATCTTCCCCACCCAAACACTGGAGGATGGCCGAGTGCTCCGAGTCTACCGGAACCAACTCGCCCTCCCCATCCGCCATGGCCTCCATGAGAAGGTCCCCTCCGGTAACCAACGACTCCTTGTTGGCCAGGGCCAGGCGCTTCTCGGCTCGGAGCGCCGCGATGGAGGGCTCCAGGCCGGCGAAGCCCACCAGGGCGTTCAACACCACATCCGCCTCCGCCATGGCGGCCACCTCCACCAGCGCCTCCCGGCCACCGCTCCAGTGGGTGCCGTTCTGCCGGCAACTCTCGAACGCCTCCTCATCCGCTACCACCACCCGGAGCGGTTCGAACCGGCGAGCCTGCTCCTCCAGCTGCTCCACGGACCGATTGGCGGCCAGGGCCACGACCTGGAAGCGGTCCGGGTGACGCTCAATGACCTTGAGGGCGCTCTCTCCGATGGATCCGGTGGATCCCAGGATGGCGACACGGATCATGCGGGGTTCCTCCTGGTCGAGCAGGTGGGCAGGTGGATGGCCGGAAGGGCCGAAAGAGGCGTGAGCGAAGCCGTCATACCAGGACGAAGAGGAAGGCCAGGTAGGTCAGGGGAAGGGTGAAGTAGATGGCATCGAACCGGTCCAGGACTCCTCCGTGCCCCGGCAGAAGGTTTCCTGAATCCTTCACCCCTGCCTCGCGCTTCAGCACCGACTCGGCGAGATCTCCCACCTGGGCCACGGCCCCCAGGACCGCGCCCAGGATCCCGGCCGTCGGGAGGGGGAGGGTGTGGACGGCGTCGGGCCCCAGGAAGAGAAGCGCCAGAACCACCGCCCCCAGCGCCGAACCGGCGATTCCACCGACGCTCCCCGCCACCGTCTTCTTGGGACTCACCGAGGGGATGAGCTTACGACGCCCCAGGTGTTTGCCGGTGAAGTAGGCGAAGGTGTCACCCAGCCAGGTGACCACGAGGGGGAAGAGGAGAAGGTGGATGGCGGCCCAACCGGTGACGGGGACCCCTGCCAGTTGCTCCGGGAGTTCCCGCAGGAATACGGCGAAGGCCATGGGGAGTGTGGCGTAGCCGAGTCCAAGGAGGGTGGTGGCCACAGCGAGAAGGGGATCGCCGTCGGGCCCCCTTCGAAAGACCGCGCCGGCCAGGAGACCAGGCACCAGAACCAGGAGAACCGCCAGGGCCACCGGGGCCCACGGCTGGTAGGACCCCATGGCGCCGGCGGTCAGGACGAGAAAGATGGCCGCGGCCAGACCCGGCAACTGGAACGGGCGCCACCCCCGGGCCTCGGCAAGACCGTACGCCTCCCGGGTTCCCACCACGGCCAGGAGCACCACCGCGGCGGTGAGATACCATCCTCCTAGATACAGGAGAAGAACCCCCAGGGGGATCCCCACCGCTGCCACCGATACCCGCCGCCCCAGGTCTCCCGCCACGTGATTCGCGATCTCCGCTCGTCAGGGCGCCGTCACGCGCCCGAAACGACGCTCCCGGCGTTGGTAATCCCGGATGGCCTCGCCAAAGTGATCCCTTGTGAAGTCGGGCCAGAGCACCGGGGAGATGTGGATCTCCGTGTAGGCGAGCTGCCAGAGCATGAAATTGGAGATGCGGAATTCTCCTGAGGTCCGGATGAGAAGATCCGGATCAGGCGTATCGCGGGTGTGGAGGTATTGCTCCAGATGCCACGGCCGGATGTCTTCCGGATCCAGGACCCCCAGGGCCACCTCCCGCGCCAGGGAGCGGACCGCGTTAAGAAGCTCGGCGCGTCCGGAGTAGGATACCATGAGGTTCAAGCGGAGTGTGCTTCCGCCCCGGGTCGCTTCCTCCACCGTCCGGACCGCATCCATGGTCTGGGCGTCCATGGGAGAGAGGTCCCCGAGCACCTTCACTTCGACTCCCTGCTGCACCAGTTCGGCCCGCTCGCTCTGAGCGTAGAACTGGAGGAGGGACATGAGGGCGAGGATCTCTTCCTCCGGGCGGTTCCAGTTCTCCGTCGAGAAGGCGAAGAGGGTCAGGATCTCCACTCCCTCCTCGATTGCGGCTTCGATGGTCTCCCGGACGGCCTTCATCCCGGCCCGGTGCCCTTCGTATCGAGGAAGCTGCCGGTCCGCGGCCCATCGACCGTTCCCGTCCATGATGACAGCCACGTGGCGAGGCACGGGGCCGGACGAATCCGGGCGAATGGGAGCCGAGGTGGTCATGGGGGGATGATGACCGGAAGAAGCGGCCTTGTCAAAGAACGGCGCATTCAGTGCGCCCGAATCCGACCCGGCCAGCCTCCATCAGACCGTCATGATCTCCTTTTCCTTGGCGTCCATCATGTCGTCGATGCGGCCCGTGAACTGATCCGTTAGCGCCTGCACCTGATCAAGCTGCCGTCGACCGTCATCGTCGGAGAGCTCCCCTTCCTTGACCAGCGCCTTGATGCGATCGTTGGCCTCGCGTCGGGCGTGGCGAATGCTGACCCGACCCTCCTCAGCCATCTTGCTGAGAAGCTTCACCATCTCCCGGCGACGCTCCTCGTTCAGGGCCGGGATGGGGACCCGGATCACACTTCCGTCATTGGAGGGATTCAGCCCCAGGTCAGCCTGCAGGATTCCCTTCTCCACCTCCTGCAGGAGGCTCTTGTCGAAGGGTTGCACCACGATGAGGGACCCCTCGGGCACATTGATGGTGGCGACCTGATTCAGGGGCATGGACGATCCGTAGGCCTCCACCCGCACGGTGTCCAGGAGGGCAGGCGTGGCCTTCCCCGTCCTGACAGTGGCGAATTCCCGACGCATGGCTTCCAGGGATTCCTCCATGCGGGCCTTGACTTCATTGATCAAAGACATGGTCTCCATCCGGGTTCGGGCGGCTCCTAGCGGCCAGCCCCTTCGTCTACGATCCACTCCCGGGGGAAACGAACTCCTCCCAGGAGTGCGGTCACGACACCAGCGTCCCCGCTTACTGCCTCACCCGTGGGCCCCTCAAGACACCAGCGTGCCCACGGCCTCCCCACGTATGGCCGCGGCCACCGCGCCGGGACGGGAGAGGTCCAGGACGATGATGGGAAGGTTGTTGTCTTTGCAAAGGGAGACTGCCGGGGCATCCATGACCCCCAACTCCCTTGTCACCACCTCCTGAAAGGAGACCGAGGGGAGGAAGGTGGCATCCGGGTTCTTCACCGGATCGTCCGTGTACACCCCCGGCACCTTCGTCGCCTTGATGATGACGTCCGACTCCATCTCGATGGCCCGCAGCACCGCCGCCGTATCGGTGGAGAAGTACGGGTTGCCGGTTCCGCCGGCGAACAGCACCACCCGCCCCTTCTCCAGGTGGCGTAGGGCCCGGCGACGGATATAGGGCTCCGCGAGCTCCTCCATCCGGATCGCCGTCATGACCCGGGTTTCCACACCCTTCCGCTCCAACATGTCCTGCAGAGCCATGGCGTTGATGATGGTAGCCAGCATGCCCATGTAGTCGGCATTGACTCGGTCCATCCCACGCTCTGACGCCACCGTGCCCCGGACGATGTTTCCCCCGCCTACGACCAGACCCAGAGCCACGCCCATGCCGTGGACACCCCGGATCTCATTGGTCAGGCGGTCTACCACCGGCGGATCGATGCCGAAGCCACGGTCTCCGGCCAACGCCTCACCGGAAAGCTTCAGGAGAACCCGCCCGTACTTCAAGCCCTCGCCGGACGGAACCCCGCCCCCTTGACCACTCACGCCGTCAATTGGACCCCTCCCCAACGGCGAAGCGCGCGAAGCGGGCCACCTCGATCTTCTCACCTGTCTTGGCGGACACAGTGGTGATGAGCTCCTCGATGGTGTGGTTCGGATCCTTCACGAAGGGCTGCTTCATGAGCGTCTGGTCCTCGAAGAACTTGCGGAGCTTCCCCTCGACGATCTTCTCCTGAATATGCTCCGGCTTCCCCTCTTCGCGCACCTGCTCCAGATACACCTGCCGCTCCCGCTCCACGATCTCCTGGTCCAGGTCGGTCTCCCGCACCGCCAGGGGATTGCTCGCCGCCACGTGCATGGCGAGGTCCCGGGCCAGCTCCTGGAAGTCCTCGGTATTGGCCACGAAGTCGGTCTCGCAGTTCAGTTCCACCAGCACACCAATGCGGCCCCCGTGGTGGATGTAGTACCCCACCGTGCCCTCATTGGCGGACTTCTCAGCCCGCTTGGCGGCCTTCGCCGCTCCTCGGCTCCGGAGGAAGTCGATGGCGGCCTCCATGTCGCCGCCGGTCTCCTCGAGGGCCTTCTTGCACTCCATCATGGCGGCTCCGGTGCGATCCCGAAGCTGTTTCACGTCCTTGGCGCTCACACTCATGGTGCCCGCTACCTCGTGGAAGGGTCCTTGATGATCATGAAAAGAGGCGGGCCGTCGGGGCGCCCCTGGGCGGGGAGCCCCGACGGCGGCCGCCTCGGGAGATACTTTGGAGCCACGGAGGGGAATCAGCCCTCGGGTCGCTCCTCCGCAGACGACTTCTCATCGGCCCGAGCCGACGAATCGGTGGTCGAAGCGTCCTTGGCCGCCTCCTCACCCAGCTTTCGCGGGGGGACGGCCGAAGGCGCCGGCGAAGGGGAGGCTTCTCCCTCACCCTCCGAGGCCTCGGCTGCCGGCTGACTCTCGCCTTCCTTCCCCTTGTCGTCACCCTTGATCTGGGCGATCACCTCGGGGATGGGCCGCCGGCGCCGACGGATCCGGCGCTTGGCCACATCAGCGGCAGCCGCCTTCTCACCGGTCTCGGTGGAGTAAGTCGTTGCCTCCGACTCCACAACCTTCCTCCGGTCCTCCTCCGGAATCTCCCGGCGGGCCGAGAGCACCGCATCGGCGATGGCACGGGCGATGAGGGTCACCGCACGGATCGCGTCATCGTTGCCCGGGATGGGATAGTCGATGACATCCGGATCGGCATTGGTATCGGTGATGGCAATAACCGGAATCCCCAGGCGATTGGCCTCGCGTACGGCGATGGTCTCCCGCTTGGCATCCACCACGAAGAGAGCCGCCGGAACCCGAGACATGTCCTTCACCCCGGAGAAGTACTTGTCCAGCTTCAGCCGCTCCCGGTCCAGAAGAAGCTGCTCCTTCTTGGTGTAGAACTCGAAGGCGTTCTCCTCCTGGCCCCGCTCCAGCTCCTTCAGGCGCCGGATCTGCTGCCGGA
The DNA here is from genome assembly GCA_007121775.1 of Gemmatimonadota bacterium. Classification (GTDB taxonomy): domain Bacteria; phylum Gemmatimonadota; class Gemmatimonadetes; order Longimicrobiales; family Gaopeijiaceae; genus PWLA01. Next base: position 32,346 of record SKJY01000284.1, read on the forward strand.
TGGTCTGGAAATTGGTGAGCATGCCCCCCAGCCACCGCTCGGTGACGTAAAACGCACCGCAGCGTTCCGCCTCCTCCTCGATGATCTCCCGGAGCTGCGGCTTGGTGCACACGAAGAGGATGCGCTCACCCTTCAGCACCTTGCTTCGCGCCAGATTCTCGGCGGCCCGGAGCCGATCCACCGTCTTGCGGAGATCGATGATGTGGATTCCGTTGCGCTCCGTGAAGATGTACTTGCGCATCTTCGGATTCCAACGGCGGGTCTGGTGGCCGAAGTGAACGCCCGCCTGCAGGAGGTCGTTCAGGCCCACTTCCGGATTCTGCTGCTGCTCCATACTGGACTGGGTCCTGGGAGAGGGGATCAACGCTTGGAGAACTGGAACTTCTTACGGGCCTTGGGGCGGCCGGGCTTCTTCCGCTCCACCTTCCGGGAATCCCGGGTCAGGAGGCCGCCGCGTCGCAGGGGCGAACGAAACTCCTCATCCTGCTTGACGAGGGCACGGGCCACGCCGAGGCGAACCGCGTCGGCCTGACCGGTGACGCCACCGCCTACCACGCGCACCACCACGTCGAAACGCCCGTCGGTCTCGGTCAGCTTCAGGGCCTCTTCGGCCCGCTTCCGATGGAAGAGACGGGGGAAATACTCGGTGAGGGTGCGGCCGTTGATGGACCAGTTACCCTCGCCGGGGCGAAGGATCACCCGAGCCGAGCTGGTCTTGCGGCGGCCGACGGCCTGGATCTGTTCGGTGGACTGCGCCATGCGGCTTCCGACTCCGTTGGAATTCCTTCGAGGGTGGACGCTCAGAGCTCCAGGGGCTGCGGCTGCTGCCCCTGGTGCGGGTGGGCATCGTCAGCGTAAACCTTCAACTTCTTGCGCATCTGCCGACCGAGGGCGTTCTTGGGGAGCATCCCCTGAACCGCCCGCTCGATGACCCACTCGGGCTTCCTGGCCAGCATGGTCTTGAAGGGGATGTGCTTCTCCCCACCCATGTAGCCTGAGTGCTTGAAATAGGTCTTCTGGTCGGCTTTGTTGCCGGTCAGGATGATCTGGGACGCATTCAAGACCACCACATAGTCCCCGGTATCCAGATGGGGCGTGTAGATGGGCTTGTGCTTGCCCCGAAGGATGCGGGCCACCTCGGTGGCGAGCCGCCCGAGGGGCTTGCCGGCAGCGTCAACCACCCACCACCGCCGTTCGATGTCGTCTGCTTTCGGAGTCAGGGTCTTCATACATCCCGTGGGGTCACACTTGGCCAGATAACGACAGAGCTTTGAAAAGTAGGCTCGACCACGGGGGGTGTCAACGGGTGGGGAGGCTGTTCTTCTGTCCGGCAGCGCCTGGGGCGAGGGGCACGCGGTTCAGGGGCCGAAGGTCCCCAGGAAGCGGGAGCGCGATGCATGACGAAGGCGTTGGAGCGCCTTCTCCTTGATCTGCCTCACCCGCTCCCGCGTGATGCCGAGCAGTGAACCGATCTCTTCCAGCGTCATGGGCTCCTGGTCGTCCAGGCCGAAGTAGAGACGGAGCACCTTGGCTTCCCGCTCCTTCAAACTGGACAGGGCCCCGTCCACCGTATCCCGGAGCGCCTTGTCGTAGGCTCCGTTCTCGGGGTCAGGGGCGAACTTATCAGGGAGGTAGTCCAGGAGGCGGTTGTCCTCACCGGGCGCAGTGGGCGCGTCCAGGGAAAGGTGGGACTGGGAGATGGCCAGGGTGGCCTCCACCTCCTCCTCACTCACGTCCAGGTCCTGTGCCAGCTCCTGGACGGTGGGCTCACGCCCGAGTTCTTGGAGAAGTGCCGAGGATCGGCGGCCGATGCGGTGGAGGGCGCCGGCCCGGTTCAGGGGCACCCGGACGATCCGGCTCTGCTCGGCCAAGGCCTGCAGGATGGCCTGGCGGATCCACCAGACCGCGTAGGAAATGAACTTGATTCCCTTGGACTCGTCAAAGCGATGAGCCGCCCGGATGAGTCCCACATTCCCCTCGTTGATGAGGTCCGGCAGGGGAACACCCTGATTCTGATACTTCTTCGCCACGGAGACGACGAAGCGAAGGTTCGCTCGAACCAACTGCTCCAGGCACTCCTCGTCGCCGCCGCGGATTCCGCGGGCCAGCCGGGCCTCTTCGTCGCGGTTGATGAGGGGGTATTCGCTGATCTCCCGGAGATACCGATCGAGAGATCCGTCCTTCTTGAGGGTCCGGCGGGGGGATGGGCTCATTGTCGCGTCGAGGAAGGCGTCGTGACCGTCTGACCATCCGGCGTCGGGGGCATCCGGCTCACCGGCGACCCTCGCTTCCGGAAATCATGAATGGCCCATCGGCGGCCCCGACGCAACTCCCCCCCGCCAATCGCACCGGACGAAAGGGGATTCTCCGTGCCGTGAGCGTCAGTTCACTGGATCCGACCGCCGATCCTTTCCCAGCGCACCTCCCTGAGCCACCCGAGACCGGGGGTCAGCCCTGGGCTCGATGAATAGTAGACGATCCAAGGTCTACCTTTGATGTCTTCCCTGTGAACGAGGCCCCAATAACGGGAGTCCTCGGAGTTGTCCCGGTTGTCGCCAAGGACGAAGAAGCGCTCCTCAGGGATGACCAGAGGGCCCCAGTTGTCCCGGGACGGTCGATGGCGTCCCGGGCGCGGCCCGTCCACCAGGAACCGAGACTGCCACGCCATGGAGGGGTGGATGGCGTCACCCTCCTTGTCGGAATGGCGGGCGTAGGGCTCGTACACCGGCTCACCGTTCAGATAGAGCTGCTTGTTGCGCATCTTCAGGGTGTCACCCGGCATGCCCACCAACCGCTTCACATAATGCTTCGTCGGTTCATGGGGTGGGTGGAAGACGATGACCTCCCCCCGTTGTGGTGAGGCCAGAGCCGGAAGCGCCAAGCCCACGCCTGGAATCTCGGCCCCGTACACGGCCTTGTTCACCAGGAGGAAATCGCCGGCCAGCAGCGTCCCTTCCATGGAGGAGGTGGGGATCTTGAAGGCCTCCACCACCAGGGCCCGAACCACCAGGAGGATGAGGACCGCCAGGGCAACGGATCGGAGAACCTCGAGGATCGACCGGACCCACCTGGGGGAGTGGCCTCCGGGGACGGACTCGCTCATTTGGTGAACCGGGGATGGGGGGAGGGCGCAGATGACACGGGTACGAGGGTCAGGCAGACTCCCCACCGGTAGGGCAACCTTGCAGGGAGTGGGATCCGCGCAGACCGCGTGCACCCCAAGAGCCGGCTGTGCGTCACAGGACGTTCGGTGTTCGTCGCCGAGCGGCGTGCACGATCGAAAACGATACCCGACCCCGCCGTTTTCCGTTCCTGAAGGGCCCGGGGGTCAATCCTCCCGTGAGAGGCCGTAGCGATCGATCTTCTTGTAGACGTTGGACCTGGGCATCTCCAGGCTCCGCGCCGTTTCGGACACGTTCCAGTCATGCTCCCTGAGCTTGTGGAGGAGGAAGGCGCGCTCGGAACGATCCCGGAACTCGGCGAAGGTCGGGGCCTGCAGGAGTTCGGCACCCAGGGGGTAGGCTCCAGACCCCTGCCCCACCAACGCGGCGACGTCCTCGGCGCTCACCCCCTCCCGAGGCGCCAGGATGAGGAGGCGCTCCACGGTGTTGCGGAGCTCCCGTACGTTGCCAGGCCACTCCAGCTCCTGTAGGCGTTCCACCGCCTCCTGGGTGAAGGTGCGGGCGGGAAGACCGTCCCTCCGGGACATCTGGTCCACGAAATACTGCACCAACATGGGGATGTCGTCCCGGCGTTCGCGAAGTGGGGGCAGGTGGATGGGAACCACATTGAGTCGGTAGAAGAGGTCTTCCCGGAACCGCCCCTCCTGGATCTCCTCCGCAAGATCCTTGTTGGTGGCGGCGATGATCCGAACATCCACGCTCCTGGGTTTCTGACCCCCCACGCGGGTCACCTTCCCCTCTTCCAGTGCGCGCAGCACCTTGGCCTGGGCCGCCAGGGCCATGTCACCGATTTCGTCCAGGAACAGCGTTCCACCATCTGCCTGCTCGAACTTCCCCGGCCGATCCTGCACAGCGCCGGTAAACGACCCCTTCATGTGACCGAAGAGTTCACTCTCGATGAGTTCCCCGGGGATGGCGGCGCAGTTGACCTCCACGAAGGGGCAATCCTTCCGAGACGAGAGGCCGTGGAGGGCCCGGGCCACGAGTTCCTTCCCGGTCCCGTTCTCTCCTGTGATGAGAACCCTGGAATCGGTGGGCCCCACCCGCTCCACCCGATCCAGCACCTGCCTGATCTGGTAGGAGGCACCCACGATGGCGTGCCGGGACTCGACCTGAGAGCGAAGGGCAGCCACGGACTGGGCCAGCCCCTTGACCTCCAGGGCATTCCGGAGGGTGAGGAGGAGGCGGTCCGAGTCCAGGGGCTTCTCCAGGAAATCGAAGGCCCCCCGCCGGGTAGCCTCCACCGCCGTGTCGATGGTCCCATGGCCGGAGATCATGATGACCTGGAGCGCCGGGCGGTCGCGACGCAGCCTTCCCAGGAGCTCGATCCCGTCCTGCCCTGGCATCTTCACATCCAGAAAGGCCACATCCACCGGTCCTTCCTCCAGGGCGGCCAGCGCCTCGTCTGCCGATCCGGACTCCTCCACCTCGTGCCCTTCGTATTCGAAGAGCTGACGGAGAATGGAGCGGATGGACTCTTCATCGTCCACGATGAGGATCTTCGCCATGCAGTGGATCTCTCGGCTGTGGGTTCGCCGGCGGAGGGCTCGCATGCCCTCCCGGTCAGGTCACCTGTCGGGAACGAGGATCAAGGAACTTCCCGATACGTGCAAGGAGCGAACGCCCGGTGGTAGGGGAAAGACCACCGCCCCCCGAGGGAGATCCTGCCCCACCTCAAGCCCGACGGCGGCCAGAAGCGCATCGTGCGTACGGCTGGGCAGGGGCACACCGGCAACCTCCATCCGCCGCACCAGGAATACACCTTGTCCGAGCCGGTCCGTGAGGAGCCCGCCCTGCGCCGATACCCTCAAGGAGTCCGGGAGAACGGCGTCGACCCGCTCCACCTCGGGAATGGCAGGAAGGAGGCGTCGGGCCACCACGGCCGATAGCCGGAGTTCCCCATCATCTACCTGAGCACGGGGTCCGCTGACCCCCGGGGGGAGAAGCTGGTGACCTCGATGGCGGAGGAGGGCTTCCACCTCAAGGCTACCGAGGTGGAAGGCCTCGTCTCCAGCCTCAAACCATGTGGACAACTCGGCCCACACCTCCCGGCCCAGTGCTTCGGCGGCCTCCGCCGAAAGGGACTCCTCCACCGAAACACCCTGGGGGAGGTGTTCGGCCACCTCCGGGCCAAACCGCCAGGCGGCCCAGACGATGGCCACCAGGAGAGCGGCGGCTAAGGTTCGCCCCAGGCACCCGCCGAAACACCCCATGCTCCCCCTTACCTGTGGGTCCGTTCAGTCCCCAGGCTGCGAGGCCAGCAGGGGAAAGCGTTCCACCACCGAATAGCGTACCCCGTCCTTCAGACGTTGGCTCCGCATGAGATCCACAGAGTCCACCGGCACCTCGCGGAAGAATTCCATGGCGGCAGCTACGTCATCCAGCCCCCTGAATACGCCGGCACCCAGATCTTCATCCACACGTCCCAGCGTCACATGGGGGTGGAAGGCCCTGGTCTCACGCTCGAAGCCGTGACTGGTGAGCCCCCACTCCAGGTCCTGCTTTAGGCAGCGCAGCGCAGGCGACGGATCCGCTCCCAACCAGAGAACCCGGGGACGCCGAATGGTGGGAAACGCCCCGAACCCCTCCAGACGCAGGGAGAAGGCCCGGGTCTGTCCCGACACCTTCCGAATGACCTTCTGGACCACCGGCACAATCTCCGATCGGGTCTGCCCCAGGAACTTGAGGGTCAGATGGAACAGCTCGGGATCCAGCCAGCGCACCGGGAATCCGGCCTCCCGGAGCGGCTCCGCCGCTTCGTGGATGCGCTGACGCTCATCGTCCGGGAGGTTCAGGGCTATGAAGAGTCGCATGAGGTCGGAGGGTGACGGTCTGAGGGATGCGTGGCGATGCTTACGAGTTGCACGGGAAGGACCTGTGAATCATGCCGTCCGGCTCCCCTGGGTCACCGGCAGCGACCGGCGTCCAGCCACGGCTTCCAACGCCTTGAGCGCCTGATCCACGTCCACTTCGGACGAGGCCCACCCAAGGGAGAGACGAAGGGCGCCGTCACCTGAAGACCCGATCAGGCGGTGGGCCTCCGGAGCGCAGTGGAGCCCGGAACGTGCCATGATCCCCCACCCCACTTCCAGCTCCCGCGCCAGTTGTGAGGGAGAGAGGCGATCCGCTACCACGGTTGCCAGGGCAGCCCCCTCCGGGGCCGGGGGAGAGAGTACCCGGATCCCAGGAATGGATTCCAATCCGTCGAGAAGGCGACGTTTCAGCCGGCTCTCATGGGCGTGAATCGCTTCTACTCCCTTCTCAAGCACGAACTCGCAACCCGCCAGCAGCCCGGCCAGGCCCGGAGCGTTGGGCGTTCCCGCTTCCAGGCGATCGGGAAGGGCCTCAGGCATCTCGCGGCTTGCGGAATCGCCGCCGGTGCCGCCGGTGAGGAAGGGGCGAACCGAGACACCCTCCCGAACCCACAGCCCGCCCGTCCCCTGGGGACCCAGGAGGCCCTTGTGCCCTGTGAATGCCACCAGATCCGCGCCGGCCTCCGCCGGTGAGACGGCCAGATGGCCGGCGGACTGGGCGGCGTCCACCAGGACCAGCGCCCCCCGCTCCCGAGCCAGCGTACTCATTTCCGCGAGCGGAAGTACGGTGCCGAGAACGTTGGAGACATGGTTCACCACCAGGAGGCGAGTTCCCTCCAGGAGGGTGGCCAGCGTGTCCATGTCCACCCCCCCGGCGGCATCCCCGGGAACCATCTGAACGTCCACGCCCCGGTCCCTGGCCAGGACGTGGGCCGGTCGCAGGACAGCGTTGTGGTCGTAGGGGGTCACCACCACCCGATCCCCGGGCTCCAGGATGCCGTGGAGGGCGGTATTCAGGGCATGGGTCGCATTCATCATGAAGGCGATCCGCCCCGGGTCACCCGGGAGACCCATGACCCGGGCCACGGCTCGGCGGCAGCGGAAGGCGATCCGGGCCGAGGTCACCGATCGACTGTACCCTCCTCGTCCTGGGGACGCGCCCACATCCTGGAGGAACTCCGCCACCGCCCGAGCCACTGTGGGCGGCCGAATCGCCGATGTAGCGGCATAATCCAGATAGTGCACCTCGCGCTCCCTCCTCCAGCCGGCGGTTCACCCTCCGGGCTCTCCTGGAGGGTCATCACACCGGACGCCGTGCCGTCGCCAAGCCGGTTCAAGCTACGGGTTGAAGCGTTCGGTCACAACACGGCCCCACCTGTATCCGCATCAGCGGATCCCGCCAGGGAGGCGGTACTGGAGCGCCTCGGCCACCTCCGCCCGCCCCACCTGCACGGCGCCGGCCAGATCCGCCAGCGTCCGGGCCACCTTGAGAACCCGGTGGACCCCTCGGGCCGAGAGGTGGAAGCGCTGCGAAGCACGCTCCAAAAACCCCTCCGCCTCCGGACTGAGCTCCACCAAGCGCCGCACCTCGCCGGAGGACATGCCGGCGTTCACCCGGTCCGGACCCAGACGCTCGCCTTGCAGGCGCCGGGCTGCCCTGACCCGAGCCCGCACCACCTCCGACGACTCTTCTCCTCCCGAACCTCGAAGGTCCCGGTACGGGACGGGCGGCACCTCCACCTGTAGATCGATACGGTCCTGAACCGGTCCGGACACGCGGGAGCGGTAACGGGCCACCTGACCGGGATCACAGGTACATGGTCGTTCCGGGTGGCCCAGGTACCCGCACGGACAGGGATTCATGGCCGCCATGAGAGTGAACCGTGCCGGGAACCGCACCCGTTCCCGGGCCCGCACCACCGAGATCTCCCCGCCCTCCAGGGGCTGGCGGAGGGCCTCGAGGGTGCTCCGACCGAACTCCGGAAGCTCATCCAGGAAGAGCACGCCCTGATGGGCCAGAGTGATCTCTCCAGGCCGGATGGGAGATCCTCCTCCCACCATCCCGGTGCGGGAGATGGAGTGATGGGGAGCCCGGAAGGGCCGGCTCCCCATGAGACCGCTCCCCTCCCGGAGGAGCCCCGCCACCGAGTGGATGCTGGTGACGTCCAGGGCCTCTGACGGGGCAAGCGCGGGGAGGATCCCGGGGAGGCGACGAGCCAGCATGGTCTTCCCAGACCCTGGCGGCCCAGCCAGCAGGAGGTTGTGCCCTCCGGCGGCCGCCACCTCCAGCGCCCGACGCGCCGCCGGCTGACCCCGCACATCGGCCAGGTCTTCGTCGGGCCTGGTCTCCCAGATCGCCTCCTGGGGGCAGCGGGGATGCACCCGGGGGATCTCCACCTCCCCCAGGAGGTGCCCCACCACCTCCTCCAGGGAATCGGCGCCCAGGACAGTGAGATGCGGATCCGCCGCCGCGGCCTCGGCGCCATTCTGCCTAGGCACGATGAGGGTATGGGCGCCGGATGGGCGGACGCCCCGGGCCACAGCCAGAGCGCCCCTTACCGGCCTCAGATGCCCCTCCAGGCCCAACTCTCCCACCAGGGCCACCCCTTCCAGGGCCGCCTGCGGGAGGGCACCCGCCCCCACCATGAGACCCACCGCCAGGGGGAGGTCCAGACCGCTCCCATCCTTTCGGAGATCCGCCGGCGCCAGATTCACCGTGATCCGCCGGGGGGGGATCCGGAATCCGATGCTCCCCAGGGCGGCACGCACCCGGTCCTTCCCCTCCCGGACCGCTCCATTGGGGAGCCCCACCACCGAGATGGCCGGAAGCCCACTCCCCAGGTGGACCTCCACACGAACAGGCACACTCTGGATCCCGACAACGGTACCGGAACGAATCCTGGCCAGCATTCCCTTCCTCCCTTCCGAAGCCCCGGGACCCACAAACCGAAACGGCCCCTTTCAGCCCACACGATGCGCCGCCGAAGCGGGCGTATCCATGGCCGAAAGGGACCGA
>SKJY01000235.1 GCA_007121775.1 Gemmatimonadota bacterium
ATGCCGCTTCCCCTGACCCCGCCGCCGCCCAGGAGGCGCTGGCCCAGGCGGTGGACCCGGTGCGGGAGCGGCTTGAGGAGCTGGCCCGACGGCTGGCCGGAGACGGGGCCGAGGCCCCCTCCCGCGCCGCCGGCCAGGCCAATCGGGAGCTGGAGCGGGCCCGGGAGGCCATGGAGCGGGCAGCGGAGGCGGCCCGGGGCGGCGACTCTGGTGGGGCCGCCGACGAGGCTGGAGAGGCCGGCGAGGCGGCCCAGCGGGCGCTGGACGAGGTGGAACAGGCCCGCAATGACTGGATGGAGGCCTTCGAGGAAGCCCTCCGATCCGCACTCCGGCAGGGTGCCGAAGAGGCGCTGGCGCTGGCGCGGCAGCAGGACGACCTCCGGGTCCGCATGGATGGGGCCGGCCGGGTGGAACGCGGCCAACTCCGAAGCGACGAGGCAGCGCTGGTCCAGGGAGTGCGTAACCTGGCAAACCGCCTTGAGGGCGTGAATCGCCAGCTCCCCGCCCTGGGCCGGGAGCTGGGGAGCGCGCTGGGCCAGGCCCTGACCGCCGGCGAGGACACGGTGGAGCAGTTGGGCCGCTCCGGGCTCTGGGGAGGTGGGCGGTTCGACCAGTCGGCGGCCCGCACCTCCGCCGCCCTGAACCAGGTGGCCATCCTGGCCCTCCAGGGGATGGAGCAGCTCGGCCAGGGTGGAGAGGGTTCGGCCATGGACCAGCTCCTGGAAGAGCTGGAGGCGCTGGCCCAGGGGCAGGAGGCGGCGAACCAGCAGGCTCAGGCCTCTGCCGGAGACGGCACCGAGGAGGGGCAGGGGGCCGACTCCATGGGCGAGGCTGCCGCCGCCCAGCGTGCCGTGGCCGACGCCGCCCGTAGCCTCGCTGACGGCGACCCCGGCGACTGGTCCCCGGGCGATCTGGACGAGCTGGCCCGAGAGGCCGAGGCGCTGGCCGAGGCCCTGGAGTCGGGCACCCTGGACCGGGAACTCCTCCTCCGCCAGGAAGAACTCCTGGAGCGATTCCTGGGCGCCGGCCGCATGTTGGAGCGGGACGGCCCCACCGAAGAGCGGGAGGGGACCCCTGCCGGAGTGGTAGAGCGCCCTCTCATCCCACCCCTGGACCCGGAGCTTCTCCGGGACGGACGGATCCCCCTCCCCTCGGCGGAAGAGCTCCGGCGCCTTACCCCGGCGGAGCGCCGCCTGGTGCTGGAGTATTTCGAGGCGTTGAACCGGAGCCGGCCGGAAGGGGGTGGCCCATGAGGTGGGCAGGGATCGTGCTTGTGCTTGCCGCGTCCTTGGCGGCGGTTGGCTTCGGCACCGGGGGGCTCTTCGCCCTGGGCACCGGGGAACTTTCAGCCTATGGCGCCTGGGAGTCTTCCGCCTATGGCGCCCAGGAACCCTCCGCCCAGGACTCCCGGGCCCTGGACACCTCCTCCGACCCGGGCACCATCCCGACTCAACTCCGGGACCCGGGGACCCGGTCCCAGGCGCTGGCCCGGATCCTGGAGCTGGCCCAGGACCGAGAGGGTGCGGCGCGTACACTCTGGGTCCAGGCCCTGGCCGTGGCCGAGAAGGCTGCCCCGGAGACCGGGGCTCTGGCGGTGGAGGCCCTCCTCCACGTGGAGAGCGCCGGGGGCGCTGAGGGCGCCGGTGGTGCCGGGGGTGATGGTGCCGCCGGCGGTGCTGGGGTCGCTGGGGGTGCCGGGGTCGCCGGGGGTGCCGGTAGCGACGGTCGAGATCGTGCGGCCCGGATGCTGGTGGAGGCTGCCCGGGACCAGTCGAAGGATGCCGCTGATCAGGCGGCCCTCCTGGCGCTGGCGGCCCGGATCCTGGATGGTCACGACGAGGCCGGCGCCGCCCATCTCCGGGAGCGACTCGTCACCACCCACCCCTCGGCTCCCGAGGCGGTGGAGGCCCGCCTCCGACTGGCCCGCCACCTGGCGGCCCTCGGCGGGGACGACGGGATGGAGCGGGCGCGGAGTCTGGTCGAGGATCTGATTGTCGAGATGCCGGATCACCCCCTGGCCCCGGAGGCCCGGCGGTTCCTGGCCCAACTTCGGAGCGGGCGATGATGCTTGGACGGGAGTTCGTGATTCGGGAGTGCCTGGTTGGGGTGGGCGGGGGCAGGGAGGAGCGCCCTCGACCATCGGGTGCCCGTGGCAGACTGGCATCACGGTGCGTCGATGGCAGATCCACTTCGCGGTGGGCCGGTGTAAGGTGGGCGTCACGGTGGGCCCGTGGCAGACCGACCTCCCGGTGGGCCGGCACCCTCATGGCCACCCTCCTCATGGTCCTCCCGGTGCTACTGGCCGGGATCTCGGCCGGCCCCCTCCACGCCCAGCACCTCCTGGTCCCCATGGACCGGGAGCAGACGAACCACCTGAAGGCGTACGGCCTCACCTTCTGGGTCCTGGAGGAGGGGGAGACGGCAGAATGGCTCCTGAACTACCGCTACGGCGCCTTCCTCCTCCCGGACCGGGAGGCGGTGCGGCGCGAGGCGGCGCTTCGCGGGGTTCGGGTGGAGCCCCTGGACGGGGCGGCGGTGGCCGCCCTCCGGACCCGGATGCGCCAGGGGAATCGAGAGACGGTCCCTCTGGAGACGGCGCCCTCCATCGCCGTCTACACCCCCCCCAATGCCCAGCCCTGGGACGACGCGGTGACCCTGGCCCTCGAGTACGCCGGGATCCCCTACGAGACGCTCTGGGATCCGGAGGTCCTGAATGGGGAGCTGGACCGCTACGACTGGCTCCACCTCCACCATGAGGACTTCACCGGGCAGTACTCCAAGTTCTACCCCACCTACGCCAACGCTCCCTGGATGCAGGACGAGATCGCCCGGAACGAGGAGGTGCGGATCCGCTTCGGGTTCCCCGACGTGCCCACCCTCAAGCGGACCGTGGCCGAGGAGATCCGGGCGTACGTGGAGCGGGGGGGCTTCCTCTTTGCCATGTGCTCCGCCACCGAGACGCTGGATCTGGCGCTGGCGAGCCATGCCACCGACATCACCGCCGCCTGGGCCAACGGCCGCAGCCCCGATCCCGATGCCGCCCAGCGTATGGACTGGAGCCGAACTTTCGCCTTCCAGGAAGCCCAGCCCCAGCTCTCCGCTTCAGTGAACGCCTTCTCCGACATCGACTCCCACCAGGTGAACACCGCGTGGCGCCAGCCCCTGGGGCACTTCCGTCTCTTCGAGTTCTCCGCCACCATTGATCCGGTGGCGGCCATGCTGGTGCAGAACCACGAGACGGTCCTCCGGGACTTCTATGGCCTCACCACGGCCTTCGATGTGGACCGGCTGAAGCCCGGCGTCACCATCCTGGCCCGGGAGGGAGACCGGGCCAAGTACATCCATGGCTCGCTGGGCGAGGGGACGTGGACGTTCTTTGGCGGTCACGACCCGGAGGACGCCGAGCATCAGATCGGCGATGCTCCCACGAATCTGGATCTCCACCCCCACTCCCCGGGCTACCGGCTCATCCTGAACAACGTCCTCTTCCCCTCGGCCCGGCCGTCGCCCCTCAAGACCTGAGGCGCCCGCTCCCGCCTGTGAACCCACCTGCCCCCCATCTCTCCCTCCACCCCGAGACGGCCCGCCGCATCCGAGCCGAGATCGAGCGTGCCGGAGGGCGAGAGGTCTGTTTCCTGGTCCGGGTCGATGAGGAGCGTCGCCTGGTGGAGCCCCGGGCTGTGGCCCGGGGAAACCGGGGCGCGGTGCTGGCGGCGGCCCGGGATGCCGAGGCCGGGGAGGTCATGGTCCACAACCACCCCTCCGGCCACCTGGACCCCTCCGACGCCGATCTGGCCATGGCGGCCCGCCTCTATGAGTCCGGGGTGGGAACGGCCATCGTGGACAACGGCGCCCGGCAGCTCTACGTGGTGGTGGAGCCCCCGGCACCCCGGACCCGCACCCCCCTGGACCCGGCGGAGGTGGAGGGGCTCCTGGCCCCCGGCGGCGTCCTGGCGGGCCTGCACCCGGGATTCGAGGACCGGCCCGGCCAGCGGAGTATGGCCTCGGCGGTGGCCCGGCGCTTCAACGACGGCGGGGTCCTGGTGGTGGAGGCCGGGACCGGGACGGGGAAGTCGCTGGCCTACCTCCTTCCCTCGGCCCTCTGGTCGCTCCGGAATGGCGAGCGCACCGTCATCTCCACCAACACCATCAACCTGCAGGAACAGCTGGTGGGGAAGGACCTTCCCCTGGTGCGGCGCCTCACCGATCAGGAGCTGACCTGGTCGCTGGTGAAGGGGCGGGGAAACTACGTCTCCATCCGGCGGCTCCTCCTGGCCGCAGAGACCTCGCCCACCCTCTTCGAGACGGACCGGAGCGCCGAGCTGGAATCATTGGTGGAATGGAGCCGCACCACCCGCGACGGCTCCCTGTCGGATCTGCCCATAATGCCCTCCTCGCCGGTGTGGGAGGAGGTGCGCTCCGACAGCGATATCTGCCTCAAGGCCCGCTGTCCCCACTTCCAGGAGTGCTTCTACCAGCAGGCCCGTCGCCGTGCCGCCGCCGCCGACCTCCTGGTGGTGAACCATGCCCTCCTCTTCTCGGATCTGGCGCTCCGGGAGGCCACCGAGAACTGGTCCCAGTCGGCGGTGCTCCCCCCGTACCGCCACGTGATCCTGGATGAGGGCCACAATGTGGAAGACGCTGCCACCTCCCACCTGGGGACGGAGGTGACCCGCATCGGGCTCTTCCGCACCCTCTCCCGCCTGGACCGGAACGGGAAGGGGGTGCTGGCCAGCGTGGAGGGAATCCTTGAGCGTCTGGGCGGGCTGGACGAGGTGCCCCGGCTCCTGGCCCGCATCCGGGACCGGGTGCGCCCGGGGGTGGGCCGGGCCCGTCAGGCGCTGGAGGCCTTCTTCGATGCCCTGGAGCCCCGGGTCCCCCAGCCCGGTGAGGAGCCCCTCCGCCTGGGGAAGGG
>SKJY01000272.1 GCA_007121775.1 Gemmatimonadota bacterium
GACTTCTCCAACTGGATCTGACTCCCATGGCGCCACTCTCGCCCGCTCCCTCCCGTCCCTCAACCCCATCCCGGGCTTTCCGCGTCCAGCCCCCCTCTCCCCCTCGCTGGCTACTTGCCTGGCCGGAGCCCGCCTCTGACCTCGCCTCCTCCCTCGAGCTGATTCCGGCCTGCCCAGCCGGAGACGCATATTCCACAGACACTCAGATCCGCTCGCCGGCGCAGCAGGTCGCGTTGGCTTCAGATTCCTTGGGGACAACGCGGGAACCGGGACTCGAAGGAGCCGGTGGACACGGCGCCAAGCCCTCCGAAGAGGAGTCGATGACCATGAGCATTTGATCTCGCAGTCTTTGTATCGGTGCGGTCATGCTAACCCTGCTTGCAGTATCGGCTTGCGGCCAGTGGGATGGGACAACCTGCGTGGGGCGACAGTGCGAAGGCATCTTCCACCCCCCGACCATTGCTGCCGACGCCTTCCCCAACAATGGCCAGGGGTAGGACCACGCCGTCTCCTCGCGGCCGAGTCATTCTACCCTGCCGGCTGACGAGCCAGGCCCACCGCCTCACCAGACCCCTTCTCCCTCCTGTAGGGCCAATCTGATCCAAGCCCCTTCCACACACACATTCCCCGGTGCGGCCCCTCCCGAGGAGATAGCGCTCACGCCGGCGAACCACTGCACCTCCGGCCCCGCCGGAATCCCCCAGGCCGCGGACCACCCTGGCGCCCCGGACAGGTCGGGTATGGTGACCTCAGCCGTTGCGGACCCCAGGCGAGCCAGGCTTACGGAGGTCGACATCGTTCTTACCATCGCACCCTCATGCTGGTTGACCGTGAGTATGGCAACCCCGGCGTCCCCGGATAGGAATTCTCCCGGAATCGGGAATGTGGTGCTCAGGCGAAGGTAGGGTCCGTCGACCTGGGTGGTGACGGGCTCCACGGGTGGAGGGAGGGTCACACTCTGATCGGTCAATGTGCGGAAGAACCGGACCTCTGCAACCTCATCGTCATCCACGACCGAGGTCACGGTCAACTGGTGAAAGTCACCCTCTCGCTGCCGGTCAGCAGGAATGCCGGGGGCGGTCACCGGCCCCGGACCGACTCTCGGCAGAATGGCAAGGGCCGAATTGTCTCCCAGACACTGGGCCCCGGAGAGATAGCCCATAAGGACGGTGGCGTCGTCCGCGCCAGGTCCGTTCACGGAGACCTGGGCTGTGGCCGGATCGAAGGATTCAGCGCCACCGAAGTCCAGGGTGCCCAGGGACCCTCCGTCAGTCACGGCAACATCGCGACGGAGTAAGAACCGATCCGGGCGCGGGTCCATGGAGGAGGCACGGGATGCCACCAGATCGAAGGTACCCTCGGGCATTCCGGTGATCTGGAACTCCGGACTTGATCCCGACACGAACCCGAAGCCGGGCCCAAGCGTCACACCGGCAAACTGGGACGAATCGAGACCCTCCACCTGACCCGTCATCGTCGCAGTCCCCTGAGGGGGAACACACACCCGAACGGGCTGATCATCCAATAGTTCAGCCCGCGTGAGGTAGGTGATCTGGGTCATGGCGGTGTTCTCCGGTCCCATGACCCAAGCGTAGGCTCCCACCTCTGCAGTGAGGGTGAAGGTGAAGACGGTCCCATCTCCCTCTGCCCGGTCCCACGCCTGAGAGCCATTCTGATACCCCACCCACAGAGGGAGAAAGTCGGCCAGACACCCTGAGAAGTCCAAGGTCACGGTGGCGCCCGTTCCCCCGTCGCCATTTCCGTTTCCGTCTCCGTCGTCGTCATCGTCATCGTCCGGGGGCGGCGCGGTAATGGCGAGGGCGAAGGGTTGGGTCACAGCCGACACGCCACTCCCCGAGGCCTGGACCGTAAGCTGGTACTCCCCCGGGGTGGCGGTGGCGGTGGTCTCCAGCTCCACCGCGAAGGTGGAGGTCGTGCCGCTGGTGCTCGGGTCGCCCACCGAGGCCGAGACGCCGGAGGGGAGGTCCTGGACCTGCACCGCTACGCTCCCAGTGAATCCGCCGGAACGGCTCACCGTGGCCGTGAGGGAGGCCGCGCTCCCCGCTTCCACCGAAGTGCTCCCGGGAGAAACGGTTAGGGCAATGGCCGGGGTGGGGGGCGGATCCCCGCCGTCGCTTCCATTTCCGGGAACGGTGGGGGTCCCCGAGTCCGAGCCACAGGCGACCAGGAAGAGGAGGAGAGCAGAGCAGCCCCCCGCGCGAGCGAGGAAGCCGCGGATTGGGGGGCTGGACGGAACGGCACCGCCACGCCGAGCACCGATGATCCACGTGAGCCGGACCATGCCCACCTCCCTGTCAAAGACCGGAGGGTTGTGGCCACCGGCCGGTTCCGGCGCCGAGCACACCCTCCGTAGCCCCCCTCCGTTCACTGTGGTGGATACGGGGAGGATATTTGGAGAATGAGGGCATAGAGCCACCTTGGCAAGCACAATGGACGGGGAATGGCCCCGATCGCTCTTTCGTGTAAGGACAAGATCGCCAACCAGGGCGTGGGCCGAGAACGTCCATGACCCGGTCCCGCCGGCGTGAGGCCTGTAGCAGACATCGCTCTGCGGTGCGTCCGCCTCAGAGTGGGGTCGCCCGTACGGAAAACCCTGGCCGGATCGATCACTCCTGAGGAAGACCCCCTTCGTTCCAGGTGAATGGGTCCATCTAACGTAGGGGCACGATATGAGGAGGGATTTCACGGGACCGGCAAAGGCAGTGGCTCTCGCGCTCCTTCCCCTCCTGGCCATCGTTCTCGCTCCAACGCCACCCTCGCCGGCATCGGGTAAGGCATTCCTGAATAGACCAGCTACTGATTCGCTGATCCAGGTCGAAGTCGCGGAGGAGAAGGAGTCACCGCAGGGTGTGGGTTCCGGGATCCCAACGGTTCAGGGGAGAGCATCCATTGGATTTCAGGTCCGGGCAGGCGTCCGCTCTGGAGCCCCCTGATTGCCTCCCCCGGTCGGATCACCTAGATCTAGATGGGAGGGGCGGAAGGTCTGGCGGATTCAAGGAGTCGGGCCACCGCACCAGTGGGTCTCCCTGCTTCCGCAAACTGACCGGGAGCGAGGGGAAGTGTTCCCAAAACCGTGAGGCTGATCGATGAACCTGAACGACACCGCTTCAGCGCTAAGAATCCGATTGGCGCTAGCCGTACTCGCGACCTTGGTGGCAGTCGCCCTTCTCCCCGGAACAGCGTTCGTCAGTCCTTTGGACGCTCAGACCAGGGCCATTGCGGTGGTTGACCCGGATGATTACCCAGACCGGGTTACCATCCCTCTGGAATCTGCCGTGACCACCGAGCACACAGTGACCATCGACGGGCAGGTCATTCCCTACTCCGCCACCGCAGGCACCTTGCCGGTGTACAATCCGGAAGGTGAGGCCGTCGCTGCCGTATTCTACGTTTATTATGAGCGTACGGACGTGGACGACAGGGGAGATCGTCCCCTCACATTCTCATTCAATGGAGGACCGGGATCCTCATCGATCTGGATGCATCTGGGGTACACGAGCCCCAGGATGTTGAACATCGATGATGAGGGGAACCCCATTCGGCCCTTCGGTGTCCGCGAGAACCCCTACTCCATCATCGATGTCACGGACATCGTCTACGTGGATCCGGTAAATGTCGGGCTATCGCGGATGGTCGAGGGTGCAGATCGTACCCAGTTCTTCGGAGTCAATGAGGACGTCGCCTACCTGGCGTCGTGGATCGAGCTCTTCGTAAACCGGCACAACCGTTGGGCCTCTCCCGTCTTCCTCAAGGGTGAGAGTTATGGGACGACCCGCGTGTCGGGGCTCTCCCAGCGACTCCAGGCCGCCCACAAGCTGTTCGTGAACGGGGTCATCCTGGTTTCCCCGACAAGCCTGGGGATGCAGCACACCATGCCCGGCGCCGTGAGGAACCTGCCTCACTACGCTGCCACTGCTTGGTATTTTGGAAGACTCCCTGCCAGGCTGCAGCAACTCGACCTCTACGACGTACTGGAAGAGGTGGAGGACTTCACCATCAACGAGTACGCGCCCGCCCTCGCGTTCGGGGGCTTCCTGCCACCGGATGAACGTCGGGAGATGGCCCGGCGGATCGGAGAGTATGCGGGGATTTCCCCGACGCTCGTCGATCAACTGAACCTCCAGATCCCCATCAACCAGTGGAGGAAGGAGTTGCTTCGGGATGAGAGGCTGACGGTGGGACGCCTGGATTCCCGGTATCAGGGGGTGGATGGAGATGCCGGTGGCATTGCGTACGATTACGATCCCGCAATGGCTTCCTGGAATCATTCCTTCACTCCGGCCATGAAGACGTACTTGAAGGACGATCTTCAGTACGATACCGATGTGGAATACATTACCATCGGCGGCGATGTCCGGCCCTGGGATCGATCAGACGACAATACCGGCGAGCAACTCCGTCGGGCCATGGCTGCGAATCCGTTCCTGAAGACCATGGTTCAGGCCGGGTATTATGACGGTGCGACCGATTACTTCTCAGCGAAGCTACTCATGTGGGGGTTGGACCGTTCGGGCCAGCTTCAGGACCGGTTCCGGTACCGGGGATACCGGAGCGGGCACATGATGTATCTTCGTGCAGAGGATCTGGTGACATCGAACCAGGATATCCGGGAGTTCATTGAGTGGTCGGTGCCTGCTGATGGAGTTCCGGCTCTCTGGGGTCGGCGGCTTCCAGTAGCTGAAGAAGACCGCAATTGATCACTCAGTATGCGCCCAGGTGAGGTCAGGAAAACGACCGGGTGAATCCAGGGGGCGAGCCATTGAGCTGACTTCCCCAAATACAGTCATTCCCCGGGTACTGCGACGGGTACCCGGGGAATGACTGTATTTGGGATAAAACCACGGCGCTCAGCGGCGAACCGGATAGGGTGGGGC
>SKJY01000275.1 GCA_007121775.1 Gemmatimonadota bacterium
CCCGGGCCATCCACCGGTGGAGCAAGCGGGCCGAGGGGCCGTTCGCCGTGGTGAGCTGTCCCTCTCTATCGGAGGACCTTCTCCGGAGCGAGCTCTTCGGCCATGAGCGTGGCGCCTTCACCGGCGCGGTGCGGGCCCACCGGGGACGGATCGAGACCACCAGGGGGGGGACCCTCTTCCTGGACGAAATTGGCGATATGCCCCCCTCCATCCAGCCCCAGCTCCTCCGATTCATCCAGGACCGGACCTATGAGCGTGTGGGGAGCACGGAGACCCGCAGTTCGGATGTGAGGATCCTCACCGCCACCAATCGGGACATCCATTCCCGGGTGACGGAAGGTCAGTTTCGGGAAGACCTCTTCTATCGCCTGAACGTCATTGAGATCCGCATCCCACCGCTCCGGGAGCGGCCCGGCGACATCCTCCCCCTGGCCCGCCTCTTTCTCCACCGATTCGGGAGGGAGAATGCCACCCAGGTGGAGGATTTCACTCCGGATGCCCAGGATCTACTGGTCACCTACGATTGGCCGGGGAATGTCCGGGAACTCCGAAACGCCGTGGAGCGGGCCGTCATCCTGTGCGGAGGCCGGGAGGTGGGGCCCGAACTCCTACCCCAGCCCCTCACCGGGAGCGCGTCGGAAGAGAGTTCGCCCGGCGATTGGCGGCTCCTCAGTCTGGATGAGATGGAGAAGGTGCATATCCGTCGGGTCCTGGAAGTGACGGAGAGCGTCCAGGAAGCGGCGGGGATCCTGGGAATCTCCACCACCACCCTCTGGCGCCGCCGGAAGAAGCACGAACTCTGAAGGCGCCCGGCCGGGTGCGTCCCGGAAGTGGGATTTCAGGTCGATCCATTCTGAAACTCCCTTGGGGCCGATCCCCCCATATCCCCCTTGGGCGCCCTCCAATCACTCGCAGGCATCACCTGTGCATCATGACTGTGGTGAAGCCGGGGATGCCGGGCGAAAGCCCCGGGTCTCCGGTATGCGAGACGATTTCACGCAGGAGGTGTGGATGCGCAAGGATATGATACGGTGGTGGTGGACGGCCCTTCCGCTGGTTCTCCTGGGCTGCGAGGTGCCGCCAAGCGAGGCGGGATTCTCCACGGAAGACCGCGTGGCGGTAGAGGCCGTGATGGAGGGATTCGCGGAACGGGTCTTCCAGGAAGACTGGGAGGGTGCCGGAGGCTTCTTCCTCACCGAGGCCGTCATCTTCCCGCCGGAGGGACCGCCCGTGACAGAGCGGACGCGAATTGTCGCGGCCATGGAGGCCACCGACACCGGCGTGGATCTGGACAACACCTCGCTGGTGACCGAGAGCGTGGGTGGGGGTGTCCGGGTGGCCTACGCCGAGGGGAGCTACGAGCGTCATCTCCGCACCGATCCGCCGGAGGACGAGGTGCTCGATTGGGTGCGGGAGGGGTCCTGGCTCGCGGTTCTCTTCCGGGATGACACGGACGAGGGGTGGCGCATCCACCGCTTCATGTGGAATGAAAATATGCCTCCCGCTCTCCCGGAGGAGCTCCCGGATCCGCCGCCGCCGGCCCAGTGAGGTGGTCCCAGGTCATCCTGGGAGTCATCGTGGGAGCCCTGCTGGGTCCGGGGTTCGCCTCTCCACTCCAGGGCCTCCAGTCGCCCGGCGAACTCACGGGACGTCTGGTGGACGAGGTGGAGTTCGATGGGGCGCAGGAGGTGAGCACGGACGCCCTGCAACGGAACATCGTCACGCAGCCGACCCGGTGCCGGGGACTCCTCCTCCAGCCCATCTGCTGGCTGGGAGACTGGGAGGTGGTAACGGAGCGTCACCGGCTCGACACCGAAGTCCTTCCCTTCGACGAGCTTCGTATCCTCGTCACCTACTTCCGCGCAGGCTTCCGCCGTGCGTCCGTCTCCTCGGAGGTGTCTCGAGCCAACGGCCGAGCCCGGGTCCGATTCCACATCGATGAGGGGCCGCCTACCCTCCTGGAGCAACTGGATGTGGAGTACACCCGCCAGGTCCTCTCCCGCCGAACCCTGGAGCGGATCCCCTGGCCCGGGGAGGATCGACCCTTCAACCTGAACCGCCTCGACGAGGCGCTGGCCTTCGTGGAGGAGCGCCTGGGCGACGAAGGGTACCTTGACGCCCGGGTTGAAGAGACGGTGGCGGTGGAGGAAGGGGCGCGGGTGGAGGTCATCATCGATCCCGGCCCCCGTTCCACCGTCCGGCAGATCGAAATCGAGGGAAACGAGGAGGTGGAGGACCGTACGATCCGGGGAGGGCTCCTCCTGGCCGATGCAGATGTCCTCACCCTTCCCCTCATCCGGCAGAGCCGCCGCACCCTATTCGACACGAACCTCTTCCACGAAGTCCACATCACCGTTCCCGAGGTGCCGGATAGCGCCAAGACGGTGGGGATCCGGGTCCGGGAGGCTCCTCCTCGCCTGGGCCGGGTGGGGGCCGGCATGAATACACTGGAGTTCGGACAGGTCGAAGCCCGTTACACCCACTACAACTGGCGTGGAGCCGGGCGCCGGATGGACCTCCGGACCACGGTGGGCAACCTTCTGGCCCCCCAACTCAACGGGCGGGGGATCTTCCGGGATGTCCTTCCTCCCGATGACCTGGGGCCCTTCGATGTGGAATCCTTCCGCCGGCCCACCTGGCAGGCCAGCGTCGAGTTTGCCCAGCCCCACTTCCGGGGTGCCCGAAACACGGTGGGTCTGAGCCTCTTCAGCCACCGCTCCGTAGTCCCCGCCGTCTCGGTGGATGAGGGCTTCGGAGGCGAGCTGTCCCTCACCCGCCGCCTGGCCTTCCGGGCCCCGTTGAGCCTCACCTACCGGTATGAGTTGATCCGGACCGAGGCGGGAGACGTGTACTTCTGCGTGAACGCTGGGGTCTGTACGCCGGAGCTTCTGGAGGTCCTGCGGGGGCGCCGGTCCCTCTCTCCCGTGGGTCTGGATCTCCACCTGGACCGAAGCGACCACCCTCTGGCACCCACCACCGGCTACCGGGTGCGGGCCGGTGTGGAGCACTCCTCTTCCTTCACCCTCTCGGACTTCGGCTACGACCGGGTATCCGGCGAGGTGACCTACTACCGCTCATTCGTGAGTTGGCCCGATCACCTTTTGGCTGGGCGCCTCCGGGCCGGATGGGTGGGACCCCGGGGCGAGGCGGGAGACGATCCGGTCCTCCAGGCGGCGGGACCCGGGGTGGTGCACCCTCGGAAGCGCTTCTTCGCCGGAGGCTCCCGGTCGGTGAGGGGATACGGTGAGAACGAGCTCGGTCCCCGGGTTCTGACCGTCCCCGTGGAGGTGCTCCTGGAAGAGGACCGCTGCCTCCCCGATGACATCCGTAACCGCACCTGCGATCCGAACCTGGCGCCGGCAGATGCCTTCTTCTCCCGCCCTCTGGGAGGCACCTCGGTGGTGGAGGCCGGCATCGAGTACCGGTTCCCCCTCGGGTTCCTCACTGCCGCAGCCTTCCTGGATGGGGCCCTGGTGGGAGGCCGTCTACGGGATCTGGTGCAGGAATCCGCCTTCGGCCTCACACCGGGGGTGGGGGTCCGATTCGCCTCCCCCGCCGGCCCCATCCGCATCGACCTGGGGGTCCAGGGCCGGGAGCGGGCGGAGCTCCCGGTGGTCACCGAGACACCGGTGGAGTCCAACGGCGACCTGGTTGAGCGGGAGCTCGTGGTTCTGGAGACCCTCCGCCTGCACGATCCCCTGGAGGAGCGCGGCACGCTGGGACGGATCCTGGGGCGTCTCACCCTCCACTTCTCCATCGGGGAGGCGTTCTGATGCCCACCTCCCGCCGATTCCGCCGCGTCTCCGTCTGGGCCCTTGCCGCACTGGCGCTCGTCCTGATCCTGGCAACGGTGGCGGTCATCGTCCTCACTACCACGCCGTGGGGACGGGATCAGGTCCGGGCCATCGTGGTGCAGCAGGTGGGGGAGATCGTGGACGGGGAGCTGGAGGTGGAGGGGATCGGGGGAAATCTCCTGGGCACCTTCACCGTGGAGGGGGTGCGGCTCCGGGACCGGGAGGGCCGGCCCTTCCTGGCGGCTGACACGGTGACGGTGGCCTACGACCTCCGGAGCCTCGCTCGCAGGCGGGTCGTCCTGACCCGACTGGACCTGCACGGGATCGAGGTGGTCCTGGATCAGCCCCCTGGGGAGGAGTGGAACTTCCTCCGGATCTTTCCCACGGAGGAGGAACCCGACCCTGCGCCCCCCGATCCTGAGGGGTGGGGAAGCTGGTTGGAAGTGCAGAACGCGACGGTGCAGGAGGCCCGGGTCATACTTCGGACCCCGTGGGAACCGGATCCGGACCTGCCGCCGGAGCTCCGGGACGAACGTCGCCGCCAGGCGCTGGCCGGGGACGGGCCCGCCATTCTGGAAGAGGTGCCCGGCGGGGTGCAGCAGGTCATGGGCTTCCACCCCGACCACGGGGCCCTCCCCCGGATTCTGGTGGCTCATCCCCATGAGCCGGCCCCGTCCCTCAGGGTGGCCTCTCTCGAGGGACGGGCCCAGATCTTCCGCGGGCCCCCTGCCGAGATTACCGGACTCTCAGGCTATCTGGACCTTTCGGGAGAGGAGATGATCCTGGAGGGAGTGGAGCTCTCCCTCCCCGGGTCCCGGCTCTCGGCGGAGGCCTGGCTGGAGCCCGAGACGGGAGAAGGGGAGGTACGGCTTACCGCCGAACCCGTCACCCTTTCGGACCTTCACTTCCTGCAACCCGACCTGCCCCACGATGTGGAGGGAGATCTGGAGGGTTGGGTGCGCCTGGCGCCTCCCGGCGTCCAGGTGCGGGTGCCGGAGCTGGATCTCAGGGTCGGGGCCGGGCGGATTTCAGGGCGGGTGGAGGTGGAGCTGGACGGGTTCGTGGAACGCTTCGCATCGGATCTGCAGGTGAG
>SKJY01000258.1 GCA_007121775.1 Gemmatimonadota bacterium
ACCTGAATCCGGGCGCCATCCACCCCCATCCTCATGATGGCACCCTTCCCATGCTGCCGCTCGATCTGGCTGAGGGCGGTGGCCAGATCCTTCTGCTTCTGTTTGCTCAGCTCCGCCGTGGTCATCCGTCCAGCTCCCCTGTCCAGGTTTCAGCGGTTCGGGTCGGTACGACCCTCTCCGTCATGGAATACTAGAGCACCCGAATATAATGCGAAAGTCCGTGCGCGCTTCGATGCCTCGCCGCCTCTCCCGCTCGGGCAGGCATCAAGGTAGATGGACGACAGGGACCGGGGAATGGCCAGGTGGGTCGCCGCCACCTTCCTGGAGAAGGGCCGCCCCTGGTCGGATCGCCGTCCCGGGGGCTCCGAAGATCCGCACCACCTGCCACCCCACACCTCGAGCCGCCGTCAGGCGAACTCCCCTCGGTTGGAACCCCGGAGCCGTCTGGTGGATTCATGCGGTGAACCCGGCTGAAAGCTCAGGGTATCATCACCCTCCGTGACGGTCGGGGCGTTCTGTTCACCCCTGGGCGTTCGCCGCCACTCCATGAGTATCGCTCGCTCCCGCCCGTCATCACCGCCTCCGTCTCCCACGGGATCCATGCGCCGTCCAATCGTCCTCGCCGGAACGCTCCTTGTCGCCGCGACTGCCTTCGTCGTGCTGGTGGGCACCACTTCCTCCCCGGGAGGGTCCACCTCGCCCTCTGTGACGCCCAGGGCCGACCTGCCGGACCATGCCCACTTCACCCAGGTGTTGGACCGGGTGGTGCGTATGCCACTGGTGGACTACCAGGCCCTCAAGGACGACCGTGAAGGGCTGGACGCCTACATCGAGAGCCTGGGCGCCACCCCTGAGTCCCTCCTGGACCAGTCGCCCCGGGCGGAGCAACTGGCCTTCTGGATCAACGCCTACAACGCATGCATGCTGCAACTGGTCATCGACCACTACCCCATCGAAGCCGGCGGCGTGGGGCTCTTTGGCGGGGTCAGGAACCGGGTGGCGGGCTACCCGGACAACTCGGTCTGGCAGATTCGGGACGTCTTCACCCGAAACCACTGTTTCGTGGCCGGCCAATACCGCTCCCAGGACGAGATAGAGCACGAGATCATCAGACCCCGGTTCGATGAACCGCGAATCCACTTCGCCGTGAACTGTGCTGCCGTCAGTTGCCCGGTCCTGTGGCCCATGGCCTATGAAGCCGACGTCCTGGAGGAGCAGTTGGACCGGGCGGTGCGCCACCTCATGGCAGGTGACGAGCACTTCCGGATCGAACCTGGTGAACCGGCGACCCTCCGCCTGAATCGGGTCATGGATTGGTACTCCGGTGATTTCGGTGGAGCGGAAGGGCTGAAGGCGTTCTTCGCCGGCTACCTTCCCCGGGAGCGGGCCGACATCGTTCTCAGACCCGACACCAGGGTTGAGTTCTTCAGCTACGATTGGACCCTGAACGACGTGGCCCGTTGACCGGAGCACCTGGCGAACACCGGGGCACCGACGCAGGAGGGCTCGGCGTCGTCATCCCCACCCTCAACGAGGCCCGAGCCCTTCCCGCCCTCCTCCGGGACCTGAGCCATCTGACCCCTCCCCCGCAGGTGGTGGTGGTGGACGGCGGATCCACAGATGAGACCCGGGAGGTAGCCCGGGAAGCCGGAGCCCAGGTCATCTGGGCGCCCCGGGGCAGGGGCACCCAGATGAATGTGGGAGCGGCATGCCTCTCCACACCGTGGCTCCTCTTCGTCCATGCGGATTCCCGGATCCCGCCGAAGACCCGCAGCGCCCTTCAGGACTGGCTCCAGTCGCCTCCCTCCCATGAGGCCGCTCACTTCGCATTTGAGCTCGATGCCCGGGGTCCCTTGTGGAGTTTCATCACCGTGGGTCAGCGGCTCCGGGAGGCTCTGACCGGGATGGCGTACGGAGATCAGGGACTCCTCCTCTCCCGAAGACGGTGGGAAGCGGTGGGAGGGTTCCCCCACCTTCCCCTCATGGAAGATGTGGAGATGGTGCTCCGTCTCCGCCGGAGCGGGGGCTTGGCACGGATCCCCGCCCCGCTGGTGACCAGCGGTCGCCGCTACCGCAGGTCCGGGGTGATCCGGGGGTGGCTCCGAAACACTGCGCTCATCAGCCTCTACCGCATGGGAGTTCCCTCCCACCGGCTGGCTCCCCTCTACCCGCCCTACGCTCCCCAACCCAAGACTCCCGGCGGTGGGGAGGCGCCTTCCCGCGGTCCAACCTCTGGGGACTCTGCCGGGCCACCCGCCTGCCAACCGACGGAAGGTGAGGTCGGAGCACCCCTCCCCTTCTCAGATGGGAGCTTGCCCCTGGTCCTGGTCTTCGCCAAGGCCCCGCGGCCAGGACAGGTGAAGACCCGTCTCGCCGCCGATCTGGGCGAGGAGACGGCGGCACGAATCTACCGGACCATGGGACGCACGGTGGTGGACGGACTCCGGGGTGGCCCCTTCCGGATCCGGGTGTGCTTCGCCCCGGCCGACGCCAGAACCGAAATGGCCGACTGGTTGGGTCGCGCCGACTTGGACTTCCATCCCCAGAGCGATGGGGACCTGGGGCACAGGATGGAGACGGCGGCGGCGGAGGCGTTCCGTTCCGCATCCCGGGTCTGCCTGGTGGGGACCGATACCCCGGACCTGGACCACCGGGTGGTTGTGGAGGCTCTGAGGGGGCTGGAGGACGCCGACGCCGTGGTGGGTCCGGCTCGGGACGGTGGATATTATCTTCTGGCGCTGAATCGCCTCGAACCCAGTCTCTTCCGGGATGTCCCCTGGAGCACCTCCAGGGTCCTGGAGACCACCCTGGCCCGGGCCAAGGAGGCTGGACTCACCGTCAGGACCCTCACAATGCGAGTCGACGTGGACCGGATCACCGACGTCCCCCCCAATCTCATGGAAGCCCACCCGTGACGGAGCTCTTCGCAGGCCCCTGGGGGCCTGTCATCATCTTCGGGCTCCGCATCGTGGACGTGACCCTGGCCACCATGCGCATGCTCCTGATCATGCGGAACCAGAAGGTCGTCGTCCCCGTCATCGGCTTCTTCGAGTCGGCCATCTGGGTCCTGGCCATTGGCACGGCCATCCAGAATCTCCACTCGGTCTGGCACATCCTGGGGTACGCAGGCGGATTCGCCAGCGGCAACCTGGTCGGACTCTGGGTCGAGGGGAAGCTGGCCATGGGTCTCGCCTCCATCCGGGTCATCTCTCGGAATCGAGGAGAGGAGGTGGCGGACGCCCTCCGCCATCAGGGATTCGGGGTGACGGAGTTTTCCGGCTACGGTCGGGAGGGGCGGGTGGAACTCCTCCTCACACTGGTGAAGAGGAGGCAGATCAATCGGGTCCTGGATACTGTGGAACAGGAAGACCCGGAGGCCTTCATCTCGGTGGAAGAACCCCGGACCATTCGCCGGGGCTGGCTCTTCGGCACCCGGAAGAAGTAAGCGGGTCCAGGAGCTTCATGATCCGGAGGAAGTGCCCAGGGACGCGCTTCTTCAGGACACGGGAGAGGTGGACTGGTGCCGGCGTACCAGCGCCTCCAGCGACGCCCGGACGGCGTCAGCCACCGCTCCCAGGTCTCCATCGGCGACCTGGTGATGCAGGACGGCCCGGACCCGGCTCCCGCCGAAAGGCCCCATCCGGACTCCCCGTCTCCCAAGCTCCGCAAGGAAGTCGGACACCGCCACCCCGGTCCCCGCCAGGTCCAGCATGAGGATGTTTGTCGCCGGTGGGGTCACCCGTACTCCCGGGATCCGAGCCAGCGCGTCGCCCAGTTCCCGGGCCCGCCTGTGATCCTCCGGGAGGAGGGGGAGGTGGTGGTCGAGAGCGTAGATCCCCGCCGCAGCCAGAAGCCCCGCTTGCCGCATCTGGCCCCCCAGGCGGCGGCGGATCCGCCAGGCTCGCTCCAGAACACCTCCAGACCCCGCCAGCATGGAGCCCACCGGTGCCCCCAGACCCTTGGAGAGACAGGTCATCACCGTGTCCACCGGCTCCGCCAGCCGTGCCGGCGGCAGATCTTGCGCAGCGGCGGCATTCCAGAGCCGAGCACCGTCCAGATGGACAGCCAACCCGGCCTCCCGGGCCATCCCCGCCAGCCGGGCCGTCCGCTCCGGGGTCATGACCCTCCCCCCCGAATCCAGGTGACTGTTCTCCAGCGCCAGGAGCGAGGTCCGAGGGTGGAAGGGAGAGGGCGGACGAAGCGCAGCCGCCAATTCAGCCTCTGCCAGAACGCCCTCCGCCGCCGTCACCGTTCGAACCAGAAGCCCGCCGTGGGCGGCAGGCCACCCTTCCTCGTAATGGAGAATGTGGGCCCTGGCCTCCACCAGGATCTCGTCACCGGGCCGGGTCTGGGCCAGGATCCCGCACTGGTTCGCCATGATCCCGGAAGGAAAGAAGAGAGCCCGCTCCTTCCCCAGGAGCGCAGCCACCCGTTCTTCCAGGCGGCGGACGGTGGGATCCTCTCCGAAGCAGTCGTCCCCAACCTCCGCCCGAACCATGGCCTCCCGCATGGCGGGAGTGGGGAGGGTGACGGTGTCGCTCAGGAGATCGATCACCGGTGCCTAACCTTTGAGGCGATCCTCGACCCGAGCGATGCGCCGGGCAATGGCCACTGCCCACCCGAACAGGAGGGCCCATGCCACGGCGTAGGCGGCGAAGACGTGCCAGAAGTGCCGCATCTGACGTCCGGGCTGGCCTGCCGCCTGGGCATGGAGGAGTTCCGGAAGAACCAGGAGGAAGCCCACAGCCACGATGGGGAGAAGGACTCTCAGGGATTTCATGATCATTCGCTGGGAAAGAAAGATGGATCTATCCGACGTCCGGAGCTTCATGGGGCCATCACCTCCTCCGGCGTCGCGGACCGGGTCGGATTCAGCCGGGCCGCCTCCACCCGATCGGCGTAGGCCTCAAGCCGAGCGGCTGCATAGCGGAAGAGGAAGAGGGAGAGGAAGACCAGAGTCCAGGCGCCCAGAGCCGTGAACACGGTGGTAGCCATGTCGGGGTGGAGCTGGGGTCCATCAACCCGGGCGACCACCGGTTGGGGGTGGAGCGAGCGGAACCAGTAGACGCTCATGTGGATCAGGGGGATGTTCAGCGCCCCCACCACCCCCACTACCGCGGCGAATTTCCGACCTCGGTCCAGGTTATCGGTGGAGCTTCGCACCAGGAAGTACCCGAGGTAGATGAACCAGAGGAGGAGGGTCAGGGTGAGACGGGGCTCCCAGGTCCACCAGGTTCCCCACGCCAGGCGCGCCCAGAGGGGTCCGGAGGTGAGGACGATGGTGGTGAAGATCATCCCCCCTTCCGCCGCCGCCCGAGCCGCATGGTCCAGCTTCTCTTCTCCCAACCAGAGGTAGACGGCGCTACAGAGCGCCACAATCCCGAAGGCGAAGAAGCCCACCCACGCCGCCGGCAGGTGGATGTAGAAGATCCGCTGGACGATCCCCATGCTCGCCTCCGTGGGGACCCAGAAGAACACCTGCCAGTGGAAAAGGATGGTCAACGCCACCCCCAGGAAGCCCAGAACGACTCCCGCCCACCGTACCGTGCGAAGCGACATCTCGGTCAATCCTCCACAATGAATCGAAAGAGCCCCACCCCTGCGGTAAGGGCCACCAGGGTGAAGGCGGCCAGCACCCGAAGGCTGTAGGCCGACTCGCCGGGCGAGAGGCCCGCCAAAAGGTCGGCCGTGGCGGCCGCACCAAAGGTGATGAGGGGAACGAGCAACGGGAAGAGGAGGATGGGTAGAAGTGTGTCGCCCATCCGCGTTCCCGCCGTGATCCCGCTGAAGAGCGTGCCCAGGGCCACGAACCCTACGGTACCCGTGAGGAGGACCCCGATGAGCGGCAGGGGGTTCCCGGGAAGCCGGACCTGGAAGAAGAGGGCAAAGACCGCCACCGTGAGTGCCGTGACCCCGGCGAGGAGCACCGTATTGGCCACCACCTTACCGAGGTAGAGGGCATCTCTGGGGACCGGCGCCACCAGGAGCCCGTCCAGCGCTCCGTCTTCCTTCTCCAGTTCGAAGGTTCGCCCGAGCCCCAGGAGACCCGCCAGGGAGATAACGATCCAGATCATCCCCGCCGCCAACTCCCTGGGATGCACCACCGTCCGATCCACGGCGTAGTTGAAGAGGATGGCCGTGAGAACCACGAAAGCCCCCATGGCCGCGATCCGCTCCTTGGTCCGGAACTCCACCCGGAGATCCTTGGCGGCGATGGCCCGGATCTGCCCGAGGTACTCCCTCACGAAGCAGTCACCTCCACATGCTCCCGGTAGAAGCGCTCTTCCCCTTGGGCTGGGAACTCATCACGAGCCCCCAGGAAGACGAAGCGGCCATAGGCCTGGATGGCCACCCGATCGGCCAGCGCCAGCCCCTCGGCGAGATTGTGGGTGACCAGCACCACGGTCCGGTCCCCGTCCCGGAGGCGCACCAGGACCTCCCGGAGGAGCGCCGAGGCGTGAATATCCAGCCCGGTGAAGGGTTCGTCCAGCAGCACCAGTGAGGGATCGTGGAGGAGGGTCCGGGCCAGGGCCAGCCGTTGGCGCATCCCTCGGGAGAATCCCCGGACCTGGCGGTGGGCGTGAGCTGCGAGCCCCACATCGATCAGGGCCGATTCCACCCTCCCCTCCAGCCCGTCAAGCCCGTAGAGGCGGCCGTAGAAGCTCAGGTTCTCCCGAGCGGTGAGGGGCCCGTAGAGGAAGGTGCGGTGGGAGAGCACGCCAATCTCCCGA
Organism: Gemmatimonadota bacterium; assembly: GCA_007121775.1. Lineage (GTDB taxonomy): Bacteria > Gemmatimonadota > Gemmatimonadetes > Longimicrobiales > Gaopeijiaceae > PWLA01. The sequence continues at coordinate 6,732 of SKJY01000258.1, forward strand.
CGCCACGCCGTTTCTGCCGGATCCCGGGGTTCGCCCCGGAACAGGATCTCCCCCGAGTCCGGGCGAAGCGAGCCTCCGAGCATACCCAAAAGGGTGCTCTTCCCCGCCCCGTTGGGGCCGAGTACGGTGAGAAGCTCGCCCAGCGCCAGGGAGAAGGAGATACCGTCCACCGCCCGCACCACTCCGAATGTGCGGCTCAGGTTCCGGGCCTCCAAAAGGGGCGGCTGCGGTTCGAGTCGTTCCTCGTCGCTGGCCAAGGGGAATTCGGCTCAGGAAGAACCGCCGGCGGGAGAGCCGGACGGCGCCGCCGGCGGCGAAGCCGCCAGTGAACTCCCGCACGCCGAACAGAAGCGGCTGCCCACTGGGTTGGGATGTCCGCACTCGCGACAGATCAGTCCCTCCTTGAGGCTGCTCCGGAGGGCGCGGATCTCATCCTCCACCGCCGAATCGCCGGCGATCGTGGCCACCCGGCCGTTGGTGGCCGCCCTCTTCTCGGCCTCCGCCGCCTCTCTTCCCTGCCGTGCCGCCCACTCCTGCTCCTCTTCCGCAAGGGCCTCCAGCGCCTCCGAGGCGATCTCCCGCTTCATCTTCCGGTAGTCGTCCTCGTCCAACTTCCCGGCGTGGTAGTCGTACTCCACGTCCCGAAGGGCGAAGAGGGCGATCCGCTTCCTGTGCTGAGCCTCGGTGAGCTCCTCTTCACTGCGATCCATGGGCGCGGACCGTCCCGACACCAGTGGATGGAGGATGAAGAAGACCACCAGGGTGGCCAGTACGATCCCCAGAATGAACGTCATGGGGCAGCACCCACCGGAGTACGAGCGGGTTCGGCGGAGGAGCGATCACCATCGGCACCGGCCCCAATCCCCGGATCCCCGGGTCCCTTTTCATCATCCCGTCGCCCCGGTGTGGCCCCGGTGGAGCCCGCCCGCTGCTGGGGAACGGGGCCGCCCGGCCACATGGCGATGAGGGTGCCGATGGCGATGATGAGCCCGCCGTACCAGATCCAGGGGACCAGCGGATTCACCATTACCTGGAAGGTGGCTCTCTGGAACTGGGGGTCGTTCCCCATCCCCACCTGCTCATCAAGCGTAGAGAGGATCACGTACAGATCCTCAAAGGCGGTGGACCGGATTCCCACCTCGGTCATGGGCTGCGGGGGCGCCTCGTAGAAGCGCCGCTCCGTGGTCATGGTCCCCAGGGGCTGGCCGTCCCGCTCCACTCGCATGAGGGCGATCCATTGCCACATGTTCTGGGCCCTGGCGGTGGAAAGACCCTCATAGGTCAGGGTGTAGGTGTGCCCGAAGGCCGAGGTGATGCTCACCGACTCGCCGGGCACCATGGACTGCCGCACTTCCCGGTCGAAGGCGGCGCCGGCAAACCCCATGAACATGACCACCACACCTACATGGACGATGTAGCCGCCCCACCTCCGCCGATTCCGCTTCACCAGGTGGGTGAAGGCAATGGCCAGATTCTCCCCCTCGATCCGGGCCCTGGCCCGGGTCCCCTTCCAGAACTCCACAGCGATGATCCAGAGAACGAACACGCCGATGGCGAAAGTGAGAAGGGCGTAGAGGTGCCGAACCCCCATGACCCAGAGCACCACCCCGGTACCGATGCCCACCGCAGTGGGAATCAGGAAGTTCTTCTTCAGGTTCCGCGCACTGGCGCGACGCCAGGCAATGACCGGGCCGATCCCCATGAGGGCCAATAGCATGAGGCCGATGGGGATGTTCACCTGATTGAAGAAGGGCGGCCCAACCGACACCTTGGATCCGGTGATGCCTTCGGTGATGAGGGGGAACATGGTCCCCCAGAGCACAGCGAAGCCGGCGCCGAGAAGGACCAGGTTGTTCAGGAGGAACGCCGACTCCCGGGAAAGGAACGACTCGAACTGTCGGTCACTCCGAAGTTGCGGCAGCCGCCACAGGATCAATATGGCGCTGATGGCGAACGTCACCCCCATGAAGCCCAGGAACGCGTAGGCGATTTCCAGGCTCAGGGCGAAGGAGTGAACGGACTCGATGAGACCCGACCGGGTCAGGAAGGTGGCAAAGATGGTCATGATGAAGGTCAGACAGACCAACGCCATGTTCCAGATCTTCAGCATCCCCCTGGACTCCTGAATCATCACCGAGTGGAGGAAGGCCGTGGCCACGATCCAGGGCAGGAGCGAGGCATTCTCCACCGGATCCCAGAACCAGTATCCGCCCCACCCCAGCTCCTCGTAGGCCCACCGCATCCCGAAAACGATCCCCAGCGTCAGGAAGAACCAGCTGGTGAGGATCCACTTCCGGGTCACCTCGATCCACCGGGCATCGAGCCGCCCCGACAGGAGGGAGGCGATGGCGAAGGCGAAGGGGATGGTGAAGGCGGTGAAGCCCAGGTACAGCGTGGGCGGATGGATGGTCATCCAGTAATTCTGGAGCTGCGGGTTCAACCCGCGACCGTCCTGGGGAGTGAAGGGCAGCCGCTCGAAGGGCGGAGTGATGAAGAGGGTGATCCCGATGAAGAAGGCGATGACCAGAAGGAGCACTCCCGACACCCAGGGCATGAGGTCCCGGTTCTTCTTCCGGTTCAGCCAGACCGCCAGTGCGGAGAAGAATCCCAGGTTCAGGGCCCAGAAGAGGAGGGATCCCCGTTGGCCGGCCCACAGTCCCGAGACCTTGAAGTACGTCTCCAGGTTTCTGCTGGAGTAATTGGAGACGTACCAGAAATCGAAGCGGTCCGTCAGGAAGGCGGCGATAATACCCGCCGACGCCACCGCAAGGAGGGCGAAGACGGCGTAGACGCTCCGCTCCGCCGAAAGAACCAGGTCACCCCGACCCCAACGCCCTCCCAGGAACGCCATGACGGCGCCCCAGAGGGTGATGGGAAGGGAGATCCAGAGCGCAAACTCCCCTATGGCTGGAAGCACCGTCAAATGCCTCCGTTCCGAGCGTACGCGTCCTCACCGGTGGCCTCGACGTAGAGTTCCCCCGCACCGTACCCGGCGTCGGGATACACTTCCCCGTACCCTGCGTAGGAATCACCGTCACCGTACCCGGCGTAGGGATCCTCGGCTCCGTAGCCGGCGTCCCGATCGTCCATATCCTCGGGCAGGGCCTCGTAGCGACTTCCGCACTTGGTGAGGACCTCGGTCGCCTCGAAGATCCCATCGCCCAGGTAGCGACCCTCCATCACGACCTCCGCCTCATCGGTGAAGGTGTCCGGGAGGGGGTGACGGAAGTGGACGATGAGCTGCACATCCCGGTTGTCCGGATCAACCACCACGAACTGGTGCTTCAGTTCATCAGTATGGGCCACCAGACTGCCCGGAAGGACGTCCCCACTCACTTTCACCCCTCGTTGCATCCGTTCCGACTGTTCCGCTCCGTCCTCCATCCGTTCCAACAGTTCGGTGGGGGTGAGGTAGTAGACCATGGTGTCGGTGATTCCGGTCCAGATGAGCCACGTGACAATAGCGGCGACTCCGACCAGGCCGGCAAAGAACCTTCTATCCCTGTTCATGGAAGACTCCGAAGGGGGATCGAGCGGGGGGTGTCAAGCAGTGATGACAACTTACCGGTTGAGCGATGACGGTTCAATGATTTCCGGATTCGGCTCGAAAACTCCGGGCCGCCTCCACCGCTCGTTTCCAGCCTACCCGGAGCCTTTCGCGGTGATCCACCTCCGATTGCGGGTTGAAAACCCGGGCCTCTCCCTGCGCCTGTAGGAAGTCTTGTGGGCTCTGCCACAACCCCACCTGGAGACCAGCGAGACCGGCGGCCCCCAGCGCCGTCGTCTCCACCACCGCGGGGCGCTGGACCGGGATTCCCAGGAGGTCGGCCTGGAACTGCATGAGCCAGTCGTTGTCAGCGGCGCCGCCGTCGACGCGGAGTTCGGGGGCGCGGACGCCAGAATCCGCTTCCTGGGCCCGGAGCACCTCTTCGGTACCATACGCCATGGCCTCCAGCGCCGCCCGGACCAGGTGGGCGTCCCGGGTCCCCCGGGTCAGGCCGAAGATGGCGCCGCGAGCGTCGGGGTCCCAGTGGGGGGCGCCCAGCCCCACGAAGGCCGGGACGAAGTAGACCCCATCGTTGCCCTCAAGGGAGCGGGCCATGGCCTCGGAGTCCGGCGCCGATTCCAGAAGGCCCAGACCATCCCGTAGCCACTGGATGGCGGCGCCGGCGATGAATATGGACCCTTCCAGGGCGAAGGCCGGTTGCCCCCGGGCATCGCAGGCCACGGTGGTAAGCAAGCCGTGCTGGGAGCGGACGATTTCCTCTCCCGTATGCAGAAGGAGGAAGGCACCGGTCCCGTAGGTGTTCTTGGCGGAGCCCGCGGTCCAGCAGCCCTGCCCGTAGAGCGCCGCCTGCTGGTCGCCGGCCACCCCGGCGATGGGCGCTTCCACCCCCAGATAGTGTCCCTGGGAGACCCCGAAGTCCCCGGAACTCGGTCGCACCTCCGGCAGGATACCGGCCGGTACCTCCAGGATGTCGGCCAACTCCGACCTCCACCCACCGGACTCCAGGTCGTAAAGGAGCGTCCTGGAGGCGTTGGTGGGATCGGTTGCATGGACCTGGCCCCGGGTCAGGACGTGGATGAGCCAGGAGTCGATGGTACCGCAGGCCAACTCCCCAGCCTCAGCCCTCCGGGCCAGGTCGGGACGGTGTCGGAAGAGCCAGGTGAGTTTGGTCCCGGAGAAGTATGGATCCAGGAGGAGTCCGGTCCGGCGCTTCACCTCCTCTTCCTTCCCCTGGGCGCGGAGGGTGCGACAGAGCTCAGCGGTCCTCCGATCCTGCCAGACGATGGCGCGGTGGACCGGTCGTCCCGTCTCCCGGTCCCAGAGCACGATGGTTTCCCGTTGGTTTGTGATGCCGATCCCCTCAACGCGGTGGGGCTCCCGATTCCGGGCGGCCTCCAGGGCGCCCCTGGCCACCCGGATGGTCACATCCCGAATCTCCTCGGCGTCGTGCTCGACCCATCCGGGCCTGGGAAAGTGCTGGGTGAATTCGGAGTAGTCCCGGCCCAGGATCCGGCCGTCGTGGGCAATGACCAGGGCCGTGGTTCCGGTGGTACCCTGATCCAGGGCGAGGATGGACGGGGTGACGGACATGGAGAGAGGGGGATCGAGGTGAACGGTCGGGCTCCCCCCCGAGAGTAACAGCCCTTCAGCGCCCGGGCACGGATGGAGGGAAGCGGTAGGGACGGCCCACTTCCCGGAGAAGGCGGATGAGGAGGGGAATGGCAAGCCCCACGACGGCCGAATAATCTCCCTCGATTCCGTCCACAAGGGTGGCGCCCAGCCCCTGGATCCCGTAGGCGCCGGCCTTGTCCAGGGGTTCACCGGTGAGGGCGTAGCCCCGAGCCTCCTCTTCGCTGAACGAGCGAAAGCGGACCCGGGTCACCTGGACACCCGACACCACTCGCAGGCCGGTAGCCGGATCCATCCGCGCCAACGCCAGCCCGGTGTGGACGTGGTGGTCCCGACCCGAGAGGCTGAGGAGCATGGCTACCGCATCATCCGAGTCCCGGGGCTTTCCCAGGATCTGACGCCCCAATGCCACCACGGTGTCGCCCCCCAGCACCGGAACGCCCCCGGTCTCAGCGGAGACCGCCTCGGCCTTGGCTCTGGCCAATCGTTCGGTGAGTTCCGACGGGGACTCTCCGGACAAGGGCGTCTCGTCCACCTGGGCGGGTCGGACCTGGTGGGAGATGCCGAGGCCCGAGAGTAGGGCCGATCTGCGAGGGGAAGCCGACGCCAGGATGAGCCGGAGGCGTCCACCGGGCTCAGGGGTACCGGACATCGTCACCCCTCCCCACCCCCGCCGGGGCCTCGCTCCAGGATCAGGGTCACCGGTCCATCGTTAAGGAGACGCACCTCCATCATGGCACCGAACTCCCCCGTCTCCACCGGCTGGGAGGTTTCGGCACGGAGGAGTTCCACGAAACGCTCGTAGAGCGGGATGGCCACCTCCTGCGCCGCCGCCTGGACGAAGGAGGGCCGCCGGCCCTTCCGGGTATCGCCGTAGAGGGTGAACTGACTGGCCACCAGGATCCCGCCACCCACCGAGGCCAGGGTCTCATTCATCTTCCCGTCCCCGTCGTTGAAGATCCGGAGCCCCACGATCTTCCGGGCCATCCACGCAAGGTCTTCCTCCGTGTCCCCCTCGGTGAACCCCACCAGGAGGAGAAGACCCCCATGGATGGCTCCCGACACCTCCCCGTCGATGGTGATGGAGGCCTCCCGGACCCGCTGCAGGACGACCCTCATTCCACCGTCACCGACTTGGCCAGGTTCCGGGGTTGATCCACATCGCACCCTCGCAGGACGGCGATGTGGTAGGCCAGGAGCTGCAGGGGAATGGAGGTCAGGATGGGGAGAAGGACGGGGTGGGTCTCAGGCACCCGGATGAAGTGATCCACCTTCCCCTGCAACTCCTCGACCCCGTCGTTCACCACGGCGATGACCTGCCCCCGCCGAGCCTTCACCTCTTCGATGTTGGACACGACCTTGTGATAGACCCCGTCGTGGGGAGCCAGGAAAACCACAGGCATCTTCTCGTCGATTAGTGCGATGGGCCCGTGCTTCATCTCGGCGGCGGGATAGCCCTCGGCGTGGATGTAGCTCACCTCCTTCAGCTTGAGCGCTCCCTCCAGGGCCGCCGGGAACTGATAGCCCCGTCCCAGATAGAGGAAATTGGGGGCGTCCCGGTACAGTTCGGCGAGGCGGCGGATCCCGTCGTTGAGCTTGAGGATCTCCGTCACCTGGCCAGGGAGTTCCTGGAACGCCTTCACCAGGCGGCGTCCCTCCAGGATGGAGAGATCCCGCCGGCGCCCCAGATAGAGGCTGAAGAGGGCCAGCGCCGCCACCTGACTGGTGAATGCCTTGGTGGACGCCACACCGATCTCGGGGCCGGCGTGGAGGTAGACTCCGAAGTCCGTCTCCCGGGCGATGGAGCTCCCCACCACATTCACGATCCCCATGACGGTGGCCCCCCGCCTCTTCGCCTCCCGGAGCGCAGCCAGCGTATCCGCCGTCTCCCCGGACTGGCTCACCACGATGACCAGGGTTCGCTCATCCACCACCGGGTTCTTGTACCGGAATTCGGAGGCGTACTCCACCTTGGTGGGGATCCGGGTGATCTCCTCCAGCATGTATTCGCCGATGAGCGCCGAGTGCCAGGAGGTGCCGCAGGCCGTGATGATGATGCGCTCCACCGACAGGAGGTCATGGTCGGCCACGGTGATCCCTCCCAGACGGGCCGCGCCCTCCTCTTCCAGAAGCCGACCCCGGGTCACGTCCCGGAGAGTCTGGGGCTGCTCGAAGATCTCCTTCAGCATGAAGTGCTCGAAGCCACCCTTCTCGATGGCCGCCAGATCCCAGGTAACCTCGTGGACCTGGCGTCGCACCGGACCCTGCCGAAGGTGGAAGGTACGGTAGCCGTCCGGGGTCAGGACCGCGTAGTCCCCCTCGTCCAGGTAGACCACGTCCCGGGTGTGGGCCACCACCGCCGCAGCGTCGGAACCGACCAGGAGTTCACCGTTGGACCCGATCCCCAGCAGGAGGGGCGAGCCCTGCCGCGCCGCCACAATCTTGTTGGGATCCCGGCTGCTCACCACGGCAATCCCGTAGGCCCCGATCACCTGGTCCAGGGCAGCCACCACCGCATCTTCCAGGGCGCCTCCCTGCGGCCAAAGCCGATCAATGAGGTGGACCACCACCTCGGTGTCGGTGTCGCTGCGAAACTGGACCCCCTCTGCCTCCAGCTTCTGGCGAAGGACGCCGGCGTTCTCGATGATCCCATTGTGCACCAGGGCAATGGTCCCATCCGTCGAGAGGTGGGGGTGGGCGTTGACCTCGGTGGGAGGGCCGTGGGTGGCCCAGCGGGTGTGCCCGATCCCGCAGAGGCCAGGGAGTCCGGCCCGGCCCACGGCGGCTTCCAGGGCATCCAGCTTCCCTGCCCGGCGTATGGTGTGGAGAGTGCCGTCCGGATCCAGCACTGTCGCCCCCGCCGAATCATACCCTCGGTACTCCAGGCGCCGAAGCCCCTCCAGGAGCACTGTGGAAGCCTGCTTCCCTCCGATGTATCCCACGATTCCGCACATGGACCGACCTGCCTTCATTCAGGAAAGTTGAAACGGGTAACTCCACCAGGGTGAGAGGGGACGCCCGATCACCGTCATGAGGAGTAGGAGCCGTCAGGAGCCCACCGAGGCCAGGATCTCACGACCACGGCGCACCAGATCGGCGGCCTGGTCCTCGTCAGGCGCCTCAGCGATGAACCGCACCACCGGTTCGGTACCGGAGGGACGGATGTGGAGCCACTCCCTCCGGTGGGGCCAGGAGAGTCGAATCCCGTCGGTTCGATCCACCTGGACCCCGGAACCCTCTTCAGCCTTGCCGTCGCCGAGCTCGGCGACCAACGCAGCGTACCCCTCAGGGATCCTCTCCCGGGGGAAGGGCGCCTTCTCCTTCACAATCCGGTATCGGGGCCAGCGGTCCACCGCTTCAGCCAGGCTCCGGCCCGACTCCATGAGATGCTGCAGGATGAGGGCCACGCCGAGGGGGGCGTCTCGGGTGAAGTGGAGCCGAGGGAGGATGATCCCGCCATTTCCCTCCCCGCCCACCACAGCCCCCTCAGCCTGCATACGTCGGGCCACATTCACCTCGCCCACCGGGGCCCGGAAACAGGGAACCCCCGCGGCCCGCGCCACATCCTCCACCACCTGACTGGTGGAGAGGTTCGTTACCACCGGCCCCCGCGCCCACTCCCGGCCCAGGACCACCTCAGTACAGAGCGCCAGGGTGAGGTCCTCACCCACGGCCTCGCCGCCACCGTCCACTAGGGAGAGACGATCCACATCCGGGTCCACCGCAAAGCCGAACTCCGCTCCGGAGCTTCTGACCAGCTCACCGAGACCCGACAGATTGGCGGCGGTGGGTTCCGGGTCCCGGGGGAAGCGGCCATCGGACTCGAGTCCCATCCCGCTCACCCGACATCCCAGCTCCGCCAGGAGACGGGGAACCATCCTCCCCCCAGCGCCATGCACGCAATCCAACGCCACGTGGAAGGCCCGCCGACGAAGCCCCTCCACATCGATGAAGGGCAGGTCCAGGATGGCCTGCACGTGACGATCGATGGCAGTGGCATCCAGCGATGTGCTGCCGAGTCGGTCCCAGGGAGCCCGGGGCAACTGGCCACGGGCCAGATAGGCCTGAAAGCGGGCCATCCGCTCCCCATCCAGGAAGAGTCCGTCGCCGCCGGCGAATTTCAGGGCATTCCACTCGGCCGGGTTGTGGCTCGCCGTGACACCGAGCGCCCCCGCCGCACCGGAGTCTCGCGCCGTGAGGAGGAGGGTGGGGGTGGGAACCACCCCCAAATCCACGACCCGGCACCCCACCGAAACGAGTCCGGCGCGGACGGCGTCTGCGAACATGGCCCCGGAGGTACGGGAATCCCGACCCAG
>SKJY01000336.1 GCA_007121775.1 Gemmatimonadota bacterium
CCCGGAGGCTTTCGGAGCTTCTTCCGCTTGGAGCGCCTCCTCTTGGCCTCCAGGCGCTTCCGCTTCTCGCTACGGGGGACCCTGGTGCGTTTCCGCGGCTTCCGCTTCCGGCCCCGCTCCTGCAGGCGCTCCCGGAGGCGAGCAAGGGCGAGGCGACGGTTGCGGTGCTGACTGCGGTCATCCCGAGCGGAGGCCGTGACCCCGGTGGGGAGATGGGTCAGCCGGACGCCGCTTTCGGTGGTGTTCTGGTGCTGTCCCCCCGGGCCACCGGCGCGGAAGGTGTCGACCCGGCACTGGCGCAGGAGGGCTTCGTCGTCCGTGGGGATGGGGAAATCGTTGGACATGGTGTGGAATCGGACCCCGACGACCGGAGCCCGTTCCACCTGGTTCCAGGAACCCCGTTGGAGGAGGACGGTGTACGGCGCAGGGGGATGACGAAGGTGATGGATCGAGTTGGGATGCCGCGACCTCAGTAGATGGAGTGGGGATGGCCGAGAGCCGGCAGGTTGCAGTGAAGATGGAGTGGGGACCCGGAGCCCGTTTCCTGATGGTCCTGGCCGCCGCTGTGGTGGTCGTGGCGGGACTCCGGGCCGGTGCCCCTATCCTCCTCCCCTTTTCCCTGGCCCTTTTCCTGGCCATCCTGACCCTCCCCATCCTCCTCTGGCTCCAGGGAAGGGGGGTTCCCACGCCGTTGGCCATCGTGCTGGCCGTCCTGGTTGATATAGCCATCATCGGCCTCGTTCTTCTCCTGGCGGCCCAGTCGGTGACGGATCTGGAGGCCCGTCTACCTGTCTACACTCGGAGGCTTTCGGGGCTGTTCGAGGGGTGGGTGGCCCTGTTCCAGGATCGAGGGATTCCCATCGGCGAATTCATGGTGGGAGACCTCATCAGTGCCACGGCGGTCATGGACTTCACCCGCGGCATCCTGGCTCGGGCAGCCTCCATTCTGTCCACCGCCTTCATCGTCTTCCTCATCCTCATCTTCATTCTGGCGGAGGCCTCCATCTTTCCCGAGAAGTTTCGGGCGGTTCTGGGAAAGGAGGATGGGGATATGGGCCGCTTCGCCAAGATCACCGGCGAGGTGCTGGAATACCTCATCATCAAGACGTTGGTGAGCCTGGGGACGGGAATCTGTATCGGACTCTGGGCGTGGCTCATGGGACTCGACTTCCCCATCCTGTTGGGGATCATCGGGTTCGTCCTGAACTACGTGCCCACCATCGGGTCCATCCTGGCAGCCATACCGGCGATCCTTCTGGCCATTGTTCAGTTCAGTGGGCTGGGGCCTGCCATTCTGGTGGGGACCGGGTATCTGGGGATCAATGTGGTCTTCGGGAACCTACTGGAGCCCCAACTCCTGGGTCGCCGGCTCGGTCTGTCCACCCTGGTCGTGATCCTCTCCCTCATCTTCTGGGCATTCGTCTGGGGGCCCATCGGCGCCCTGCTGGCCGTTCCCCTCACCATGATCGTGAAGATCATGCTGGAGAACACGGAGGATCTGAAGTGGGTGGCGGTCCTCCTGGACAAGGAACCGCCGAGCCGCCCGGTGGAGGTGCCACCGTCGACGCCGACCTCGATCCCGGGCCCGGAACCAGAAGCCAGCGGATAGCTTCCCGGGCCAGCCGCGCTCCCCCATGGGCAGTGCCCAGCACCCGCACCCCGCTCCTTCACCACCAACTGACAGTCAACGACACGCCACTGGACGGATGGCCGACGCAACGCCACCGGTCCACGAACCCCGCAGGAGCCAGCCGTGATCTCCGAAACCACCAGCACCGATCCCTTCGCGCCCCTCCCCCATGATGCCCGCCTCTGGATCTTCGGGACCGACCGTCCCCTGGATGCCTCCGAAGAGGCGCGTCTACTGGACGCGGTAGACTCATTCCTGGATGCGTGGCAGGCCCATGGCAAGGAGCTGGCCGCCGCCAGGGATTGGCGCGAAGGTCGCTTCCTAATGGTGGCTGTGGACGAGTCGGTGGCGCCGCCCACCGGTTGCTCCATTGATGCCCTCCGGCGCCTTATCCAGGGGATGGAGCGGGAGTTGGATGTGGAGATGGTGGGTGGGGGACCTGTGTGGTATCGGGACGCCGCGGATGGAGGGGCGGTGCGCCGGGTCAGCCGGACTGAGTTCCGGGAGGCCGCGGCGACAGGTGAGATTACCGCAGATACGTCGGTCTTCGATCCGGCGCTGGTGCGGCTGGCGGATCTTCGGGAGGGGAAGTGGGAGAGGCGGGCGGCCGAGGGGTGGCACGCCCGCCTCCTCCCCTGAGGATTCAGCGGCGCAGGTGCTTTCTCAGCGGGCGCCCGTGGCCCCTGGATTCTGCATCATCTCCCGCATGGCCTCACTGAAATCCCGGTAGCCGGCGGGGATCAGGAACATGTCGGGAGTTGGTACGCCCACGGTCCTGACCTGGGTCACCTCCGAGTTCCACCGGAAGAGGGGTTGGATCACCAGCTCCTCCTCCGGGACCTCCGCCTCCTCCGGCTCGTCATCGCCGCCCCGGGCCCGAGCCAGGCGGCCGAGACGCCCCCCCACTGCTCCACGGATGGCGTCACGAGCAGCGCCGGCCGCCGCTTCCCTCGCGGCCTCACGCGCCGCTTCGGTGGCCGCACCGACGATCTGGTCGCCCATGCCGTCTGGGGTCCAGGAGAGGAGCAACTCGGTGTCCAACTCAACCTGGGGGGGGAGGAGGGCCACCACCGAGGTGGTTCGCACGGCCATCCCGTCCAACTCGGCGAGCTGAGAGACCGCCTCATCCATGGCGGCGCCCACTCGGGGGTCCACCATGGCGAAGAGGGCCAGCTCCGAGGATGGATTTCCCGGCTCGAATCCGGCAGAGATCTCCTCGATCATCTCCTGGTACTCGGGGTTCGCCAGCAGCGCCTGGACGAAGGGGTTGTCGGCGCCGTCCCCGTGCCCGAAGTACAGGGGGCTTTCCCGGGCCAACTCCTCGGACAGCCACATATCCAGCACCACCACCAGGGCGCCTCCCTCGATCTCCTCGGCCCCTTCCACTTCGGCGACACCCTCGACCCGGACAATGACCTGGTGCCGATCGGCGGCCCAGCCGTTGATGGTCTGGGTTTCCCCGGTGTTCACGTATTCGATGTTGACGTCCATGGTGGCCTGGGCCTCGGCCATGGCCGCCTCCAGTTCTTCCCGGTCCATCTCCGCGTCTTCAAGCTCCTGCTCCAGATCGGCCATCGCTTCGGCCATGGCGTCATCCAGCGCCTCCATCATGTCCCGCATGTCACCGATGCCGAACTCCATGTAGGCTTCCATGTCGTGGAAGAGCAGCAGCCAGCGAAGCTCCTCTGCGTCCATGATGGTTGAGGCATCATCCTCATCCACGCGCATCTTGGCGCCGAGGACGTGGATGGTGTGGGACGACTCGCCACCGGCCCTCCGTGCCAGAAGCTGCAGGAAGCCCGCTGCCTGCATGGACGTAACCTCGGTGAACTCCACCGAGGTTCCCTGCTGGGCCTGGGCCTGAGCAGGGCCCGAGAGGAAGCCGATGACTCCGAGAGCCACAATGAGCAGGAGGGCTCCCCCACCCAGACGGAGGCGGGGGATCGCGGGAATCTGGCGGATCATGGTCTACTCCAGGGGATTGGGGGCACACGGACCGGAGAACAAAGTCGCCTCGGTCATGTTGGTCTTACGCCGTTCTCAATATAACCGCGAGAGGGTGTGCTGCAGGTATCGGGCCGCCTCCCGCTCCGCCCAGAAGGTCGGGCGCCAGGGACCCGGTCCCTCCACAAAGCCCACGTGCCCACCGCCGGCGGTGAAGGCCGCCAGCAGGTGTGGGTTCCGCTCCACGGCCCCCGTGGGGAGCGCGTCCCTGGGGAGGAAGGGGTCATCGTCGGACTGGAGGAGGAGGGTGGGGGTGCGGATCCATTCCAGGAAGCGGGCTGAGGAGGATCGGTGGTAGTAGACCTCCGCGCCGGGAAAGCCGTGGAGCGGGGCTGTGGCGGCTTCATCATACTGGCGCAGGGTCCTGGCCCGCAGAACCCGCTCCAGGTCGACCTGATCGCCGATGAGTTGGGCCTTGCCCCGGGTCTTCCGCCGCAGGGAGCGGAGGAAGTAGTGGGTGTAGAGGCGTCCCATGGGGGATGACTCGAGGGCTCCCGTTCCGGCCATGAGATCGAAGGGGACCGATACGGCGACCGCTGCCATGAGGGGGGACTCCCCGGGCGCCGGGTACGCCTCACCCGCCAGGCGGGCGGGGGTGCCTGGCGACTGGGCGGGGGTGCCTGGCGACTGGGGTGTCGTGTCGGGCAGGGTGGCGGGACCGCCGACTCCCCCGATCTCGCCAAGGAACTTGAGGAGGACGTTTCCGCCCAGCGAGAACCCCAACGCTCCCATTGGCCGACCGGGCCACCGATCTCGGAGGGTCTGGAGCACGAAGCCCAGGTCCCCGGTTTCGCCCGAGTGGTAGAAGCGGGGGCGCCGGTTGAGTTCGCCCGAACAGGACCGGAAGTTCATCCCCACCGCCGCGAGTCCGCGAGCCGCCATCTCAGCCATAGCCAACCGGACATAACCTCGGGCGGTGGAGCCCTCAAGCCCATGGAGGATCAGCACCAGCGGGCCCTGGTCGAGTCCGGTGACCCCGGTCATAAAATCCAGATCCAGGAAGTCGTCGTCCGGGGTCCGGAGCCGCTCGCGGTGGAGGACCAGCTCGGGGCTCGGACGCAGCAGCTTGGCCCCCACGGTCTGAAGGTGGGGGCCGGGGAGCCACGGCGCCGGCCGAAAGGGGACCGGCTCGAAGCCGCGGTGCGGGGACTGGGAAGAATCGGTTGATGTCATGGCCCGGGAAAGGTAGTGGGATTCGTTCCGCACGGAGGAGTCCCGGGTAAGGGACCGTAGGGAGTAGCC
>SKJY01000060.1 GCA_007121775.1 Gemmatimonadota bacterium
ACCCGGTCGGCGACGGAGATGAGCTGGAAGGCCTCCCGGAGATTGCCGGGATTCACCGTCCGCTTCCGGAGGCTGTCTTCCAGACGCTCCGCCCAGCGCTGGAGTCCACCAGGATCCTGGGGGGCGCGGGTGGCGTACCGGGACTCCAGGAACTCAATGTAGTCCAGCACCTGGTAGAGCTGGCTCTCCGGAAGCGTCTCCAGCCGACGGAGAATCCGGCTCCTCAATGTATCATGCATAGCATCTCCCTTGCCGCTCCCGACTTGGGCCAGATCGGAGTTCAGGGGTGGAGGGGGCCCATCCGGACCTTCCCTCGCCCGCTCCCACCTGGCATCTTCCAACCCTTCACACCGAACCGAACTCCGGCGACACCGTTTTCATGCCCTTCTACCCTCTTCGCCACGTCCCGCTGCCTGAGGCCGCCCGAGCCGTGTACCATGAATGGCTCACCGAACTGGACCGGGAACTGGACCGTCCCGGATGCGACCGGTACGCCCTCTGCCGACGGGTCCTGACGGAAATCTACTATCCCCACCTGGCGGGGAGGGACCCCGAAGGTCTTCCGGTGGGATCCCGGGTGGCGCTGCTCCAGATGGATGCGGCCAATGTGACGCTGGAGCCCGAGTACTACCACGAGCTGGACCAAGAGAAGTGGCACCGGGTCAAGCCGCTCATCTGGATGTGGGAGATGTTCGACAAGAGCCCGCTCGGCGAGAACGTGGAGTTGGGGATCCGATTTCGCCGCATCCTTGCGCGCCGAATCTTCCGGCGGTGCGGGAAGAACTTCAAGGCCTTCCACTTCGTGAAGTTCTCGTTCGGATACAACATGGAGGTCGGTGACAACGTGGTGATCCATCGCCACGTGCTCCTGGACGACCGCGGCGGGATCCGCCTGGGAAATCAGGTCTCCATCTCCGACTACGCCAACATCTATTCCCACACCCACGACATCGTAGAGCCGAAGCTGGTGCATACGCCCCCCACCGTCCTGGAAGACGGGGTGCGGATCACCTACCACGCCACCGTTCTGGCAGGTACCCGCATCGCTCGGGATTCCATGGTCGGTGCGCTGGCGCTGGCGAACCGGGACACCTCCCCCTCCACCGTCCATGTGGGAATCCCCGCGCGACCCGTGAAGCAGAAGCCGTCGGACCGGACCCGGGCCCCCGGAAGGGACCCCCTGGCCGACGACGGATGACCCTGGGGGCGCCGGCGGAACGACGCCCCCAGGGCCGGACCGGCGTCAGCCCCCTCCGTTCCCCGATTCCTCGTACCGGCGCTTGAGGCGCTCCACCACGTTGGGATCGGCCAGCGTGGTGGTGTCGCCCAGGGCCTTGCCCTCGGCGATGTCCCGGAGGAGTCGACGCATGATCTTGCCGGAGCGCGTCTTGGGCAGGTCCGCCGAGAAGAGGATCTGCTGGGGTCGCGCGATGGCGCCGATGACCTCGGCCACGTGGGTCTGGAGCGCCACCACCAGCTCCGCCGAGGGCTCCTTCCCCTCCCTCAGCGTCACGAAGGCGGCGACCGCCTGACCCTTCACAGGGTCCGTCTTTCCCACCACCGCGGCCTCCGCCACTGCCGGGTGGTCCACCAGGGCGCTCTCCACCTCGGAGGTGCCGATGCGGTGACCGGCCACGTTGAGAACGTCGTCCACCCGGCCCAGCACCCAGAAGTATCCGTCGTCATCCACCTTGGCGCCGTCTCCGGCGAAGTAGATCCCGGGATCTTCCCACTTTGACCAGTAGGTCTTCCGGAACCGCTCCTCATCTCCCCAGATGCCCCGGAGCATGGAGGGCCAGGGGCGGGTGATGGCCAGATACCCTGACCGGGTCTCTTCGCCGCTCTCGTTGAAGAGGGTGGCCCGAATGCCTGGGAAGGGCCGGGTGGCGCTGCCGGGAGCGGTCTCTGTGACCCCTGGGAGGGGGGTAATCATGATGGCTCCCGTCTCCGTCTGCCACCACGTGTCCACGATGGGGCACCGATCCCTGCCGATGTGCCTGTGGTACCAGACCCAGGCCTCGGGATTGATGGGCTCTCCCACACTCCCCAGGAGACGGAGCTGGCCCAGATCGTAGCGAGCCGGCCACTCCTCACCCCACTTCATGAAGGCGCGAACCGCAGTGGGAGCGGTGTAGAATACGGTCACACCGTACTTCTCGCACAGCTCCCAGAAGCGTCCCCGATGGGGGAAGTCCGGGGCTCCCTCGTACATGACCATGGTGGCGCCATTGGCCAGGGGCCCGTAGACGATGTACGAATGCCCCGTAATCCACCCCACATCTGCGGTACACCAGTAGACGTCGTCTTCCTGAAGGTCGAAGACCCACTTGGTGGTGGCGTAGGCCTGGGTCAGATACCCGCCGGTTGAGTGGACCACCCCCTTGGGCTTCCCGGTGGTCCCGGAGGTGTAGAGGACGAAGAGGTGATCTTCCGCCTCCATGGGCTCCGCCTGGCACTTGGTAGGCACACCTCGGATGAGATCGTGATACCAGAGGTCCCGCCCCGGCTTGAGAGAGGTCTGGGTGGTGCGAGCAATGTTCCAGCCCCGGGCCACCACCACCACATGCTCGATGCTGGGTGTGCGCTCCAACGCATCGTCGGCATTCCGCTTGAGGGGTATCACATTCCCCCGCCGGTAGCCTCCATCGGCGGTGATGAGCACCTTCGCCTGGGCATCATTGATCCGGTCGGCCAGGGAATTGGGCGAGAACCCCCCGAACACCACCGAATGGATGGCGCCGATGCGGGCGCACGCCAGCATGCTTATGGCCGCCTCGGGGACCATGGGGAGGTAGATGGCCACCCGGTCCCCCTTCTTCACCCCCAACTCCCTTAGACCATTGGCAAGCTGGGAGACCTCACGGTGGAGGTCCCAGTAGGTGTAGGTGCGCACATCCCCCGGCTCCCCCTCCCAGATGAGGGCGGCCTTGTTCCGCCGGGGTCCGTCCAGATGCCGGTCCAGGCAATTGTAGGCCACATTCAGCTTGCCGCCGGTGAACCAGCGAGCGTGGGGCGGATCCCACTCCAGCACCTTTTCCCACGGTTCGAACCAGTCCAGTTCGCCGGCCCAACGAGCCCAGTACGCCTCGTGATCCGCTTCGGCCTCTTCGTAGACGGCCGGGTCCGATACCAGGGCCCGCTCGCTGAACCCTTCCGGGGGAGGGAACCGACGATCTTCACGGAGAAGGTCGTCCAGGGGGATCTCGGCTGATGTCATGGCTTGCGGCTCCTTGCAGGCGGGGGTAACCGAACTTGGCTCCGAAGATATCGTGGAAGGAGAGTATGGATTTTCCGCCTCACCGCACAAGCGTCAGTGCGCAGACCTGGGGCGACACAACCCCTTCACTCATGCTGGTCCCGGAGGAGAACCCGGACCTCAGGTCGCGCCAGGAGCGACTCGAAGGCCGACACGGTGGCTGAGGTGAGAGCCGACACGGCAGAACGCCCAGCTTCCAGGGCCACCCCCGGAAACCGAAGCTTCACCCTGAGTTGGATCTCCGCCGACTCCGGAGGGTGGTCCGCATCGGGCAACCCGGACCGCAGCGTCACCGGGGTCCGGTACCCCGAGGGAAGGGTGGCCCGGACCGCGGCGGAGAGGCTGCTGAGGAGATGGGGCACCGGGGGCAACGCCGCCAACTCGGGCCCTTCGACCACAAGGGAGAGGTTTCCCCGCAGGCCCCGGCCCGTCTCGTCCAGGAAGGCTTCCACCGAAACCTCATCGGGGAGATCATCGCGGTGGAAGAACAGGTAGGCCGACCGGGTGGACTCGCCTGCCCATCGACCCTCGAACTCGTGACTCGTGGTCTTCTGGAGTCCGGACAACTCCCAACCGGCACCCTCGGCACCATCCCGGACGGCCTCGATGAGGGGCTCCAGGGTTAGGATGGCTCCGGATTCGTCACGCCACTCGGTCATGAGCCCGCCTCACTGCGGAGAACGATTCTGGTTGACACTATTTCCGCCTCCCAAGTAGATTTCAGACGCTGCACTCGAGTACCTTCCAGTCGTTCACACGCGCAACCGCCATGGCTCATCTCGACCGGTCCCACGACGACGTCCTGAGAGAAGCCCTGGAGGCGAGCGGCCAGCGCTTCACGGAGCAACGCGCCGCGGTCTATCGCTTCCTTGCGACAACGGACAAGCATCCCACGGCCGATGAGGTCTTTCTGGCCGTGCGTCCGGAAGTCCCGGTCATCTCTCTGGCCACCGTCTACAAGTCGTTGGAAACCCTGGTGGGCTGCGGCCTTGCCGTCAAGCTCACCTACGGGGATGGCTCGGCCCGCTACGACGGCCGGACCGACCCCCATCACCACGCCCGTTGCCTCTCTTGCTCTCGGATCTTCGACATCTCGGGTCATCTCCCGTCGAAGGAGATCTCCGAGTTGGAGCAGCGAACCAAGGACTTCCACGTGACGGGCTACCGTCTGGAGTTCACCGGCTACTGCTCCCACTGTGAAGCTCGGGGCGCCGTCCCCGGAGAGGTGCAGGTCCACCACTGACCGCCATCCCCCCCCTCCCCCCCTCCTTCCAGGGTCGCACCTGGGAGGGGGAGGAAGCGTCACGTCGTGCCTCCCTTGTCTCGGGTCCTTTCCAGGCACGCCCGCTCGCCTATCTCGAGGCCCAAGGCCCTGAAGACGTCGGCACGGTTGTAGCCTGGGCCGCCAGCCACGGGTTCTCCCTGGTCCCCCGCGGTGGCGGCACCGGGATGCCCGGCGGAAACCTGGGGCCCTCGGTGGTTCTGGCCGTGGCCCATGGTGTCTCCCAGATCCATGTTGACCGGGAAACCGGCACGGTCCTGGCCGGAGCCGGAGCGGTGGCCGACGCGGTGGACGCCGCCGTCCGCCGGACCCTTGGGCGCCGCCTCCCCTTCCTGCCGGCTTCTGCGGCGTGGTGCACGGCGGGAGGGCTGGTGGCGAACAACTCGGCGGGAGCCGGCACATTCGGCCACGGAGCCACCCACCTCTGGGTGGAGGCCCTGGCCGGAGTGGACCGGACCGGCGAGTCCTTCCGCCTGGCCAGGGACGGCACCGGCGAAGGGCCCCTGGCCCGCTCCCTTCGGGAACTGGCGGCGCGCTCCACCTTCGCCCACCTCACGGCAGACAGGGGAGTTGACGGGCTTCTACCTGGATGGCCCCGGGTACGGAAGAACTCTTCCGGTTACGCACTGGACCGCTTCCTCCCCTCGACCCCGGACCGGGACCCGAACCTCATGGAGATCCTGGTGGGGAGCGAGGGGACGCTGGCCGTCGTTACCGAGGTGCGCTTCCGGACTGCCCCTATCCCTGACGCCCGGGGGGTCCTACTCCTTCGGGTCCGGGACCCGGGTGAGCTGGTCTCGCTGGTCATGGAGCTGGAAGAGGCGGGCGCCGTGGCCTGCGAGATGCTGGGGCGCCGGTTCCTGGAGATATCGGGGCTGAATTGGGAAGGCCCCGCCGCGCCACTGGCCCGGGACGCCTACGCGCTCCTCCTGGTTGAGGTAGAGGGCTCCCGGGAGGAGGTGGCCACCAGGCTGGACCGAGCTCAGGAGGTCGGGCGGCGCCACGCCGGAGAGGGCCTTCGCGCCCGCTCCGCCCAGGAGGCCGATCAGCTCTGGAAGTTAAGGAAAGCCGCCAGCCCCATCATCGCACGCCAGGCCAGCCGCGGTCTCGTCTCCACCCAGTTCATCGAGGACTCGGTGGTCCCCGTCCCCATGTTGGGGCGGTATCTTGAGGGACTGGACCGGATTCTACGGGAGGCACGCTTCGATGCGGTGGTCTTCGGACACGCCGGGGACGGAAACATCCATGTGAATCCCCTGGTGGATGTTGAGTCTCCCGACTGGCGGCCCAGGGTGCAGCGTACCCTGGAAGAGGTGGCGAACCTGGTGGCGGAATTGGGAGGGACGCTGGCCGGGGAGCACGGGGATGGCCGCCTGAGGGCCCCCTTCCTTCGCCGGATCTGGGGAGATCGCCTGGAAGGTGCCTTCCGGGAGGTGAAGGAGGTGCTGGATCCGGAGGGGATCCTGAACCCCGGCGTGGTGATCCCACTCCCGGGCCAGGACCCGCTGGACGGGCTCGCCCCCCGTCCCCGCAGCCACCCGTAGGGCAGCCGCCCCGGGCCCCACAGCCCCCTACCCATCTCGCCGAGTCCCGAAGAGATTCGGGGGCGGGGGTGGCGTATTCGGGGAACACACCGAAACTTGAGGAGTCGAAGGGATCGCCCCCACCGACGCGCCTCCTCCAACGAGACCCTGCCATGACCCGGTACGACCCGCCCCTCTCCCTCGACGGCCACCCGCCTCGTCGGAGACGAAAGCTCAGGCGGATCATGCCGCTGGCGGCGACGTTGGCCCTGAGCGGGGCCTTTGTGCCGGTCTCCGCTCCACTGTCGGAGGATGGTGTCTCTTCCGCCCTGGCAGAGTCGCCGGCGGCCTCAACACCGGCGCTCGGGGAGGAAGTACCGGCGTCCCCACTCGTCCTCCCCGCCGTTCTGGAGGAAGGGCCAACGGCACCCTCACCGGCGGTGGCCCTTCTCCAGGGTGAACTCCTGAGTCTTCTGGGTACGGGGGCCGGTCGCACTGGGGAATGGGGTGTCCTGGCCGTGTCGGCCCACGACGGCGAGGTCCTCTTCGCCCGGAACGCCGGGGCTGCGCTGGCCCCCGCGTCGAACCAGAAGCTCTTCACCTCGGCGGCAGCCCTCCACCAGTTGGGGCCGGAATTCCGCTTCCCCACCTACCTCCTGGCCCGGGGCTCGGTGGAGAATGGGGTGCTGGACGGAGACCTGATTCTCTACGGCACCGGCGATCCCTCCATGGCATCCCGGCTCCTCTCCTCCGCGGAAGCCCCCTTCCGGGAGTTCGCCCGCGCCTTGCGGGAGCAGGGGATCCACACGGTCACCGGGAGCGTGGTGGGAGACGGATCCTTCTTCACAGGCCCCACGAGGCACCCATCGTGGAACGCCCACAGCCTGAATGAGTGGTACGCCGCGCCCATCTCCGGGCTCTCGTGGAATGAGAATGTGGTGTCGCTGCAGATCCGGGCGACCTCGCCGGGAGCCCGCCCTGAGGTCCGCACCCACCCCACCGGAGCCCTCCTCCCCATGGACAACCAGGGGCTCACGGTAGCAGGAGCCTCGCGCCGACCTCTCCTCATCGTTCGGGATGACCCCGACGAACCCATCGTAGTCCAGGGAGAGATCCGCCCGGGCCAGGGGGACATCTGGCGGCGCATGACGGTCTCCGATCCGCCCAGCTTCGCCGCCTCCATCCTCCACCGGATCCTGGTGGAGGACGGCATCAGGGTGCAGGGTCGGCCCCAGGGGGTGAGCGATCCAGCCCACTCCCTCGTCTCCCAGGTTTCGGTGGTGGCACCGGCGCTCCAGAGTGAGCGGATCTGGACCGTGGCCGTCCACACCTCACCGCCCCTCCCGGATCTCCTGGCGGTAGTGAACCAGCGGAGCCACAACCTCTACGCCGACGCTCTCCTCTTCACCCTGGGGCGGGTCACAGCGGGGACGGCCTCCTTCGAGTCGGGAGCGGCGGCCCTGACGGACTACCTCACCGAGGTGGTGGGGGTCGACGCCGACGGACTCCTCATCGAGGACGGATCGGGCCTCTCGCGCTTCAATCGAGCGCAGCCCGTGGGCTTCGTCCAACTCCTGGCCCACATGGAGGGAGACCCCCACGGCCCGGTCTTCTGGGAATCCCTTCCTGAGGCCGGTGATCGGCAGGGCATCCGACGCATGTACCGGTCGGCGGCGGCGGGGAACCTCCGAGCCAAGACCGGCACCATCAACCGGGTGTCTGCCCTCTCCGGCCGGGTGAACACTCTCTCCGGGGACCCGGTCTATTTCAGCATCATGGCCAACAACGTCCCGTCCACCGCAGCCGCCAAGCGGGTGGAAGACCAGATCGGAATCCAGTTGGCTTCGTTCAGCCGCCCCCTGGGCCATGACGGCCTACCTTCCGCCACCGCTCGACGCACCACCGGCTCCCCTGCCGCCACGGCGCGGGAGACCCACGCCGATGGGGGACTCCAGGACAGGCCCTGAGGTAGGGATGGGTCGAGAGCACCACCGCCCCCGACGCATCCTGGTCACCGGCGGTGCCGGGTTCATCGGGTCTCATCTGGTGCGCCTCCTGCTCCAGTCGCTTCCGGAGGCCCAGGTCATCAATCTGGATCTCCTCACCTACGCCGGGGACCTGGGCCGCCTCGACGACCTCTCCCATCTTGCAGGGACACCTCGCCTCACCCACGTCCAGGGAGACATCTGTGACGGGGAGCGGGTGCGAGCCCTCCTCGGCGAGGGTGAAGGGGTGGACACGGTCATGCATCTGGCAGCCGAGTCCCATGTGGACCGCTCCATCGCCGGTCCGGCCGTCTTCATCCAAACCAACATCACCGGCACCTTCACCCTACTGGAAGCCTGCCGGGAGGCGTGGACCGGGCGGGGTGACGTGCGCTTCCATCACGTCTCTACCGACGAGGTCCGGGGAGAACTCCTTCCAGGCGAGCCCCCCTTCACGGAAGCGAGCCCCTACGCGCCCAATTCGCCCTACGCCGCCTCCAAGGCCTCCTCGGACCATCTGGTACGAGCCTATCACAGGACCTATGGCCTCCCCACGGTGATCTCCAGCTGTTCCAACAACTACGGTCCCCATCAGCACGACGAGAAATTCATCCCCACCGTGATCCGTGCCTGTCTGGAGGGGAAGCCCATCCCCATCTACGGCGACGGGATGAATGTGCGCGACTGGATCCATGTGGAGGACCACTGCCGGGCACTCCTGGCCATTGTCCAGGGTGGTCGCACCGGGTCCGACTACCTGGTGGGAGCGCGGGATGAGCGGGGGAACCTGGAGGTTGTAGAGACCATCTGCCGTCTCATGGATGAGGAGCGGCCCCAGGCTGCCCCCCACCGTCGCCTCATCCGCTTCGTGGATGATCGCCCGGGCCACGACCTCCGCTACGCGGTAGACCCGAGCCGGGCGGAGGCGGAGTTGGGGTGGACGCCCAGGATCCCCTTCCCGGAGGGGATCCGCCGACTCATACGGCACGCGGTGCGGGGGGCAGACAGGTGACGTCCGGGCCGTAGCCAGGGGAGGGGGCGGTGGCGCGGCCCACGCCGTGGGCCCGGCGTTGGAAACCCGTTCCACCCCAGTCCCCCGGACGGCCTCGGCTTACCGGTGGGCGGCCTCCAAAACCTCCACCGCCCGGGCCATATCGTTGGGCCTGGTATAGAGGTGCGGGGAGAAGCGCACCAACCCCTCCCGGACCGAGAGGGTGATCCCGGCCTCAGCCATGGCGGCGGCCACCTCCCCGGTCCGCGGCGTACGGAAGGCCACGATCCCCGCACGCTGCCGGAGGTCGTCCAGGGGTGTCACCGGCTGCACATCATCCCGGCGCCGGATCCAATCCACCAGAGGCTCAAGCACCGTCAGGACGTGGTGCCGGATTCGCTCCACCCCCACCTCCAGGATGAGCTCCACCGAGGCGCCCATCCCAGCGAAGTCCTGGATCCCCAGGGTCGCCGGCTCGAAGAGCCGCCCATCCGGGAGCGGCACCGGGTCGTAGTCCAGCAGGGTGGTGAAGTCCAGCGCGCTCTCAAAGCCGAACCAACTCACCACCGGAGGAAGGGGTGATCCCCCCGGCAGGTGCCGAGGGTGCAGCCGCATGAAGCCGGAGCCCCAGGGCGAGAGGAGCCACTTCTGGGCTCCGGATGCGATGATGTCGGCCTCCAGCGCCACCTTGGGCAGGGGGAGGATCCCCATCCCCTGAATGGCGTCCAACGCCAGGAAGACCCCTCGACGCCGACACGCCTTCACTACCACGTCCAGATCGGCCACGACCCCGGTGGCGAACTGCACCAGGGAGAGGGTTACGGCGCGGAGGTCGGGAGCGGTCTCGATCCGCTCCAGGAGACGGTCGAACCGTGGCCTGCCCAGGGAATCCGAGGGGATCTCCTCAAGGGAGAACCCCCCATCCACCAACCTCCGCCACGGGAGGACGCTGGCAGGGAACTCCCCGTGAAGATAGAGGATACGGCCCGGTGGACCGGCTCCAACCAGGGTAGCGGCCACCTGGATTCCCCAGGTGGTGTTGGGCGCCAGTGCCACCTCCTCCACCGGACACCCCAGGAGGCCGGAGGCCCCGGCTCTGGCGTGACCCAGATACCGGGTGAAGAAGTCGGGCTCCAGAGCCCCGCCCACCTCCCGTCGTCCGGCGATCTCATCCAGCACCCTCCGGGTGCGGCGGGGGAAGGGCCCCCAGGAGGCGGCGTCCAGGTGGATGGAAGCGCCGAGGCCCGGGAATTCCCTTTCCCGGAGCGCATCCGGGTCAAGGGACTCTTCCCACGGCCCTCGTTCCCCCTCCCCTACCCCGCCGTCGCAGGTTCGCCCGGCGCGATCCTCAGGGACCTCCGTCAGGACCGGGCTCCCTCAGCCGCCCGCCCCACCGCCGAGCGAAGGCGTCGGCGGAGCTCCACCTCAGAGAAGGTTTCCAGGCGACGGAGCACCGTGTGCTCGCTGTTCCAGCGCACGTCCTGGAGGGACACCACCGCCCCGCCCTGGGTACCATCGCCGCCCTCCGCCGGTCGGAAGCACAGATAGTAGCGTCCCTGATAATCCAGTCCCTCCCGGTAGCCGTAGCCCGCCTGCCAGAGGCGCCCATCGGCATCCCGGAACTCCCGCACCATCTCCATCGGCATCTCCCCTTCCGGTGTCGTAGTGGATCGAAAGCCAATCCCGGCGGATTCCAAGTGGTCACATCAGCGGCCACCGACCTTGGGTCAGACCAGGGCGTCCCGGCATCCGCCGTCGGGAACAGCCTGAAGCTCACGGTTCCCGGGGCCCCGCCTGGCGCAGCCGCTCCTTCAACTCCTCCTCGCTCATCCCTGCCAGGGCGCGCTCCGCCTGATCCGCCGCCTCCGCCTCCAGCATCCACTGGCGCGGCGATCCGGATGAAGCGCCCCCGACCGGAACGAAGAGGAGCACGAAAACGCCCCAGGACGCCCGTCCCACAAGGACGTCCCAGATCGAACCGTCGTCATCGGTGATCCGTCGCATGACTCGGAAGCTATGCCCCCTCCGCTGAACCTCCAAGACGGCGGGATTCCCCGTCCAGTCCACCGCCCCGGCGACGCCAGAGGATCTCGGGGAACTCGAAGACCAGAAGCCCTTCCTTGGTGACCTCCGAGCGGATCCGGAACCCATCGTCCAGCGAGAGGAGGACTCGCTCTGCCCCTTCCAGGGAGAGGTCCAGGCGAGAGGCCACTTCGGTGGCAGTCAGGACCCCGCCCTGCTCCCTGGCCAGCTCCAGCACACGGGACTGGGCCCGGCGGAGCACTGCCGCTCGGCGGCCCTGGCGGGCCTTCACGCCGGAGGCAAAGGCAGCGGCTCCGCCGGCGCCGAAGACCAGGGAGAGGACCACACCCATTCCCTCTGCCTCCACGATCCCGATCCCCAGGAAGAGGAGGGCCATGAGGGCCAGGATGACCCCCATGACGCTGCGCACCCCACCCCCGCTGGGAAGCGCGTCTCCACTCCGACCCTGCCCTCCGCCGCGACTCCCCCGTCCCTGTCCCGGAGGAAGCCGGCCACCTCCCACCACGCCCGCTCCCGTCCCACCGGCGGGAGGCAACTCCGCCCCCAGAGGGCGGCTCCGTCGCCAGGAGATCCCGCATCGGGGGCATACGTCGTCATTCCTCTTGATGAGCCAGTAGAGGAGGGCCCCGACCCCGTAGGTGAGGAGCCCGGCCCCCACCAGAAGGACCACGTGGGCCGTTCGGCGGAAGTATCCGATTCCCTCACCCCGGTAGCCGCACCCTCCGCAGACCCGAACCCGGGACCGCTCACCCCACTGCAACCAGTCCCGGCCCTCCCGATCCATCCCCCAATCGGCGTCCGGGGTGGGGTGGCGCGAGCCGGCGACGGAGGGCCGATGCGGAGGCCCTGAGACCTGGTGAGGGGGCCCGGAGCCCGAATGTCGATGGGAGGGGCCTGGGGCGCCGGCCTGGTAGCCCCCCACATCCGGGAGATCCAGCGGTACAGGACCGGCCCCGCAGCCGGGACACCCGCTCCGGACATCGCCTCGCTCGGCGCCACATGACCAGCAATACATGGGGATTCGGACTCCGGGTGGGTCGAGCGTCAGGTCTGGCGGGGAAGGGAGAGGGCCCTGTGGCCCCAGACCTCCCCCAGCGAGACGGCGTCCTGTCTCTATACGAACGTCACCGGGGGAAGGATTCAAGGGAGGGGAAACGAAGCTGCCCCCGTGGTGTCTCACTTGATCCCCGGACCGCGCTCCCGGTAGCTTCTGCCGGTCCCATTGGCTCCGGACTCTCCGGTCGCCGCCACATGCCACCCACCCTCGGTCTTCCGACGCCGTCCATGCCATCACCCACGGTCCGCCGTCCCCAGTATCCCAGGGGGGAATCCCCCAACTCCGCCGGATCCCATCGCCCGGGCAGCTCCCACCGGACAGGATCCGAAGCGCGTCGGACCTTCGGGCAGGTCCTCCTCCCCGTGCTGGCCCTCTTCCTCATGGTTGGAAGCCTCGGGGTCCAGTCCGCCGAGGCCCAACAGATCCGTTCCCCATATCAGTTCATCGACACCCGCCACTCGGCCGGGATCTTCGTGGGGATCGCCCAGGAGAATCGGGGACAGCTGGATCTGGCGCCGGGCGGCGGGATCATGGTGGGCGCCCGCTACGGGATCGAGCTCTCAGGCCCCTTCGCGCTGGAGGGTACCGCCTTCTTCCTTCCCACGGACCGGAATGTGTTCGATCCCACTGTGGATCCCGATGAGCAGCTTCCCGAACTCCTCGGGACCTCCAACTCCCTGGTGGCAGGGATCGACGGACGTCTCCGCTTCACGCTCACCGGGGCGCGCACCTGGCATGGACTCGCACCCTTCGTCCTCATGGGAGGGGGTGTGGCCGGTGACCTGACCCCCCGAAGCTCACTGGAAGACGAATTGGTCTCGGAGGAGCGCTTCACCCTGGGGCCGTCCTTCCTGGGCGTGCTGGGCGCCGGAACCCGCTGGCTCCCCACCGAAAACCTGACCTTCCGCGTCGACGCCCTCCTCCACCTCTGGAAGGCGGGGACGCCCCGGGCCTTCTTCCAGTTCGAGGAGCAGTACGGATCGGTGCCCGAGCAGGAGTGGCCCAGCGTAGGCGCTCTGGTGCTGGGGGGCTCCTACCGGTTCTGAGCCCGGCCCCCCGGTCTCCCGCCGGCTCACCACCATGGCCAACCTCCGCCGTCCGGCCCTTCTCTCTGTCGTCCTGGCAGGCCTCGTCCTCCTGATGGCCGGCTGTGCCCTCCCCCGCTGGCCTGTGGAGGGGCCGGTGAGTTCGCCCTTCGGCATCCGATGGAACGGGTGGACGCCGGCCATCCACCGGGGCATCGACATCGCCGTTCCCACCGGAACACCGGTTCGGGCCATGCGGGGAGGAAGGGTCCGCTTCGCAGGGGAGATGCGGGGATACGGGAAGGTGATCTGGCTCGAGCATCGGGGAGGCTCCCTTTCGGCCTACGCCCACCTCTCGGAACTCCGGGTCCGCACGGGAGAGCAGGTGTCGGGCGGACAGGTCATCGCCCTGAGCGGGGCCACCGGGCGGGTCACAGGTCCCCACCTCCACTTCGAAGTATGGGTCAGCGGGCGTCCCGTGGATCCGGCCCTCTATCTGGGGGGCCGGCCCTAGGGCCACTAGGTCCGCCCGGGGGGGCGCGCCCGACACCTCCATTGCGGACCCAGGGGAGTCAATGGACCGAGGGGCCGACCCGGGCATCCCCGAGCCGACCCCTCCTGCGGCGGCGCTCTCCTCCGGACGGCAGCGGTTCCGGTGGCCGCCGCCCACCATCTCAGCCCCTGGACGGTTGGCGCCTCAACCCTCTCCCTTCAGGGTCTTGATCTCCTCGGTGAGCCGCGGAACGACCTCGAAGAGATCTCCCACGATCCCGTAGTCGGCCACCTTGAAGATGGGCGCGTCGGCGTCCCGATTCACCGCCACGATGGTTCCGGCGGTGCGCATGCCGGCCAGGTGCTGGATGGCCCCGGAGATCCCGATGGCGAAGTAGAGCTTGGGCGCCACCGTCTTCCCGGTCTGCCCCACCTGCTCGCCGTGGGGCCGCCACCCGGCATCCACCACGGCCCGGGAGGCACCAAGCCCTGCCGAGGCACCCAGGGCGCTCCGGAGATCCTCCAGGACCTTCCAGTTCTCCGGATCCTTGAGCCCTCGACCTCCGGAAACCACGATCCCCGCCTCGGCCACATCGGGAATATCCCCCCCGGTGGCCTCGAACGACACCACCCGGGTGGGCCACGAGGCCGGATCTTCCGAGATCTCCACCGACTCCACATCCACCTCGGCGTTCCAGTCCTGAGGCTGGAAGACGTTGGGGCGCAGGGTGGCCAGCACCGGTGCGGCATCCACCGAGATGCGGGTGAAGGCCTTGCCTGCGTAGACCGGTCGAACGAGCTCCAGCGCTCCGTCCACCACCGAAATCCCGGTGATGTCCTGGGCCAGGGGCACATCCAGGAGTGCCGCCAGCCGCGGTGCCAGATCCTTGCCCTGGCTTGTGGCCGGGAGGAAGACGGCGTCGTAGCCGCCGCTCTCCACCACACCCTTGAGCACCCGGGCATACCCGTCCGGGTGATACTCGGCCAGCGCCTCGTGGGAGGCCACCAGGACGCGGGCCGCGCCGGACCCGTTCAGGCCGGAGGCGAGGCCTTCGACGCCCTCCCCTCCCACCAGCAGGACATCCACCTCGCCCTCATGGCCGATGGCGATACCCGCCGCCGCCGATACGATCTCCCGAGACACCCCCCGGAGGCTCCCGTCGCGCTGCTCTGCAATTGCCAGAATCTTCATGCTGTCCCTTTCCTTCCATGTGTTGGTGATGACGGGGGGGGGATCAGAGGGCGTTGGCCTCTTCCCGGAGGAGTCGGACGAGCTCAGGCACCGCATCGGGGCCTTCACCCACGATCCGGCCGGCGGTCCGCTCCGGCGGAAGCTCCACTGCCTTCACCCGGAGCCGGGATGGACCGGTCTGGGCCTCCTTCTTCTCCAGCGGCTTCCGCTTCGCCGCCATGATCCCCTTCAGGGAGGCATACCGGGGCTCGTACTCGCCCTTGGTGATGGTCACCACTGCCGGGAGGGGGAGTTCCAGTACGCGGGTTCCTCCCTCCACCTCGCTCCGGCAGACCACAGATTCATCGGTCACCTCGAAGCTCGAAACCGCCGTGGCGCAGGGGCGCCCCAGCAGGGTGGCGAGCATGGGGCCCACCTGCTGCCCGTCATCATCCGCGGCCTTGACCCCCAGGAGGACCAAGGGCGGGTCCGATTCACCGATCTCCGCCGCCAGGCCACGAGCCGTGGCCAGGCCGTCCGGGGTCACCTCACCCTGGAGCAGAACGGCTCGATCGGCGCCCATGGCCAGGGCGGTACGGAGGGTCTCCTGCGACGCGTCGTCACCCAGCGAGACCACGGTGACCTCCCCCTCGCCCCGGGCTTCCTTCAGGCGGAGGGCCGCCTCCACGGCGAACTCGTCGTAGGGGCTCAGGACGTACTTGACGCCGCTGGGATCGATGGAGGTTCCGTCGCCACCTACCCGGATCCGGGTCTCGGTGTCAGGCACCCGCTTGACGCATACGATGATGTTCACGCGCGCACTCCGTGCGTTGGGGTTCAGAGGTTGACTTGCTCGTCGGTCTGTTCAGGACCCCTGGATCGGTGATCGAGGGGATTGTCGTATCGGGATCCGGATCGGCTGCTGGCCCCGATCCCACGGGCCATGACGTTGGGTAGAAGGGCACAGCCGTCCGGCACGCCCCCCTCCGGTGGGGCGGCTACCCCGACGGCGCGACGGCGATCCCGCCGGGGCGTCCCCGTCATCCCAGCGTCGCTCCCACCACGCCGAAGGCGACTGTGGCGAGCCCCGCCGCAAGCATGGCGTACGGAAGCTGGGTCCGTACGTGGTCGATATGGTCTGTGGCCGCCGCCATGGACGAGATGATGGTGGTGTCGGAGATGGGAGAGGAGTGATCTCCGAAGATCCCCCCGGAGAGCACCGCCGCCACAAAGGGTGCAAGGGGAAGCCCCAGCGTCATCCCCACCGGGACGGCGATGGGAAGCATGATGGCGAAGGTTCCCCAACT
>SKJY01000014.1 GCA_007121775.1 Gemmatimonadota bacterium
ACCCAGAGCTGGCTCCAGTGGCAGGGGGTCACCTCCCAGAACCCGCAGATCTACGCCCTGGGGGTGAAGGAGCTGTGGGAGGTGAAGAAGCCGCTGGATCGGGTGATCCACACCCTGGGCTGGCCCCTCCCGACCGATGCCTTCGGCGGGAGCTGGATCTACCCTATGGGCGACAACATGGTCTCCCTGGGGCTCGTGGTGGGGCTGGACTACCGGGACGCCCGCCTGGACGTCCACGGCCTCCTGCAGCAGTTCAAGCAGCACCCCATGGTCCGGGAGATCCTGGCCGGGGGTGAGATGGTGGAGTGGGGCGCCAAGACCATCCCCGAGGGCGGCTACTACTCGGTGGCCGAGCGGCGTCACGGCGACGGCGCCCTGGTGGTGGGAGACGCCGCCGGGTACGTGGACGTGCCGAGCCTCAAGGGGATCCACTACGCCGTCAAATCGGGGATCCTGGCAGGGCGCGCCATCTTCCAGGCGCTGAAGGCGGGAGACACCTCCGAGGCCGGCCTCGCCTCGTACACCAAGTCGGTGAACGATTCGTACATCATGAAGGACCTGTACCGCACCCGGAACATGCGGCTGGCCTTCAAGTCCGGCTTCTACAGCGGCGGGGTGAAGGCGGGGCTCATGACCGTCACCGGCGGGCGCTTCCCCGGCGGCCGCATCGCGGTGGAGGAAGACGCCGCCGAGGCCCGCTCCCTGGAGGCTCCGGCCCCCGCCTTCCAGGCCGATGGCGAGCTCACCTTCTCCAAGGTGGACGCTGTCTTCAAGTCGGGGAACAAGACCCGGGACGACATCCCCTCTCACCTCATCGTGGGTGAGGACATCTCTCCGGAGATGGCCGAGTTCTACGAGCACGTCTGCCCCGCCGGCGTCTACGAGCGGGAGGGCGACAAGCTCATCGTGAACGCCCCCAACTGCATCGACTGCAAGGCCACCGATGTGGTGGGTCCCCGCTGGACCCCGCGGGAGGGAGGAAGCGGACCGGCGTATCGCCGGATGTGAGGGGGGAGGGATGCGGAGGCTGCGGGCGCCGGGTCCCGCTCTGTCGCTGCACTCCCATGGGGGCCATTATGGTTCGGACTGGAGCCGGACCCAGAGCGAACCCTCACTCCCAAGGAGCAGCGCCCATGAAGGCACTTCCCCTGCGCCGTTTTTCAGCCCTTCTCCTTCTCATCTTCCTCCCGGCGCTGGCCGGGGCCCAGACGGTACCGGCCCCGGATCGCGGACCCGACGAGGGGGAGGGGCCGTTTGAGCGCCTCATCATCCGGGGCGCCGTTCTCATCGACGGCACCGGCGCTCCTCCCGCGGGACCCACGGACATCGTCATCGAGGGCAACCGCATCGTGGAGATCCGGACGGTGGGGTATCCGGGGGTGGAGATCGATGAGGGCCGACGCCCCGGCGGCGCCACCCAGGAGATCGACGCCCACGGGATGTACGTCCTCCCCGGCTTCATCGACACCCACGTCCACGCCGGGGGCGCGCCGAAGAATCCCGAGTTCGAATACGCCTATAAGCTCTGGCTGGCCCACGGGATCACCACGGTGCGGGGGGTGGCCCTAACCGGCTTCGACCTGTCCCTCAGCGAGCAGGCCCGGAGCGCCGCCAACGAGATCGTGGCGCCTCGGATCATCAACTATCAGCGTCCCGGCTCTGGGTGGGACCGGGGACGTATCGACACGCCGGAGAAGGGCAGGGAATGGGTGCGCTGGGCCCACGAGCAGGGGGTGGACGGGGTGAAGTTCCACACCGGCGCCATGGAGCCGCCCCTCTTCACCGCCATCGTGGATGAGGCGAATCAGGTGGGGATGGGGAGTACGGCGCACCTGGCCCAGCCCCGGGTGGCCCACATGAACGCTCGGGACGCTGCGCGGGCGGGGCTCACGAGCCTCACCCACTTCTACGGGCTCATGGAGTCCCTGATGAGGGACCACCAGATCCAGCCCTTCCGCCTGGACTACAACTACCAGAACGAGCAGCATCGCTTCGCCGAGGTGGCCCGTATCTGGAACATGGTGCACGAGCCCGGGAGCGACGAGTGGAACGCCCTGGTGCGGGAGTTCGTGGAGTTGGACTTCTTCATCAACCCCACGATGACCATCTACGAGGCCAACCGGGACTTCATGCGGGCCCGGCAGGCCGAGTGGCACGACACCTACACCCTCCCCTCACTCTGGGACTTCTTCGCCCCGGACCGGCGGGCCCACGGCTCGTACTGGTTCTACTGGGGCACGGAGGAAGAGGCCGAGTGGCGCGCCTTCTACCGCCGCTGGATGGACTTCCTCCGGGACTTCCACCGGGCCGGAGGGCGCCTCACCGCCGGCTCCGACGCCGGGTTCATCTACAAGACGTACGGCTTCGCCTTCATCGAAGAGTTGGAGCTTCTGCGGGAGGTGGGGCTCCACCCGTTGGAGGTGATCCAGTCCGCCACGCTGTACGGCGCCCAGGAGCTCTGGGAGCCCAAGGGCGAGGAGCCGCCGGTGGGGACCATCGAGGTGGGGAAGCTCGCCGACCTCATCCTCCTGGACGAGAATCCCCTGGCGAACCTGAAGGTCCTCTACGGGACCGGAGCGGTGAAGCTGGACGACGAAACGGGCCTCCCCGGGCGGGTGGGCGGAATCCGCTACACCATCAAGGACGGGATCGTCTACGACGCCCGCCAGCTCCTCGAGGATGTAGCGGAGATGGTGCGCCAGCAGAAGGTGGAGCGGGGGATGGCGCCCGATGCGCCCCTCCCCCGGTACTGAGTTGGCGCCAGGGGGCGGAGCGGGTCCAGAGCCGAGCCCCCGCCCCGGGGTCCTGCCCGCGACCCGGGGTGGGCCCCGGTGGGGCCGAAAGTGGGGCCGTCCAGGGGCGCTCCTGGCGGGGTTGGCGCTCCTGGCCCTCCCGCTGGGGGCCGGCTCCGCCGATTCTGTGGCGGCGACGGCGACGGCGGCGGTAGCGGTAGAGGCGGCGGCACAGGCAATGGCAGCGGAACCGGCAACCGCGCCGGCACCGGCAACCGCAACGGCACCGACCCCCGCTGAAGGATCTGAAGCGACCATGAGGGGGGCTTCCGTGGACGATCTGACCGCGCTTCTGCGCCCCGCCGGACCCATCCTCCAGGACCGGAACGGGGACGGCCATGTGGACTTCGTCCACGTGCGGGTCCTGGTGCCCCCGGCGCCCTCGGCGTCGGAGGTGGCCGCCGCCGCCAATGTGGGCGCCCGCCTCGCCTTCGAGAGCTACGGCACCGACCTGGGGCTCCTGGAGGTGGGTGGGGCTCCGGACCCGGGGGACCCCCGCCCCGTGGTGGCGGTGGGGCGGATGCCCGCGGTCCTGGCCGCTGCCAGCGTGGACGGAGACGAAGAGCTCGCCTCCCTCTCCCCCGGGGAGGGGCTCATCCGCCATCTGCCCCCCACCGCCGGACTCCCTGCGGGTGGGGTCTGGCTCGCCGGCGCCGACGGGGTCGGCCTGGCCGCCGCCGCCGCCCACCTCTCGGCCATCCACCCGGGGATCCGGGATCCCTCCGGCCCGGGGCTCGAGGAGGTGCGCGAGGCGCTGGCGGCGTTCCTGGCGGGGGAGGGGGATGGAGCCGAGAGGGACGGGTTCAATGGCGACGGCGAGGGCATCCCCGGGGAGACGACAGGCTCCCAGGACTTCACCCCTCCGGGCCTCGCCGCTGACGGCTCCACCCCCAGCCCCACCGCTCCCTCCGACCTTCCCCTCCGCGTCACCCGTTCCGTCGTCGGGGAGGTGGGGGAGGGGGTGCTCCGACTCTCGGTGGAGGTGGAGGCCGGGACCGCTGAGCGGCGGGGGGCGCTCATGGAGCGTCTTGCCGACGCCGGCGCCTCGGAGATCCTCCCCGCCGGGCTCCACCGCCTCGATGTGGTGGTGACGGATGACGAGGGTGGGCGGAGCGAGCGGCGCATCCGGCCGTCCGAGCCCTGGTCCACCCCCGCAGCCCCTTCTTCTCCCTCCCGCACCCCGGATCCGGCCTCCCTGGCGGGGCTCTATCAGGTGGGCGGCTTCTTCCACGATACCCGAGGGGACCTCCTCCCGGATCTGGCCAACCTCTTCCTGTCGGTGGACGGGGCGGAGGCGCCGGAGGCGGTGGTGGATCTGGCGCAGCGCATCGGCCTGGAGACCACCGGGATCCGGCTCCCCCTGGCCCGGGTTGCGGGGCGGGATCTGCCGGATGCGCAGTTGGGCTTCACGGTGCTGGTGGGGTCCCGCCACCCGGTGACTGAGGAGCTTCGTGAGGCCGGGCGGTTGATGTTGGCGGGGGGCACGGCGGTCCCGGGTGAGGTGGACCCGGGGAGTGGCTTGAGGGGCGCCCATAACCCTCCCGGAACGGGCTTCATCGAGCTGGTGAAGCTGGGTGAAGACGAGGACCGCCCGGCGCTGGTGGTCTCCGGGGAAGACGCCGCCGGGGTGGGAGCCGCCGCCTCCCTCCTGGCCCGGCGCCTCCCCAACCTCCACGCCCCGGAGCCGGGGGTGTCGCCGAAGGGCGGGTTCATGCTGGAAGAGCTGGAGACGGACCTCCGGCGCTTCTTTCAGGCCCGGAACGCCTGGGGGCAGACGGCGCTGGCGCTGGCGAAGCTGGAGCAGTGGTTGGACCGGCTCGAGGCGGGGGAACGGCCCGGGCCGGCTCCATCCGACGCGCCGTGGCCCCCGGAGGCCGACCCGGAGGCCGGGCCGGTGGGCGAGATCGCCGTGGAGCTGGCGGTGGATTCGGTGCCCGACCGGTTGGCGCCGGTGCTGGAGGCCCGGATCCGGGAGCGCTTCCCGGAGGCGGCGGTTTCGGTGACCCTCCATCCCACCGGCTTCGGCGCCGGTGAGGAGATC
>SKJY01000356.1 GCA_007121775.1 Gemmatimonadota bacterium
CGCCGCCATCTGGAGGCCGTGGCTCCACCTGAGGTGGTGGTGGAGGTCCGGGAACTCCACCATGGCCGCCCGTGGCGCGGCTCGCCGGGGGGACCGGTTTTCGAAGCTGCCCGGACGGCTCTGACCCGGACCTTCGGGCGGGAACCGGTCCTCACCGGGGAAGGCGGCTCCATCCCCATCGTATCGGACTTCGAGGAGATCCTGGGTGCGCCGGTCATCCTCCTGGGGTTCGGGCTCCCGGGCTCCAACCTGCACGCTCCCGACGAGTGGTTCCCGGACGCCCATCTGGAGAAGGGGATCGAGACCCTGTTCCACCTCTACGACGAGTTGGGGGCGGGCTGACCCATGGCGCCTACGCCTCGTCCGCCGGCGCCGCCATGGCGGCAGCCCGGAGGAGGGCCCGGGCCTTGTTCAGGGTTTCCTCATACTCCCGGGCCGGATCCGAGTCGGCCACCACCCCGGCGCCGGCCTGGACGAACGCCCTCCCCTCGTGTACCAGGACGGTACGGATGGCGATGGCGGTATCCATGTTCAGCCCTCCGTACCCCAGGTAGCCAACCGCGCCGGCGTAGGGGCCCCGGCGCACCGGCTCCAACTCCTCGATGATCTCCATAGCCCGGATCTTGGGTGCCCCGGATACGGTCCCGGCCGGGAAGCAGGCCCGGAGCACGTCCATGGCTGACAGCCCGGGACGCAACTCCCCCTCCACCTGGGAGCAGAGGTGCATGACGTGGGAGTACCGCTCCACCGCCATCAGCTCCGGCACCCGCACCGAGCCGTATCGGGCCACACGGCCCACATCGTTGCGCCCCAGGTCCACCAGCATCCGGTGTTCGGCCAGCTCCTTCTCGTCAGCCGCCAGATCCCGGGCCAGGGCTTCATCCTCCTCGGGCGTTTCGCCCCTCCGGCGCGTTCCGGCGATGGGGCGCACCGTGATGGTCCCGCCCTCCACCCGGGTCAGCACCTCCGGCGACGCTCCCACCAGGGTGACCCCGTCCATCTCCAGGAAGAAGAGGTACGGAGAGGGGTTGAGTGAGCGAAGGGCGCGGTAGAGTTCGAAGGGGCTCGACGCCAGGTCAATCCCCAACCGCTGGCTCAGCACCACCTGGAAGGCGTCTCCGGCCAGGATGTACTCCCGGATCCGTTCCACCGCCGCCTCGAATGCCTCCCGGGCCATGGAACTCACGATAGGCGGATCCTCACCGGGCTCCCGCCGGAGGGAGAGGGCCGGGGGTGGGGCCGTGCTCCGGAGCGTCTCCACCACCCCCATCAGGCGGCGGTGAGTCTCCTCGTAACGGCTGCGGAGCTCTTCCCGGGAGAGCCCGGGCTCAACCTCCACAGACCGGATGGCCATGGCGCGTCCCAGGAGATTGTCGATGGCCAGGACGACATCGGTGAAGACCACCTGCGCGTCCGGGAGATCCAGGTCCCGGCCGGCCAACTCGGGAAGACGCTCGATGGCCCGGACCACATCGTACCCGAAGTAGCCCACTGCACCACCCCAGAACCGGGGGAGCCCCTCCACGTGGGCAGGCCGACGGGCCTGGAGACGCCGGTCCAACTCGGAGAGCGGATCATCCCCTTCCAACTCACTCCACCCCTCCCCCCGGCTCCACCACCGGGCCCTGCCATCCTGGAGGCGCCAGGCATGGGCCGGCTCCGTTCCCAGGAATGTGTAGCGCGCCCACTTCTCGCCACCCACCACCGATTCCAGGAGGAAGCCGAAGGGGGGCCGGGCCAGCTTGTGGTAGGCGGTCACCGCCGTCTCGGTGTCGAAGAGGAACTCGGCGCGAACCGGGACTACGCCGGCGTCGGCGGCCAGATCACAGAACTCCTGGAAATCGGGAACGAGATCCATCGCAGGGGGCTGGGAGAAGGGTGGAGGGGTCGGTGGGTGAGTCCAAAGAACCGGGAGATCCCGCGGCGGCGGCACCGTGGCCGGAATGTCCCGAGGGCCAGGGCTCAAGTCAATGCGCCCGGGAGCCTCCGGAGGACTCGCGCCCTCCACCAACACTCGAAGCCGGGGCTGTGGCTCCTTCTACGGCCCGGCCCGGGTTCTCGGAAGGAACCCCCAGGGTGGGACAGAGGGCCCTGATGGGCGTGAGCAGAGCGCGGTCCGGGGCGCCGGACCCTCCGACGCCTGACTGGAGTCGGAGAATGGCGGTGACCCGACCATCACCGGGGAGGGGAGCGTCGCCGGGCACCAGGACAACGATGTGGGAAACCCTGTTCGACAGCGCTCTCAGGAGGGGGAGCAGGGGATCTACGCCCCGACCGTCCACCCCCCGGAGCAGGAGCACCCGAGGGGTCGAGGAGAGTCGCTCTACCGTGGCCCGGGCCAGGGCCAGATGCAGGCAGAGAGAGATTCCGGGGAGCTCGCCGCCGAAGGGTGCTCGGGGTCCGCCCCGATCCATGACCCCCACCTGGCCACCGGGGAGGCGGGCGAGGCCCAGGAGACGCCCTTCGAACCAGCGACGCAGATGGGAAGAGCCAAGCTGGAGGAGTACCCGTCTGGTGTCCTCTCCCCTCGGCCCCTCCGCCTTCGCCTTCGCCTTCGCCTTCGCCTTCGCCTTCGCCTCCAGGGGAAGGTCGGCAGTACCCTCGCCCCCCCCACCCCCGCCGAAGGCCGCCAGGGGGCGGGTCGCCTCGATCCTTTCCAGCCGGGCCCGGAGCCGGAGGGCCTCGGCCTCCAGGGCACGCAGGTCCTCGGGTCGCTCCTCCAGCTGCTCCCGCCTGCGCTTCCACCACTTCCCGTCCTGTACCACCATCTCCCACTCGTCCTGAAGCTTCTCGCGGAGGGCCGAGCGAACCTCGCCCAGCGTTCGCTCGCAGGTGGGGCAGACCGCGCCCTCGTCATCCAGTTCCCGGAGCCTGCGCCGGAGCTCCAGAGCCTGGTCACGGTAGGCTTGAAGCCGGCTCTCGGCCTCCTGCCGGTCCCTGGCCCACTCCAGGGTCCGGGCCTCCACCTCCCCCTCCGCCTCCACCAGATCCTCACGCCGGAGGCGAAGCTCCCGGGCTGCCGGTTCCTCGACGCCATCGTCGGAATGGGCCGCGCCGCCTTGGGATCGTGGACCGTCGCCGCCGGCTCGGGAGCCCTCCGTCGAGGCCTTCGGGGGTTCACCGCCAGGTGGCGCCAGCTCCTCGCCCGCGCCGGCTGCACCTTCCCCATCCTGTGGTTCGTCCTCCTGGGAGGCGGACGCATTGGAGGTGGCGGTACCACCTTCCGCGGCGGAGGCGCTGTCCAGCAGGCGCGCCCCTTCCTCCAGGAGCGTGCCGGGCTCCCCGCCATGGAGAAGGAGCCGGAAGAGGGCCTCCTGATCCAGTCCTGAGGCGCCTGCCGCCGCCTGGGCCTCCAGCGGCTCCAGGATTCCCTCGGGGAGGCCCCGGTCGGCAACTCCTTCCGGTAGGACAGCGAGATGGATCCCAGGCGGCAGGGTCTGGACGCTGCCCGGACCGGCGGGGAGGAGGAGATCCGTGAGAGAGGCCACGGCCGGACGGCGGCCATCCACCGATCCCGGCCCCCACTGCACCTCCAGATGGGCGGCCTTCCGGCGCAGCCCCTCCAGGAAGGCTCCCTCCACCCCTTCCTCCGGGAGGACGATGTCACCTCTCAGGCGGATCCGGACCAGCTTCCCGGCGACCCCGCCCGGGATACCCTCCACCAAGTGGCGGAGTCGCCGGGTGCCCTCCCCTGGTGCGTCCCGGGAGACCCGGATGGGGGCCAGATCCACCAGAACCCGGGTGGGCACTGGGACGAACTCGGCCCGCCGCCGATCCAGATCCCAGGTGATGAATCCCTTCTCCTCGGTTGCCTCGGACCAGGGGTCCCAGCCCACCCGCTCCAGCGAGCCCGGGCAGCGGATGTGCTCTCCCTCGTTCCACGCCAGATGATCGCCCCCGACGGCCACGTAGTCCCACTCGTCGGGATCCAGCGCCAGGGTCCGCGGGGATGGAGTCCTCCGACCCCGGATCAGGAGAAGGTTCAACTCCGCCTCCGGGTCGGGGCGGAGATCGGGAAGCGCCCCACCCCGCACTCCGGCGAAGGGTACCAGAAGGGCGTGGATGCGCCCTTCGTCCAGGCGGATGGCTCGGGGGGCCCCAGACGCGGCGTGCACCCCGGGCATGACGTCCAGGACCGCCACCGGGCCCGGATCACCGGGGGCCAGCGGGGTGTCCCGTTCACCGGCAATGGCCAGGATGGTGACGCCGGGTACACGGGACTGGAGGGTGCGAAGGCCCCGGGTCAGGGTCAGGAAGGCGGTGGATGGCGGATCGGGTCGGTGGAAGAGGTCACCGGTGAGGAGGAGGAGGCGGGGCTTCACCCTTGCCAACCCATCCAGCGCCGTCTGGAAGGAAGCGGCCGCATCCCGCTCCCTGAGGTTCCAGCCACGGTCCCGGGCCGGGAAGGCCCGAAACCCCAGGTGGAGATCCGAGAGGTGCGCCAGGACGCGGTTCACCGAGCCTCCTCCGGGGCTGACGCGGCCACTTTAGACCGGACCGGTGGCACCCTCCCTCCCCCATCCATGACAACCCTCAGGTAGCCCTCCACCTCATCGGGCCAGACCGGTGGCTCCCGTGAAGCTGTGGACGCCACCAGGATGGCCCCCCGCCCCGGCGCAGACGGGTGCAGGCGAGCGAAGTCGGCCCTCCTGACCTCCGGAACCAGCCCCTCCCCTACCCAACCTCCGTTGCGACCGGAGACGTAGAGGGATGCATGGGGGAAATGGGTTGCGGCCTGCCGCCCGAGTCGCTTCATGAGATCGCCTGCGCTCCCACCGTCCTGGAGGGGCCCCACCATGAGCACGCCACCGGGACGGAGGGTGTGCCGGAGGCGGAGAAGGGCACCCGGCGGCAGGTCCAGGGCGGCCGGGGTGGGCGCCAGGGAGAGAGCGTCTACCACCACTGCATCGAAGGAGGCCGGGGGGAGGTGAGCGGGACTCCGGGCCACCGCATGTCCGGCGTAAGCGCCAAGGACGGTCACCTCAGCGGCTCCTGGGGGAAGGAAGGGCTCGAGGTGGGTCGATGCGTCACCGGCCAGAATGGTAACGCTCCACCCCGCCCCCGCGCCCCTGAGGGCATGAATGGCGGGCAGGCGACCGGCTCCCACCAGGAGGAGTCGGGAGTTGGAGCCGGCCCCCGCCCAACGGGGAAACCCTGCGGCCAGGACCCGGTCCACATCCAGGAGCGGCTCACCATCCTCGGTAGACACGAGGACGATCCCCGTAGGCCCCACCACCGCCCGTGCCGCCCCACCGTCCCCGGCGCGCCAGACTTCCATGGCGGCCGCTTCCCTGGGAGAACTCCCGTCCCCGCCCTCCCCTGCCTCGATCCAGACTCCCCCCTCCAGGCTGCGGCTCTGGGCCAGGGCCGCAAGAGCCAGGATCACCAGCGCCAGGAGGAGGAGCGCGGTGGTGGACCGGAGAATGGGGAAGAGGATCCAACCCAGAAGCACTACCCCAACGGCGGCGCCGAGGAACGCCGCAGCGCCAGGCGACCGGTCAGCGGCCGCCCCTGGGAACCGGGAGAGAGTGGCCAGGAGAGCTCCACCGGAGAAGAGCGGGAAGACAGCCAGGACGGCGAGTCCCACCCCCTGGGTGAGGGCGCCGGCACCGAATCCGCCGGTGATCTCCCAGAGCCCGGAGAAAACCGCCGCAGCCCCCACCGCCACCAGGAGGAGGAGCCAGCGTCGGCGAACCACCTCCGGGAAGGGGAGTCCCTGGACCACACCGCCCCAGGAGACACCGGCTCCCAGCGCCGCGAGTTGAGCCCCCACCACCACGGTCATGGCCGAGACCAGCCCGGGTCCGCCGTAGAGGAGGAGGCCTGCCGATACCACGGCGGCCAGCGCCAGACAGCCCCCTACCGCGAAGGCCGGAAGGGACCGGCCCCAGGCGTCAGGGATCATGGAGTCATGACCCCGAATCCACCGCGAAAGTAAAGGAGCGGATCCCCGGCCTCACCGAGACCGCACGCCTCCACCCGACCGAAGAGAACCTGATGATCCCCGGCGTCCACCACCTTCCAGAGCGAACAATCCAACCATGCAAGAGCGTCATCCAGTACCGGTGAGCCGGTCGCCTCACTGTGCCATGCCAACTCGGTGAACCGGCTCCGCCGATCTCCCACGGCGAAGCGAGTGGCCACCTCACGGTCCGAGTCCCGGAGAAAGGAGACGGCGAACGCCTTTGATGCCAGGAGGGTGGGGAGGGACGAGGAGGAACGCCCTACCGAGATGAGGATCAGGAGCGGGTCCAGGGACACGGAGGTGACGGCGTTGGCGGTGAATCCCCGTGGATGCCCATCCGGGTCCATCCCCGTCACTACCGCCACTCCGGTGGCGAAGTGTCCCATGACCTCCCGAAAGAGGCCCGGCCCCGGCAAGGCCGTCATGGCCGGCCTCCCCTGCGCTTTGCGCTCAACCCGGCGGATGGGTACCTTTGCGGGTGGTCCAGAGGGGTATGAGCCACCTCCGACTCTCCCTCCGGCCACCCTTTTTCTCTTCCCCGAAACATCATGTTTTCCAAGGGTTTCCTCCCCTTCTTCATCTGGTTCGTGATCTTAACCGTCCCCACCGGCTGCGACAATGTGGACTGGGGCGGCTCCGAGATCCGTCTGGAGCCTCCTCCTCCGGCCCCCGGCTCCCAGGTCGTGGAGACGGAGGAAGAGGAGGAGGAGCAGTTGGAGCCGGTGTTGCTGGGCCCTCTCGTCTACCTGGTGGAGCGAGTGGGACCGGGAGGCGACGCCAGCATCATCCCTATCGCCGAGCGGCGGGGGCCGGCGCTGGCCCCTCTCCCGGATCCCGCCGAGACCCCCGATCTGGTGGAGCGGTTCCCCGTGGGGCGGTGGGAAGAGGGAACCGAGTTCGTCCTCTTCGACCAGGGCCAACCGGCGGGGCGCTTCTTCTCCCAGGGTACCAGCGAGGCCGATGATCGGTTCTGCCTGATCCGGCCCCGGGGCTCCGGGGTCGTCCAACTCCGCCCGGAGGCCATGGGACGGGAACGCTTCTTCGCGCTCCGAAGCGATGAAGTGGACCGCATCCTCCAAGCCCATCAGCCCCTCCCGGTGTTGGAGATGACCGACGCCGTCCGGAACGCCTCCCTGGACGCCGCCCGCACCCTCATCCCCCAGCGGCAGATCCCGTGGCCCCCCACTGTCCTGGGGATCCGGCGGCGCATCGACCTCTTCGGCGCACCAGACGGAAGCCGGAGCCTGGCCGCCTCATTCGTCTTCGGAGACGA
Source organism: Gemmatimonadota bacterium (assembly GCA_007121775.1). Classification (GTDB taxonomy): domain Bacteria; phylum Gemmatimonadota; class Gemmatimonadetes; order Longimicrobiales; family Gaopeijiaceae; genus PWLA01. The sequence goes on from SKJY01000356.1 coordinate 7,239, forward strand.
CCTGCAGGTAGGCAGGCCCGAACCGCTGGGCTACTCCCTCTTCCTCGTGTCCCGGGACGATGGAAGCGGCTTCACCCCGGTCTTCTCATGGTATCGCCGTGCCGACGCAGGACCGAAGGCCTTCCCTGGCTTTCTCGCAGCCCACGACCTCCGCCGTTCCGGCGAGATGGACGTACTTGTGGAGTTGTTCGGGGTGGACGCTCGCTGGCTGGCTCTCCTGGGGCGGGAAGGCACGGACCCCACGGGAATCGTCTATCAGGATCCCTGCGGGGTCCCTCTGGAGCGGCAGGGGATGCAGGATCATCAGGAATGGGGCGATCAGGGATGAATCGCCTGGGGGCCACGGGGTTGCTCCTCCTACTCGTCCTGGTGGTCGGGTGCGGGGAAGACGCAGGCGCGCACAGGGGGTCGGGCGGGACGGGGGGATCTCCCTCCGCCGACGGCACGGTTTCCGGGGCGCTCCCGGATGGGGCGCCAGGGGACGGAGACGCCACGGCGGTGGACCCGGTAGTCGGAGCGGAGCTGGTGGTCCGGGACCAGGCGGGGCGGGAGGTCTACCTTCCGGCGCCGCCGGACCGGGTGGTCTCGCTGGTCCCCGCCGCCACAGGGATCGTCCTGGCGCTGGGCGAGGGACACCGCCTGGTGGGTCGGACCGATTACGACCAGGATCCCCGGCTGGAGGGACTCCCCTCAGTGGGAGGGGGCCTGCACCCATCCCTGGAGCGCCTCACCTCCCTGGAACCCGGGATCGTGATCCGCTTTGAAGGCGATCAGGACCGGGCCACCCCATCGGCTCTGGATCGAGCCGGGATTCCCCATCTGGCCGTGCGCCCCGACCGGCTGGACGACGTCTTCGCCATGATCGAACTGGTGGGCCGGACCCTGGACGTCCCGGGACGGGCCCGAGCACTGGCTGAGGAACTCAGAGGTGAACTGGAGACAGTCCGTGAGCGGGTCGGCGGGCGGACGCCGGTGCGCACCCTCTTCCTGCTGGGTGGAGACCCGCCCTGGGTGGCCGGCCCGGGTACCTTCATCCATGAGCTGGTGGAAATCGCCGGAGGACGGAATATCCTGGCGGAGGGGGAGGTACCCCTCTACGGGCCCATATCGGTGGAAGAGATCGTCCAGCGAGAGGTGGACCTCCTCCTGATCCCCGAGGGTGGGCAGGTGCCCAGCGGCCTCCGGCGGTTCGAGGTGATGCGGGTCTCCGGTGATGTCCAGTCTCCCGGGGTGGGGCTGGGCGGCGCCGCCCGGGAGCTGTCCAGGGTCCTGCACCCCGAGGTCTGGGAGTGAGCCCCCCCTCGGGCTCACCATCCGGATGCCAGCCCACCATCCTTTTCGGGGGGCGAGGGCGTTGAGGAGTGCGGGAGGCTTCACGCTCCTCCTGGTGCTGGTGGGGGTTTCGGTCCTCCTCTCGGCCCGCTTCGGAGCGGTGTCGCTGGACACGGCCGAGGTATTCGCCGTCCTCACGGGGGGGGGCTCCGAGACCTCCCGCTTCATCGTGTGGGAACTCCGGCTCCCCCGGGCAATCCTGGGGGTGCTGGTGGGAGGCGGACTCGCGCTTGCGGGGGCAGTTTTCCAGGCCCTTCTCCGAAACCCCCTGGCCGAACCCTACATCCTGGGCATCTCCGGTGGGGCCGCCGCCGGCGCCGTCCTGGTACTCGCCCTGGGATTGGCCTCCGCCATGTCGTGGTTCCTACCGGCGGCGGCCTTCGCCGGCGCCCTCCTTGCCATTGCCCTGGTTTTCGGGGTCGCCATATCAGCCGACCGTCGGCTGGACGTCCGGGTCCTCCTCCTGTCAGGCGTGGTGGTGGGAGCCTTCTTCTCGGCCTGCATCGCCCTGATCCTGGCGCTGGCCCAGGCAGAGGTCGTTCGTTCGGCGGTGCTCTGGATGATGGGAAGCCTGGCCGGAGCCACATGGCGGACAGTGGGGGTCGTAGCCGCGTACACGATTCCGTCGTGCCTGCTCCTGCTCACCCTGGCCAGGGCGCTGAACCTCATGTCCATCGGCGAGGAGACCGCCAGCTACCTGGGAACGGAGGTGGAGCGGGTGAAGCGGGTGGCCTACGGGGTCGCCTCCCTGGTGGCGGCGGCGGGGGTCGCCTTCGCCGGAGTGATCGGCTTCGTGGGGCTCGTCATCCCCCACGGGGTGAGGCTGGTCATGGGGTCGGATCATCGGACGCTCCTCCCCCTCTCCTTTCTGGCAGGGGGCGCCTTCCTGACCCTGGCCGATCTCCTGGCCCGGGTGGTCCTGGCCCCCACGGAGATTCCCATCGGGGTGATCACGGCGTTCGTGGGGGTGCCCTTCTTCCTCCTGCTCCTGCGTCGGAGTCTCCGGGCATGACCTTCGAGACCCGGGAGCTGGCGGTGCGCTATGGGGCGGAGGGCCCCTGGGCCCTGGAGGGGATCTCCATGGCGGTCCCGGCCGGAGAAATCTACGCCGTGCTGGGACCCAACGGATCGGGCAAGTCCACGCTCATGAAGGCGCTCCTGGGGACCGTTCCCGCTACCCGGGGCGAGGCGCTGGTGGGTGGGCGCTCCGTGGCTCTCTGGCCCAGGCGGGAGCTGGCCCGGAGTGTGGGTGCGGTGAGCCAATCCGAATCCACCGCCTTCCCCCTGTCAGTGCGGAAGTTGGTGGAGATGGGGCGATACCCTCACCTGGGACCACTGTCGCCCATGGGGCCCGGGGACCAGCGGGCCGTGGACGACGCCCTCCGGCGCTGCCGGGTGGAGGAGTTGGCAGATCGTGCGGTGGACACCCTCTCAGGAGGGGAATTCCAGCGGGTCCGCATCGCCCGGGCTCTGGCTCAGGAGCCCTGCGCCCTGGTGCTGGACGAGCCCACTGCATCGCTGGATATCCGCCATGAGATGGGGATCCTGCAACTCCTCCGGGAATCGGCCCGGGAGGGGGTTACCGTCGTCCTGGTCACCCACCACCTGAACCTGGCGGCCCGCTTCGCCCACAGGGCCCTCCTCCTGGACGGAGGGAGGATGGCGGCCCAGGGGCCTGTCCAGGAGGTATTCCGCCCGGAGGTCCTGGAGCCTGTCTACCAGTGGCCTCTCTCCGTGGGGGTAGACCCGGTCACCGGTGCCCCCACCGTGACCCCGCTGGACGAGGAGGGGTGAAGCGAAGCAACGGGGCGGGAGCCTCTCACCCTTCGGTCCTGAGCTTCCGGTAACTCTGGTACCGGGAGGGGTGGAGGTCTCCGGTCTCCAGGGCCTCCAGCACCGCGCACCCCGGCTCCCGCAGGTGACTGCAGTCCCGGAACCGGCACTCTTCCCGGAGACGGCGTATCTCGGGGAAGAGGCCATCCACCTCCTGGGGATCCACCCCCCACCCCTGGACCTCGGAGAAGCCGGGGGTATCGATGACCCGGATCCCACCCTCCAGATGGAGAAGGCGTGCGCCAACCGTGGTGTGGCGCCCCCGACCGGCCCGGGCGCTCACTGCCCCGGTCCTGAGATCCAGACCGGGACTCAGGGCATTGAGGATGGATGACTTCCCCACACCCGAGGGCCCCACCAGGGTGCTGGTGCGCCCGGTCATCCGACTCCGGAGCAGTTCCAGACCCTCCCCCGTCTCCACCGAGGAGGGGATGACGGAGTAGCCCACCTCCTCATAGAGGGGGAGGAGGGCGAGGAAGTCGGGATGGGCCTCACTCCGCAGGTCGGCCTTATTGACCACCAGGAGAGCCGAGAGCCCACAGCTCTCGGCCAGGACCAGGAAGCGATCCACCACCTCTGCGGTGGACGCCGGTCGTGCCATGGCAACCACCACTACCACCTGATCCACATTGGCGGCCACCACCTTGGGACGGTGGCCCCGGAATCCGGCCCGGATCAGGGCGCCGCTCCTGGGAAGAGCCTCCTCGATGGTGATGGCGCCGCCCACTCCGTCAGTACCGGCCAGACGGACCCGGTCACCGGCCACGACCCGGCCGCCGTAGGCATCTCCCTGCTTGACTCGCCCCCGGAGGGAGGCCTCCACCACCACTCCGGCCTCCGTGAGGACCCGGTAGACCCCACCCACCGAGTCCAGCACCACTCCCTCCCTCCTCTCTCCCCCTGCCCGGTCCCCGGTCCCGGACACGACGAAGCCCCGCCCCGTCACGGTCATCTGACCCGTGACGGGAGCGGGGCTCCCAGCGTTGCCGAGGCCGGAAGGATCACCGGAGCGGCAGCCTGGCCATCAAGCGGCGAAGGACTCCAGGGCGTCGCCCTTCCCCCCCTCCCGTAGACGGCGGAGGGCCCGGTCCCGGAGCTGGCGGATCCGCTCCCGGGTGACGCCGAGCATGTTGCCGATCTCTTCCAGCGTGTGCTCCCGCTCACCGTCGAGGCCGAAGTAGAGGCGCAGTACCTTGGCGTCCCGGGGCTCCAGGGTGTCCAGCGCCGAGGTGACCGCCTCGGTGAGGAGACGGGACTCCACATCCTGCTCCGGCTCCGCCGCCTCCTCGTTGATGAACCGCTCCACCAGCTGCGAATCCTCGGAGTCGCCGATGGGGGCGTCCAGCCGGATCTCCGCGGCATTCAGGGTCTGGAGCGATTCGATGAGCTCCGGCGTCAGGTCGGTGGCGGCGCTCAGCTCCTCGGGGTTTGGATCCCGTCCCAGCTCCTGCTTCAGGCGCTCCTTCTCCCGGAAGATCCGGGCCAGGTCCGACGCCCGGTTCAGGGGCACCCGCACCGACCGGCCATGATTGGCCAGAGCGGCGAGGATGGCCTGACGAATCCACCAGACGGCGTAGGAGATGAACTTCACTCCCTGCTCGGGATCGAACTTCCGAGCCGCCGTAACCAGCCCCACATTGCCCTCCTGGATCAGATCGGTCAGGGAGACGCCCCGGTTCTGATACTTCTTCGCCACGCTGATGACAAAGCGGAGGTTGGCCCGGGCCAGCTCCTGGACGGCGTCCTCGTCGCCGGCCTGCGCCAGCGCTCCCAGCTCCTTCTCCCGATCAGGAGTGATGAGTTCGTGTCGGCTCACGTCCCGGAGGTACTGATCCAGGGCGGTCTGTTCCTCGACGCTGCCGTCGAATCCGCTGAGACCGGAGCGCGAACGCCCTTTCCCTTTTCGCCGGCTCTTGGTACTGGTGGCCATCTGGTGATCTATCTCCTTCAATCCCGTGAATTCCCGGTAGGACGACCCGTCGCCCGGAGCGGTGCGACGAGGTGACCCGGCAACATGATTCCGGCTCCTACCCGGTGCGGACGCCGGGGATCCGCAGCCGTTCAAGCTAAGAACAAGATGTGGACCCGTCCAGGGCCCGAGAGGTGCTAAACGGGGGGCGGGGGCGAGTTCCCGTGGTGCCCCCCCTCCCCATCCCCACCAGCGTTCTGCAGGAGCCCCATGAAGGTGTCGACGGGAAGGGCTCGCCGCTCCAGGGTGAAGACCCGGAGGACTCTGGCCGTACGGTAGAGTTCCCGGGCCACCAGAGGGAGGTCGATGAGGCCCCGGAGCCCCTGGTCCCCCATCCGCTCCACCCGACCGCTGCGCCGGAGCACCAGTAGATCCAGCTCCAGCATCCGCCGCTTGGAGGGGTAGTCCACCATGACCTCCCCGGGTAGAAGATCCAGGCGCGCAGCCAGGGCATCTTCCAGTGCCCGGCGCCGGGACCCCTGGCGGGAGAGCCACTCCGGCAGCTGCACCCCCTCCATTTCGGCGGCCCCCATCTCCAGTGCCCGCTTCGGAAGACGCCGATTGCGGAGGGCCGGGATCCACCGCTCCCCGATGCTCGCCGCCATGCCACCGGCCTGCAGGCTGCGCCTCCGGATCTCCCCAAGGAGTTCCTCGTCCGTGGGGCCTACCAACTCGCCGGGTGCCATGAGTTCCCAGTGTACCGCCTCCTCCACGATCCGCTTGTACAGGGCGGTGGCGGACCGCACGGCGTGGTGCCAGTAGACGTTCCGGAACATCTGGTACTTGGCGAAGAGGAGGGACTCAAGGGCGCTGACCGCCTTCTCGTGCACACCCACCTCGAGGCCGGTCCCCTCCGGCGCATCCAGGACCACGAGCCCCTGCAGCAGTCGGTCCACATCCACCTCTCCGTAGGGTACTCCGCAAAAGCGGGCATCCCTGCGGAGATACTCCATCTTGTCCAGATCCAGACTCCCGCTCACCAGCCCCCGCAAGGGATCGTCCCCACGCCCCTGAATGAGCTCGTGGATCCGGGCCGCCGCATCATCGCCGAGGGGCTCCATGGCCTCTTTCAGCTCGTTTGACTGGAAGAACCGGGCGCTCACCGCTTCGTGATCTCCCGGCAGTCGATCCGCCTCCAACTCCTCCAAGGCGTGGGAGAAGGCGTAGTGTCCGATGTCGTGGAGGAGGGCGGCGTAGGGGATGAGATCTGTCTGCCCCCCGCGATCCCGCACCCGCTGGTCGGTCTCTCCCAGGATGCGCAGCGCAGTTCGGGCCAGATGGTAGACGCCCAGGGCGTGGTCGAAGCGGGTGTGGGTGGCGCCGGGATAGACCAGGTGGGCAAACCCCAGCTGGCGGATGTACCGGAGGCGCTGGAAGGCCGGAGTATCCACGATCCGGACCGCCACCGGATCCAGACGGATGGTGTTCCACATGGGATCCCGAACGATCTGCACCGGGCCGTCGGAATCTGGGAGGGGGAAGCGGGTCATGGTCCTGAAGCTATGGGGATCCAGGGGGCAATGGGATAGCCGGTTCGGCCGGCGGGCCGCTGCGTGGGGTGCTTGTCCCGGTCCTTTCCAGGACCTACCTTGCCAAACCGAACAGATTCCGAACACCGGCACACCGATTCGAAGAGAGGCTTCCCCCCATGAAAAGGGTCCAGCCCGGGTTCACCCGGGAGCTGCGCCGACAGGTCCGGGAGGGGGCCGAGAACCGGCCGGGTGTCTACCGGTTCCTGGGCCCCCGCGGCGAGGTCCTCTATGTGGGGAAGTCGGTCCGGGTCCGTACCCGCCTCCTCTCGTACTTCCGGGAAGGGCGAGAAGGGGGAAAGGAGACGGAGCTCCTCAGGGTGGCCCGAGCCCTCCAGTGGGAGTACCTCCCCACCGAGTTCGAGGCGCTGGTCCGGGAACTTCGGCTCATCCGTGCTCTCCGACCCCGCTTCAACGTGCGCCATCGTCGGGACCGGCGCTATGCATGGATCCGGATCACCCGGGAAGCGGCCCCCCGTCTGGTGGCCACCCGACGCCCCCGTCCCGATGGCAGCCTGCACTTCGGTCCCTTCCCGGCGCCCCGACGCCTCTCGGCGCTCCTGTCTGAGTTGGCGGCGGAGGTGGGAATGAGGGACTGCGCCGCCGACACCCCCATCCACTTCGCCGACCAGTTGGACCTGTTGGCACCGGAGCGGACGCCGGCCTGCATCAGGGCCGAACTGGGGAGCTGTCCTGGCCCATGCGCCGGCCTCTGCCACAGTCGACGCTACCACGAGGGGGTGGGCGAGGCGCGAGCCTTCCTCCAGGGCGATTCCGCAGGGATCCTGGATGACCTGGCTGCCCGCATGGTGGAAGCCGCCGGACGCCGGGACTTCGAGGTGGCGGCCCGCCTCCGGGACCGGCGGGAGCGGCTGGAACGGCTGAGGAGCGATGTCCTGGAGTTCGGGCGGTACCTGGAGAGCCTCCACTTCGTCTATCACCCCTCACCTCCCACCGAGTCTGCGCCGGCGCCGGTGACCACCACCTGTGTGATCCTCCGTGGACAGCTTCGACTCACCCTTCCTCCCTCGGCCCTCCCCCTGGAGCCCGGAACACCCGACGCGGACCGGGTCCGCCGGCTGCTGGACGAGCCGCCCCCGCCTCCCCACCACCGGGGAGCCCAGGACTGGGAAGAACTCTTTCTGGTGGCCCGCTGGTTCCGGCGCCATCCGGAGGAGTTGGAGCGAACGCGGCCCCTGGAGAGCCTCCTCAGGAAGACGCCATCTCCCGGATGATCCGGAACTCCTCCTCCTCCACCGGCTGGACCGAGAGCCGCATCCGCCGCACCAGCGTCATCTCCTGCAGGTCCGGGTGATCCTTCACCTCAGCCAGCGGGACCACCCGGTCGAACTTCTCCACGAACTCCACATCCACCAGGAACCAGCGGGGCTCCTCCTCGGTAGCCTTCTTGTCGTGGTAGGAACTCTCCGGGTCGAACTGCAGGGGATCCGGATACGCCTTGGAGGCCACCCGGGCGATCCCGGCGACCCCCGAGGGGCGGGCATTGGAGTGATAGTAGAGAATGAGATCCCCGGGCTTCATCTCGTCCCGCATGAGGTTCCGGGCCTCGTAGTTCCGGACGCCGGTCCAGGGAGTGCTGCCGTCCCGGGCCAGATCGTCGATGGAGTACTCGTCTTCCTCGCTCTTCATCAACCAGTGCCGTACCTCGGCCATGCCGTCCTCGCTGCTCGGGTGATGTGTGTCGAATGCTACCTGATGCCCATTCGCCGGAGCGCTACCAGATCAGATTGAACTGATCCTGGCGCCGGAAGACCCACTCGACCCGACCCTGCTCGTCGATGTAGACCTCCTCTTCCTGCCGGCAACTCACCGGCTGTCCGCCCCATTCCGGCACCTCCACGGTGGCCTGAAGCTCGATGGAATGCCAGGTGGAAGGGCGAATCAGGAGGTCGCCACGCTCCGGGACTCCCTCCTGCATGTCCCACATCCCGATGAGGGGTCCGGCCCCGTGCCCGTGGTCTCCGATGGGGTGGCTGTAGACGGTGCCGGTGATCCCTTCCTCCTCCATACGGGCCAGGGTGGCGAAGAGGACCTCGTTGCCCGTCCGCCCCACCACCAACTCCTCCAGGTGGATGTCCTGCATCCGGTTCGAGGTGGCCAGGCACATGCGAAGCCCCTC
>SKJY01000217.1 GCA_007121775.1 Gemmatimonadota bacterium
ACGGTCATCACCTCCCTGGTGTACCGGCATACTCCGGAGACCCTCCGCCTCCTCATGATCGACCCCAAGATGGTGGAGCTCTCCACCTACGGCGATCTGCCCCATCTCCGACATCCGGTGGTCACTGATCCCAAGGAGGCGGCGGGCGTGCTCAAGTGGGCGGTGCTGGAGATGGAGCGGCGCTACGAGCTTCTCTCCCGAAACGGCGTCCGGTCCATCGGCGAGTTCAACCGGAAGCTCAAGAGCGGCGTGACCCTCCGCCGGGTGGAGGCGGATGGGGAAGAGGGGGATCCGGACCGCTGGATCTACCAGGGCGGCGTGCTTCCCAACATCGTCCTGGTGGTGGATGAGCTGGCGGATCTCATGATGACCGTGCAGGCCGAGGTGGAGAAGCCTCTCACCCTCCTGGCCCAGAAGGCCCGGGCCATCGGGATCCACCTCATCGTGGCGACGCAGCGTCCGTCGGTGAATGTGATCACCGGCCTCATCAAGGCGAACTTCCCCTGCCGCATCGCCTTCCGGGTGGCGTCCAAGACGGATTCCCGGACGATCCTGGACCAGAACGGCGCCGATGCCCTCCTGGGGAACGGCGACATGCTCTTCCTCCCCCCCGGGCAGAGTTCGCCGGTGCGGGTGCAGGGTGCCTTCATCTCCACCGAGGACACCGAGCGCCTCATGGACTGGTTCCGGGAGCTCCGGGCCCGGCGGCTGGCCGAGGGCGGGGAGTCACCCGACGACGGTGCGGGGGAGGAAGACATCCTGGAGATGGTCCGGGCGCTGGAGGCGGAGGAGGCCGGGGCCGATGACGATCCCTTCGATGGGGAGTGGGACGAGTACTTCCAGGAGGCCGCGGAGATCTGCATCTCGAACCAGCAGGGCTCCACCTCGCTCCTGCAGCGGAAGCTCCGGGTGGGGTACGGTCGGGCGGCGCGGATCGTGGACCAACTCCACGACGCCGGTGTGGTGGGGCCGCCGGACGGATCCAAGCCTCGAGAGGTCCTCATGAGCATGGAGCAGCTCCACCGGATGATGAACGGGCAGGCCGACCCGTGATCCGGCTGGTGTTGGTGGGAGGGGGGCATGCCCACCTCCATGTGGTGGAGCGGATCGCCGACTCCCGTGCCCGCGGTGACGGCCGGTGGGATGGGGTGGAGGTGGTGCTGGTGTCGGCCTATCCGGTGCATCACTACTCGGGGATGCTCCCAGGGTATCTACAGGGCCGGTACCGGGAGGAGGAGCTCCGCTTCAACCTGCAGGCGCTGGCCCGGGCGGCCGGGATCCGTTTCCGGGAGGGATGGGTGGACCGGGTGGAGGTCTTCGGCGGGGGAGGCGGGGCGGCCGGGGTGGGTCCCCATGCCACTTCGGCCTCAGGCACCCAGCCGGCGGGCCAGGTTCACCTGGACGGTGAATCCATCCCCTTCCACCTGGCGTCGCTGGATGTGGGGTCGGTGGCCGGGGGCACGGCGGTGCCCGGGGTCCGGGAGCACACCATCGCTCTCCGGCCCACCAGCCGAGCGGTGGAGCTGGCCCGACGCCTGGAGGGGCTTCAGCGCCGGCCGGGTCCGGTAGAGGCGGTGGTGGTGGGGGCCGGGGCGGCAGGGTTCGAGGTGGTCCTGGCGGTGGCAGAGCGGCTGTCCCGGGCGGGCAGCTCCCGGGAGTCGTCTCAAGGTCGGGTCACCCTGGTGGAGGCGGGTCCGGAGATCCTCCCGGAGTTCTCTGAGCGGGTCCGACGACGGGGGCTCGCCGAACTGGGCCGCTGGGGGGTGGAGGTGCAGACCTCGACCCGGGTAAGCCGGGTGGAGGAGGACGGGGTGCGGGTGGAGGGACCCCACGGGGAGAGCCGACTTCCCTCCCACCTCACCGTGTGGGTGGCGGGGGCCGCGCCCTCCCCCCTTCTGGCGGCGTCAGATCTGCCTCTGGCCCGATCGGGCTTCTTCCAGGTGAATGGGGCCCTTCAGGCCGCCGACGACACTCCGGTCTGGGGAGCCGGGGACTGTATCGAACTGGCAGGGTTTCCCTGGATGCCCCGGGCCGGGGTGTACGCCGTGCGCCAGGCCCCGGTGCTGGCCGATAATCTGGAGATGGCGGTGGAGGTGCTCCGGAGCGGAGGTGGGTCGGAGCGCCCTCCGCGCACCTACACGCCCCAGACCTCCTTCCTCTCCCTGCTGAACACCGGGGGGGGAAGGGCGCTTCTCCGGTGGAAGGGCGTGGTGGCGCTGGGACGCTGGCCGTGGTGGCTGAAGGACTGGATCGACAGACGCTTCATGACCCGGTACCACGGGCTCGAGAAGCTGGGAATGGAGGTGGGACCCGATCCGGCGGGAGCCGGGGAGCGAGGGGAATGATGGCCAGTGGGATGGAGCGGACGACCTCGGTGTTGGCCGGGTGGGGCATTCCGGCACTGGCCGCTGCGGGACTGGCGTTGGTGATGGGGCTCCTGGCGGCCGGCCCGGCGGAGGCCCAGATGCCGGAGGAGTGGGAGGCGCCCCGCCTCTTCGCCGGCGGATCGTTCGTGGTGGCCCAGCCCCTGGGGGAGTTCTCCGACTACGTGGATGTGGGCTTCGGGGTGCAGGGTTTCTTCCGGGGGGCTGTGGATCCGGCGGGGATCCTGAGCATCCGCGGTGACCTCTCCGTCCTCACCTACGGCCGGGAGACGAAGCGGGTCTGTCTGGGAGGCGGGGTGGGATGCCGCATCGAGGTGGACCTCACCACCTCCAACAACATTATCCTGGGGTCGCTGGGCCCGGAGCTGGCGCTCCCGGCGGGACCCTTCCGCCTGTACGGGCATGTGGGGGTGGGCTTCAGCTGGTTCGCCACCGATTCCCAGGTCTCCGGGAGCCTCCAGGACCAGCAGCCCTTCGCCAGTTCCCGAAACCAGTCCGACGGAGGGTTTGCCTGGAACGGGGGTGGGGGGATCCAGCTGCAGGTGAGTGGAGGCCGCACTCCGGTGGCGCTGGACTTCGGCGTCACCCACCAGACCAACGGCCGGAGGGAGTACCTCACCGAAGGTGGGATCGTGGACCTGCCGGACGGCAGCATTCAGCTCAACACCATTCGCTCCGATGCCGACTTCCTCATCTGGCGGCTCGGGGTGTCGGTGGGACTGAGGCAGTGAGGGGGGCATCGGGCTGAACCGCGAACGTTACCGGCCCGGCGCGTGTAACACGGGAAACTCCTATCCCCCTTGCCCTTCAAGGTCATGATCCGTCTATCCGCCTCCTGGGCTGTCTCCGGGCTCCTGCTGGTGCTCTTCCCCCTACTGGGCGGAGGGCTGCCGGCGGCGACTCCACCTTCCGCCACGCCACAGTCCCAGGATGCACTGGCGATCCTCACCGCCGCTGCCGAGCGCCATGAGGGACTCTCCGGGTTCTGCGCCGACTTCCGGCAGATCGTGGACAACGACATTCTCCGGGAGACCATTCGGAGCCGGGGCGAGCTCTGCCACGCGCCAGGCAACCGCTTCGAGATGCGCTTTGCCGATCCGCCGGACGGGGACCGGGTGGTGGCCGACGGTGAGCACCTCTGGATCTACCTTCCCAGCACCGACCCCGGTCAGGTCTTCCAGGGCGACGCCGGGACGGCCGGCGGGCAGTTCGACCTCCACCGGGAGTTCCTGAGTGAGCCCGGGCACCGTTACCGCCCCACCCTCGAGGGTCGGGAGGAGGTGGGAGGAAGGCAGACCCATGTGCTCTTCCTGGAGCCTCTGGTGCGCTCTCCCTTCCTCCGGGCCCGGATCTGGGTCGACGCGGAGGACTCCATGCTCCGGCGGGTGGAGATCACCGAGGACGAGGGTTTCGTTCGCACGGTGGAGTTGTCCGGGATCCGGCTGAACCCCCAGATTGCCCCGGAACGGTTCGAGTTCGAGCCTCCCGCCGGGGTCCAGATCATCCGGCGCTGAAGCTGGAGATTCTTCCGGTTCGCACGACCTGCCGGCGGGCGCGGGGTGTCCCGTGCCCGCTTCCTCCTTTTCTCTGCCTGAAGCCATCGCCGTCATGAAGAAGTCCCTCCCCGTGGTCTCCGCTCCATCCCCCTCTTCCCCGTCCAGCTCCGTCGCGGCACCTGGTGGAGCCTTCTCCGATCCCGAGGCCACTTCCGAGGCCCAGCCGGTGCTGGGGCGTCTCCGGACCCGGGACCTCCCCGTCTTCCCGGTGACGGCCAAGCCGGTGCGACCGGAGGTGGACCCGGACGCCGAGGCGGTGGACCACGACTTCGAGGCGGCCGGTCCCCTGGAGGGGCCCCGGATCGGGCTCGTCACCCTGGGGTGCGACAAGAACACCGTGGATTCTGAGCGGATGATGGCGGCGTTGGTGGGGCACGGCGCCCGGGTGGCTTCGGGGGTCGAGGGGGCGGAGGTGGTGGTGATCAATACCTGCGGGTTCATCGATCAGGCGAAGGAAGAGTCGGTGGATACGATCCTGGAGGCGTGTGAACTCAAGGCCGCAGGCGAGATCAAGGCGGTGGTGGCGGTGGGGTGCCTGGTGCAGCGGTACAAGGATGATCTCTCCCAGGAGATCCCGGAGGTGGATCTCTTCCTCGGTCTCACCGAGATGCAGGGACTGGTGCCGGAGCTCCGGCGGCGAGGGCTCATTCCCCAGTCCGGCGTGCCCATCCCCAACATGGAGCGGCCACTGCGGATCCTCTCCACCGATACGCCCCACACCTCGCACCTGAAGATCAGCGAGGGGTGCGATCACACCTGCGCTTTCTGCGCCATCCCCCACATGCGGGGCCTTCACCGGTCGGCGCCGCTGGCCGAGCTGGTGCGGGAGGCCCGGGAGCTGGGGGAGCGGGGCGTGCGGGAACTCAACATCATCAGCCAGGACAC
>SKJY01000348.1 GCA_007121775.1 Gemmatimonadota bacterium
AAGCACTCCGCCGTGGTCCACCCTGCCCCGGTCCGGACCCGGTGGGTGTTCCCCTCGTTCACCTGCACCCTCAGGGGAACCAGGCTGTCGGGGTCGTGCTCCAGATCCTGGGAAATGGAGGCGTGGCGGAAGATCTCCAGGTTGTAGAGGTTCCTTTGGGCCTCGAAGATCAGCTCCTGGCTGTAGATGGACCCCTCCCGGAAGGGGAGCATCCGGCGGATCACCGACTCCCCCACCTCCTCGTTCCCCTCCACGGTGATCTCACCGATCCGGGCCAGGGGGCCGCTGAACACATCGAACTCCACCCGGGCCTCATAGGTTTCCCGGTCGATGTCGATGTTCCGGAGGACGTCGGAGTGGGCGTAGCCGCGATTCCGCATCCGTTGGGTCAGGGTATCCCGGGCGAAGTCCAGGCGGTTCAGATCCAGCGGTTCTCCCACCTGGATGGGAAGGTCCCGCCCAAGTGCTCCGGCGCCGCGGTCGCCCCCACCGTCGTACCCGACAACCTCCATCTCCACGATGCGGATGGGGCGCCCCTCCTGGATCCGGTAGGTGATCTCCGCCCGGTGATCCTCCGTGCGCACCAGGGTGGTATCGACCCGAGCCTCCCGGAATCCCCGGATGTAGTAGAAGAGCTGCACCCGGGCGAAGTCGTCTCGGAAGGTCCTGGGGGTCAGGAAGGCCCGGTCCAGCGCAAACTCGGCGCCGGCCCAGCAGAAGGGAGCCAGGACGAAGGAGCGGCAGGAGGTCTCCCGGGTGATGATGGCGTTCCGGAGCATCCGGTCCGGGAAGCTCTCATTCCCCTCGAAACGGAGGGAGGTCACCTCGGGCCGAGTGGGCGTCTGCCCCTCCAGTTTGGTCTGGAACACCCCCATGGCCACCCCGAAGAGGAGGAGCAGGAAGCCCATACGCCCCAGCGCCGTCATGGTCGGCTCCCCGCCAGCCCCTCCGACGTCTCCGCCTCGGAGAGCTCGGGAAAGAAGAGCCGGGGCGCCCGGGGGAAGGCGTGAACCGAAAAGGGTGCGAACCCCCCTGCCTCCACGAAGTGCATGTGGTGAACCACCTCCACCCGGTCGTCCTGCACCCGGATGAGGTTGAAGGTGGTCTTGGCACGCTCCCGGGCCCGGCCCCGGCGGGAGGTTGTGGTCCCGCTCTGGACGATGATGACGCCCCGGCTCCGGTCTTCCCCGGGATAGACGTCCAGGGAGTTGCCGATGTACGCACGGTGGAGGTGTCCGCCCATGACCATGTCCACCCCCATGGCCTCGAAGGCGTCCAGGATCTCCCGGGCACCGGGGAGGGGTTTGTCCCCCTCGTAGTCCGGAGCCGGCGCCAGGTGGTGATGGGCCACCACCACCTTCAGGTCTGCCGGGTCGGCACGGAGGAAGGCTTCCCGGGCGAATTCGATCTGATGCCTGTCGATCCGCCCGTTGACGATGGCCCGACGGGGCGCCGCCGAGTTCAGGGAAACAGCGGTGATCCCGGGGACGGAGGTCACCACATCCAGCTCCGGATGGATCCACCTATGGTAGTTCTCGAAGGGACGGCTCAGGCGTTCCCAGACCCGGTAGAGGGGAACGTCGTGGTTCCCGGGGGTCACCACAGTGGGGATGTCGGGGAGTCGATCGAGCCAGGCCCGAGCAGCTTCATACTCCCGAACCTTGGCCCGCTGGGTGAAGTCGCCGGAGAGCACCAGCAGGTCCGGCGCGAGCTCGTGAATGGTCTCCAGGAAGGTCTCGGACGCCGCCGGATCGTGGGGCTTTCCGAAGTGAAGGTCGGACCCGTGGATGATGGTGATCATGGTGGACCTCCTCCCCTCACAGGGCCCCCGCCGGCGAGCCGTCCCGGATCAGTCCGGGGAAGGGCAGGGCGGCGTCCGCCTCCACGCACTCCTCGCCTCGGACCACACCAGTGGTCACGTCGTCGGAGCCGAGCCCCGCGGCCTCCTGGGCCTCCTGGGCCTGCAAGTGGAAGGCTGCCGCCCGGGCCACCATGGCTCCATTGTCCAGGGAGAGTCGCGGGGAGGCGTGAAGGAGTTTTCCGCCAGGGCCCAGGCGTCGGGCCAGCTCGTCCCTCAGGGGGCGATTCGCCGAAACACCCCCTCCCATCAGGACCCGGGGACATCCGGTCATCTCCACCGCCCTCATGACCTTGGCGGCGAGGGTATCCACCACTGCCGCCTGGAAGGAGGCAGCCAGGTGGGGACGCTCCTGGGAGAGGTGGCCCTGGGCCTCAACCTCCCGCACCTGGGTCGCCACTGCGGTCTTCAGGCCGGAGAAGGATACATCCAGGTAGTCGGAGTCGCCGGGGTGTTGGTTCCCCCGGAGCATGGGACGGGGGAAGCGGTACCGGGTCGGGTCCCCCGCCTCGGCGACCCGCTGCACCTGGGGCCCGCCTGGATAGGGGAGTCCAAGGATCTTGGCCACCTTGTCGAAGGCCTCGCCTGCGGCGTCATCACGGGTCTCGCCCAGGAAGCGGTACTGACCCCAGCGCTCGGCGTGGAGAAGGAGGGTGTGCCCGCCGGAGACCAGGAGGGCCACGAAGGGGGGCTCGGCGTCCGGATCTTCCAGCGACGGGGCGAAGAGGTGAGCCTCCATGTGATGGACCGGGACCAGGGGAAGGTCCAGGGCAAAAGCGGCGGCCCGGGCCCAGGAGAGCCCCACCAGGAGAGCGCCGATGAGGCCGGGACCGGCGGTAACCGCCAGGGCATCCACCTGGTGGAACTCCACCCCCGCCTCGTCCAGCGTGCTCCGGACCACATCATCGATGACGGTGAGGTGGGCCCGGGCCGCGAGCTCGGGCACCACTCCCCCGTAGACCCGGTGGATGTCCTGGGAGAGGATCACATGTCCCAGGATCTCCCGACCCCTCACCAGGGCCGCCGATGTCTCGTCGCAGGACGTCTCGATCCCCAGGATCAGGGGCGGGGTCATGGTCCACCCCCGGGTTCGTCGCCCGGATCTTCGCGCCGAATGATGGTGATTTCCCGGGGGTCCCACTGGGCCCGGATGAGGGGAGAGAGCCCGGGGATCTCCAGCTCAACGCTCCGGCTGGCTCCCGGTTCCCGGGGGAGGTCATCCTCCTCAAGGGTGGGCTGGAGGCGGAGCGCGTCGAGGTCCAGCGCCTCCACGAGGGAGGGTGCACCGGTGAGGGTGACCTGAACCGTCGGATGGGACACCTCCCAGCGCTCTTCCCACCGAGCCGCGGGGAGGATCACAGGGACTTCGTCCAACTCCACCGTCTCCGCCTCCTCCACCTGGATCTCCACCTGGACCTGCTCCGGCTGCACCTGAAGGCGTTCAAGCCGGTTGCGATCCACGGAGACGGTGACGGTGCCGGACTCCCGGATGCTTCCCAGATCCAACGGTCGGAGTCGGATGGAATCCAGCTCCATGATCCGACTCCGAGGCCCCGACACTCTCAACTCCCGCTGCCGGACCACAGGTTCGGCTCCCAGGGCGAGTCCGTCGGGGAGCTCGCCCTCCAAGCGCAGCGCCGGAGGAAGATCCAGGCGTTGGATGGGCTCCAGGGAAAGCGTCACCGATGAGGGCTGGATCTCTTCCACCACCACATCTGGATCCTGGACCCGGACCCACTCGGACCGAAGCACCACAGTGGTGTCTTCGGAGCCAACCTGGTTCAGGGGGATGAGGACAGTGGGGCGATCCACCGCCATCCTCAGAAGCTCACGGGACGGCCCGGCAAATCTCACCACCACCTCCGAGGGGGAGGGGTTGCCCACCAGCGCCCACTCCGGGTCGGCTAGCGTCACCCGTACGGGTACGCCCTGCACCGTCTGCCGGGTCGGCGCCTCGGCCCGGACGGCGACCCAGAGCAGGAGCGCGATTCCGAACGCCGACAGCTTCAGGGTCCAGTTGCGAGTGAGAACCGCCGGGAGTCCACGCACTGACTCAAGCCCCCTCGTCCAGGAGGCGCTGGATGAACTCCACATACTGGGGGTGGTCCCACTCGGTGGCCCCGGCCACCCTCCGGTAGATCACCCCATTCCGGCCGATGAGGTACGACTCGGGGACGCCGGTGGTCCGGTAGCTGCGCATGATGCGCGCTTCCGGGTCCCACACGATGGGGAAGGTGAGGCTCAGGGAGTCGGCGAAGGCCCAGGGATCCCCGGCGGGCTGCCCCATAGGACCGGGGGAACCTCGCTGGCGGCCATCCACGCTCACTGCCACGATCTCGAAATCCTGCCCTTCGAAGATGTCGTAGAGGCGTTGCATGGAGGGCATCTCGTACCGACACGGTGGGCACCAGGTGGCCCAGACGTTCAGGAGCACCACCTGGTTTCTGTAGGTCTCAAGCGTCACGCGCTCCCCATCCACCTTCACGGCTTCGAAGGGTGGGGCCGGTGCACCCACCCCGGGGCTCTGGAAGTTGTCGCGCCACACCCACGCGGACACGATGACGGCCAGCGCCACGATGGCCGTGAGGACGTAGGGCAGATTGGAGGGCTTCTTGGACATGGTATTTGGCTCGATTCCTTCGCTGGATTACTTGGACACCAGGACGAAAGGAGGGGAGAATGGTCCGGAAGGGATCCCGGGACCGGACGCCGATCCCGCCGATCCGGTCCGGATCAGTTTTCCTGGGGGTCGCGGAAGAGTCCCCGGCGCCCCACCTCCAGCCTGACCAGGCTCCCCTGGGGGACTTCCTCGCCGGCCTCGGGGTGTTGGCCCAGAACCTCGCCCTGGTTGAAGCCGAAACGGAACCGGGGTTGGATCTCACCGACCTGGAGCCCCAGGGAATCCAGGATCGCCAACGCCTGCTCCTCCTGCATACCCACCAGCACCGGAAT
>SKJY01000069.1 GCA_007121775.1 Gemmatimonadota bacterium
CTGACCAGGCTTCTTGCGGACTCGCCATCGGTGGCCGGCGCCCTGGATCGGGTCGTGGCGTCCATCAATGGAGATGCAGCCCGGATGGACGGCTTCCTGGCCAGGCAGAACTACCGATTGGCCCACTGGCGATTGGCGGGATCGGAGCTGGGCTATCGACGCTTCTTCCACATCAACGAACTCGTGGCCCTCCGGATGGAGCGTGAGGAGGTCTTTCGGGACGCCCATGTCCGCATCCTGGAGGCCCTCCGAGAGGGACAGATCCAGGGAGTCCGCATCGACCATCCGGATGGTCTCCTGGATCCGGAGGGGTACCTGAGGCGGTTCGCCCGGGAGGCACCGGAGGCCTGGGTCGTGGCCGAGAAGATCCTGGAGACCGGCGAGGCGTTGCCCACGGGTTGGCCCCTGGAGGGAACCACCGGCTACGACTTCCTGCACCTGGTTGGAGGGCTCTTCGTGGACCCATCGGAGGAGGGCTCCCTTACCGAGCTCCACCGGGAATTCACCGGTCGAGAGGTGTCGTACAGGGAGGAGGTCCTCTCCTGTAAGCGACTCGCCTTCCGCCGGCTCCTGGGAAGCGACCTCAACCGGTTGGTGGAGCAGCTCAGGGGCATCTGCCGGGAACATCCCCGGGAGCGGGACCACCGAACAGTGGACCTGAGGGACGCCTTGGTGGAGGTGGCGGCGGCGTTTCCCGTCTACCGCACCTACATCCGCCCCGAAGACCCGGAGCCCTCCCCGGAAGACGCCGGCATCATCACCGATGCGGTAGAGGCGGCGGCTGAGGCGGCACCCCACCTCTGGCCCGATCCCCTTCGCTTCATCCAGGAGCTGCTCCTTCTGCGCCACGACGGAGCGCTCGAACGGCGGTTTGTGCTTCGATTCCAGCAGCTCACCGGCCCGGTCATGGCCAAGGGCGTGGAAGACACGGCCTTCTACCGATATCACCGTCTCATCTCGCTGAACGAGGTGGGGGGGGATCCGGCCCGATTCGGCGTTTCGGTAGAGGTGTTCCACCGGTGGTGCCAGGCGGCCCGGGCACGACGCCCCCGGGGCCTGCTGACCACCTCCACCCACGACACCAAGCGAAGTGAGGACGTGCGGGCGCGTCTCCACGTCCTCTCGGAAATCCCTGACCTGTGGGCCCGGACGGTCCGCCGATGGCGCCGCATGCACCAGGCGGTCCGTGGTCCGGTCGATGGTGGCACCGAGTACCTCATCTACCAGACCCTGGTGGGCGCCTGGCCGCTCTCCGAAGACCGGCTCTGTGGATTCGTGGAGAAGGCCGTGCGGGAGGCCAAGCTCCACACCTCTTGGACCGACCCCAACCGGGAATACGACGAAGCGGTGCTGGCCTTCTGCCGGCGACTTCTGGACCACAGGGAGTTCTTGGACGAGCTGGAGGCTCTGGTGGAGGTGGTTCGCGGCACGGGCCGGGTGAATTCACTGGCTCAGACCCTCCTGAAGCTCACGGCGCCAGGCGTACCGGACCTCTATCAGGGGTGCGAGCTCTGGGATCTGAGTCTGGTGGATCCGGACAACCGACGACCGGTGGATTTCCAGCGTCGCCGGGACCTGTTGCGCAAGCTCGAAGAGGGAGATGGGCCTGGCTTCAGCATGGGCGCCGTCATGGAGGGCATGGACGAAGGGCTTCCCAAGCTGCACCTGATCCGGCAAACCCTCGCACTGCGGAAGGAAAGGCGTGATTCATTCGGGGCCATGGGCGGCTACCGTCCATTGGAGGTGGGGGGGCGCCACAATCGGCGGGTCGTGGCCTTTCTTCGGGGCAACGATGTGGCGGTGGTGGTCCCCCGGCTGGCCCATGGGCTGCGGCTTCTCGCCGGGGCTCAGGGACCGCCTGCAGATGGAGAGCGGTGGGGCGACACATCGGTCGTTCTGCCCGATGGCCGGTGGCGGAACCGCCTCACCGGCGAGGAGTGGAATGGCGGCGACGTCCGGATGGGTGACCTCCTGGACTCGTTCCCGGTGGCGGTTCTGGCGCGGGAGGTGGCGACGTGAGAGAAGACGAGTCGGGCGTGGCAGAGACGGCGACGGGAGAGCTCCGGGACGAAGTGGAGGTGCGGGTTTGGGCGCCGGCCGCCTCCGAGATGGCCGTGGTGGTAGACGACCGGCCCCTCCCCATGACCGCCGGGTCCGGGGGGTGGTGGCGGAGGTCCATTCCCTCGAGACCGGAGGGAACCGAGTACGCCTTCCTGGTGGACGGCGAAGGGCCCTTCCCGGATCCCCGCTCCCCATGGCAGCCTGAGGGTGTGCACGGGCCGTCCAGGACGCTCCCGGATGAGGGATTCCCCTGGTCGGACCAGGGCTTCCAGGCGGTCCCGCTGGGTTCGGCGGTGATCTACGAGCTCCATCTGGGAACCTTCACCCCCGAGGGCACCTTCCAGTCGGCGGTGGAGCGACTCGACCACCTGGTCGAGTTGGGCGTGACCCATGTGGAACTCATGCCTGTGGCCCAATTCGCCGGCGAGAGGGGGTGGGGCTACGACGGTGTGTGCCTCTTCGCGCCCCACACGGCCTACGGGGGGCCCCGGGCCATGAAGGAGTTCGTGGACGCCTGCCACCGCCGCGGCCTGGCCGTCCTACTGGATGTGGTCTACAACCACCTGGGTCCGGAGGGGAACTATCTGGCCCGCTTCGGTCCGTATTTCACCGATCGCTACTCCACGCCGTGGGGGGCGGCAGTGAACCTGGATGACACCGGGAGCGGGGAAGTCCGTCGATTCTTCCTGGACAACGCCCTCATGTGGATGCGGGACTACCATGTGGACGGTTTGCGCGTCGACGCCATCCACGCCTTCCACGACCGATCGGCCCTTCACTTCGTGGAAGAGTTGGCCCGTGAGGTCCACCGGCTCGGTCGAGTGCTGGGCCGGCACCTGGTGATCATTGCCGAGAGCGATCTGAACGACCCGCGCACCACCCTTCCACCTGAAGCCGGGGGGCACGGATCCGACGCCCAGTGGTCCGACGACTTCCACCACGCGCTGCACGCCGTGCTCACGGGTGAGAGCGAGGGGTATTACCGGGATTTCGGGCAGGTGGGGCATATCGCCAGGGCGCTGGAGGAGGGGTTCGTATACGGAGGCGAGTACTCCTCCCATCGGGGCCGGCCCCACGGGCGGCGCCTCATGCGCCCCAGGGGAGACCGATTGGTCTGCTTCGCCCAGAACCACGATCAGGTGGGAAATCGGGCCCGGGGAGAGCGGCTCGGCCACCTGGTGGGGATGCAGCACGTAAAGGCGGCCCTGGCCCTCACCCTTCTCGGGCCCTTCATCCCCATGCTCTTCCAGGGGGAGGAGTGGGCAGCCGGCGCCCCGTTCCAGTACTTCACCGACCTGCAAGACCCTGGGTTGGGCGAGGCGGTGCGGGAGGGACGCAGGCGGGAGTTCCGGGCCTTCGGCTGGGCTCCCGACGAGGTCCCGGATCCCCAGGATCCCGATACCCACCGCCGATCGGTGCTGGACTGGAGCGAGCTCGATACGGCCGGTCACAGGGAGGTGCTGGCCTGGACCCGGGCCCTCCTCCACCTGCGCCGCCGGACGCCGGAGCTCCGAGATGGGATCATGGCCCGGACTCGAAGCTCCGACGACGGCCGGTGGCTCGTGATGGGGAGGGGATCGGTGCAGGTAGCCGTGAACCTGGGGCCCGCCCCCACGGAGATCGCCCTCCCCGAGCTCCGGGATCATGTGATGGTCCTACCCTCCACCCCGGAGGTGAGTTGGTGGCAGGAAGAGCTGTTCCTCCCCGCCGGCGGCGCAGCGGTGCTCGTCCGTCGGTGAGGGCTGTGCTCGTCCGCCGGTGGGGGCTGTGCTCGTCCGCCGGTGAGGCCGGGGGTGGCACCTACAGCCAGGTAGACACCACCCACCAGTAGATGGGGATCCCCAGCACGATGTTGAAGGGGAAGGCGAAGCCGATGCTCATGGCCAGATACCGGCCGGGCTTCGCTTCCGGGAGCCCCTCCCGGAGAATCACCGGCGCCACGATGTAGGAGGCCGAGGCGCAGAGGATCATGAGCAGGTAGGCGTCTCCGGCCCCTAGCCCCACGAGCCGCGAGAATCCGAAGGCCAGCGCCGCATTCACCACGGGAGCGCCGAAGGAGAAGGCGATGAGTTGCCACGGGAAGCGGGCCATGGACCGGAGCTCCTTCCCCACAACCGTCCCCATGTAGAGAAGGAAGAAGATGAGCATCCCGGTGAACATGTCTCCGGCGATAAAGGCGTTGAGGGGCGAGGCGTCTTCCCCCAGGGCCACCAGCAGATAGCCGATGACCAGGCTTCCCACCAGCACCATGAGGGTCCCGTCGGTGACGGCCCGCCGAAGTACCACGTAGAGCCGCGCCCGCCCCATCCGACTGGGCTTCCGGCCCACCCCCTTGGCCAGGAGGATGCCCAGGATCACCGCTGGGGTCTCCATCACTACCAGCGCCACCGTCATGTATCCGCCCCAGGGCGCTCCCATGGCGCTCAGGAATCCTACCGCCGTGATGTAGGTCAGGGTGCTGTTGGAGCCGAAGGTGGCGCCGATGGCGGCTGCGTCTGCTGTCCCGAATCGCTTCCTCAGAAGGAAGAAGGCGTAGATCGGGACCAGCGCGCTCATGAATAGGACGAAGGCGATGGCCCAGAGCCCCGGCCCCGCCAGGGGAGACTCGTAAAGGCTCACGCCGCCCTTGAATCCGATGCTGAGCATGAGGTAGAGGCTCACGAACTTCAGCACCGGCTCGGGGATGGTGAGGTTCGAGCGCAGGAGGCTCGCTGCCAACCCCAACAGAAAGAAGAGGATAC
>SKJY01000211.1 GCA_007121775.1 Gemmatimonadota bacterium
GCCCCGGACGGCTTCCGCCAGAACGCCTCGGTGGCCCCCAACTTCCGGGAGCTCACCATTGCCCCTGACGGGCGCCCCACCGAGGGAGCGGGTGTTGCGGATCCCCGGGTGGAGGTGGTCTTCGCCAACCGGAACGGAACCGACGGGGTTACGCCCCACTTCATCAACAGGAAGCACACCTCCCAGAGTGCTCCGGTGACCATCGCGTCCCACCGGGAGGCGCAACTCTTCCTGGCGGAGGCCCACATCCGGAGCGGAGCCATTGCAGAAGGGATTGCCGTCCTGAACCTCCGGCGGGTCGAACTGGGCCTGCCGGAGATCACCTACACACCCTCCCCTTCGGAGGCCGTGGGTCTCATCCTTGAAGAGCGGCGCCGGGAGTTCTTCGTGGAGGGCGGACACCGTTTCAACGACATGCTCCGCTTCCGGGGTACGGCCCACGAGATCCCCTTCCTGGGTGAGCCTGGCTCCATCCACCCTGACGGGGTGGACCACACGGGCTACGCCTACGGACCCATGACCTGCTTCCCGCTCCCTGACTTGGAACGGGCCGGCAACCCCAACCTCTGACGGAGACCTTCTATGTGCCGGCCCAACCGACCCCTTCGCCCCGCGCCCACCGGCCGGGTCGTCGGCCTCCTGGCCCTCACGGCGCTCATCCTGCTTCCCGCCGCACCGGTTGCGGCCCAGGAGGTGGATGTCCAGGAAGTGCGCACCCTGATCCACGACCTGATCCGCGACGAGGGGCTCGCCTCGGCCGCTGTCTCTGTGGCCCGAGGCGGTGCGATCGTGTGGGAAGAAGGGTTCGGTTGGGCTGATCGGGAGCGGCAGATCCGTGCCACTCCCCACACCCCCTATTCGCTGGCCAGCATCAGCAAGCCCATTACCGCCACCGCCATCATGATCCTGAGCGAGCGTGGCGAGCTTGACCTGGACGCCCCGGCCAACCGGTACCTCTCGCCCACCGGACAGATCCGGAGTTTTGAGGGAGACGCCGCCGCCGTCACGGTGCGGAGCCTCCTCAGCCACACCGGTGGCCTGCCACTGCACTACCAGTTCTTCTATCGGGGAGAGGGCGACGGTCCTCCCCCCATCGACACCTCCATCCACCGGTACGGAGCTGCCATCCACCGACCCGGAGAGCGCTACGTCTACTCCAACATCGGCTACGGAGTCCTGAACCGGATCGTGGAGACGGTATCGGGCCGGAGCTTCGGAGAATTCTCCCAGACGGAGATCTTCGCGCCCCTGGGGATGCACCGGTCATCCCTGGATATCCGTCCCGGACTCGAGGAGTATGCGGCAGCCCGCTACGGGAACCGGCAGGAGCGGATCCCCTTCTACGATTTCGATCACCCAGGAGCCTCGGCCTACTGGGCCAGCGCCCATGACCTGGTGCGCTTCGGACTCTTTCACAATGGGCAGCCCCTCACCGATCAACGCCTGATCCTGGGCGATGGGGCCCGTAGCGCCATGCAGCGACTTGAAACCCCTCCCGGCTCGCCCAGGGGGTACGGGCTGGGGTGGATCGTGACGGACGATCATGGAGGGCACCGACAGTTCGGACACAGCGGCGGTATGCCCGGAGTGAGCACCCAGCTCCAGATCTACCCCGACGCCGACGTGGTCATCGCCGTGGTGACCAATGGATCGCCCGGCAGGGCCGGAGCCATTGCCAACGCCGTGGCCGAAGCGGTGATCTCGGGCTTCGAGATGCCGGATTCGCCGTCCCCTTCCCCGCCCGAGCCCTTCGTTCCTCCGACCGGATTGGTTGGGGATTGGGAAGGAGCCATTGAAACGTGGGACCGACAGATCCCAGTGACCATGGAGGTCATGGCGGACGGAGCCATCCACATCCGCCTGGGCAATGGCCTTACCGCCCTGGTGAACGAGCCCCAGTTGAACCATGGGGTCCTGCGCGGTGAGTTCCTGGGGACCCTTCCCTCCCCGGACATGGTTCTCCGTCCCCACGCCCTCTTGCTGGAGCTCAGCCTGGAAGGGAACCGCCTCCAGGGCGCGGTGACGGCTCGCTCCACCACGAACCCCATCCACTTCGCCCTCTCATCGCGCTTGGAGCTGAGGAAGAACGGAGCCGCATCCCGCTGAACCGGCGGGGCCCGAGCCTGCCTGGTTCCTCCTCAAGGCACCCGCACGAAGCGGACATCCCGGGTCCGCATGTTGTCCATGTAGAAGGCGTTCACCCGGCCGTGCCGATCCCGCTCGAAGGAGATACGGATGTTGGCGGCGGTGAAGTGATCGGGGTCTCCCGGCGTCATGGCGGCATCGTCCCGTCGGAAGTGGCGGAGGCTCAGGGCACCTTCCTCCTCGTCCAGCACCACATCGTAGAAGGCCAGGAGCTCCTCGCTGAAGAACCGACCGGTGAAGGCTGCCAGCTCCGCTGCGGTCGGTGCCCACGGCTCCGCCTCACCCTCCTCGGTCGCCTCTTCGTCGGCGGCGTCCTGATCCCCGGGCTCCTCGGCAGGCTCCTCTTCAGGTTCCATGAACTCCCCGAAGAAGGCCTCGGCCAGACGGAACGCGAGCCCCGAATCGAAGATGGACGAGTTGCCCTGCACCGTGATCCCGGCGTTGATCTCCGGATACATGGCCAGCATGGAGCGGTGGGCCACATCGGCGCCGCCGTGGTGGATCCGCTTCAGGCCACGCTGTTCGTCGATCATGAGGCCCAGGCCGTAGGTGGTGGTATCGCCCACGGTGGTGACGAACGGCGTCACCATCTCCTCCATGGTGGCCGGCGTCCCCACCCGGGGCGCGGCGTAGTTCTCGGCCCAGCGCTGCAGGTCTTCCAGGGATGCGTAGACCGCCCCTGCACCGACGGCCCCACCCAGATCCCTGGCCTGCCGCCAGCCTCCGGAACGATCCGGAAGGTACCCGGTGCTGCGTCCGGGCACGATGGAGGCGGCGTGGGGTCGGGCCAGGGACCGGGTCATCCCCAGGGGGGCGAAGACGTTCTCCTCCATGAAATCGGTGAAGCTCTGCCCGCTGATTCGCTCCACGAGAAGGGCCGCCAGCCCATAGGCGGTGTTGTTGTAGTTCCACTCCTCCCCCGGCACGTTCTGAAGAGTGGGCTGATTCTGGACCACCTGGAGGATCTCACGTCTGTCCACGTGATCCCCCTCATCGAAGCGGCGTCCCGCCATGATGAGGAGGTTGTAGATCTCCCGGTACCCGGTGGCGTGGGTGAGGAGGTAGCGGACCTTCACCGGGTCCCCGAAATCAGGCAACTCGGGGATGTGGGTCCGAACATCATCGTCCAGCGAGACCAGCCCCCTCTCCACCAGGAGCATGACGGCGAAGCCGGTGAACTGTTTGGAGGTGGAGCCGATGTTCGTGGGGGTATCGGGGCGGAATGGGATCTGGTGGGTGAGGTCCGCCATGCCCCACGTCCCGGTGAAGACGGTCTCGCCGTCGCGCCAGACCCTCACACCGGCGCCTGGGGAGTCGGGGCCGGCGAAACCCGAGAGCAGCTGCCGGGCCAGCTCCGCCGGATCGTCCGAGAGGGGTTCGGCCACCTCCACCCGGATCATGAACTCGCCGCCGGTCTCGTCGAGACTCAAGACCTGGATCCCGTACCTCCCCTCCTGATCCGTCTCGAACTGAAAGGGCTCCACACCCCGATCCCGGAGATCCACCCGGCGCATGGCCTCCCCGGAGGGATCCACAACCCGAACCGCCACATTGGTGCTTCGCTGATCCACATGCCCACGTACCAGGTACCCCGGCTCCGTGGCCACCGTGTAGCGGAGTGTGTCCCCGGGGGCGAGCACCGCCGTCACCGGCTCACCCGTCCTCAGGATGGTGGGCTCCTGCGTCGCTGCCGGCACGGCTACAATGAGGAGAAGAACCGCAGCGCACGCAGTTTTGTATACATATCGAAGGCTAGCTGGCAGCATGACTCGCGAGGGGTTCGGGGGAGGGAGATACCGGACGGTAAGCGCTCCGCCTGGTTCGCACTATTGGCTGAAAGATACGGCCCATAAGGCTCCACCGCTACGCCTGGCAACGGACCGTCGCTACCGGGCGATCTCTCCGCCGAAACGAGGGAGCCTTGCCAAGGGACCTCAGAAACAGTACCCTCCAGCCTACTGCTAAGTATACATTTCTGTGTGTAACAAAAGGCCCTCACCGCTGCAGCCCGTTTCCCGGCATCGTTTCCCTCCTACCGGAACCCCTATGCCCACAACCCAGGCCACCCTTCCCGGTGCCATCCGCCTCCTGGACTCCCACGCGGACCGGGAGGCGTGCGTAGAGTTGCAGCGTCGTGTCTGGGGAGAGGCGTACCGGGACACGGTACCTGCCTCGGTGATCAAGGTCACCGGGCTGGTGGGGGGCGTCTCGGCCGGCGCCTTCGACGAGGACGGCGCCCTGGTGGGATTCGTCTACGGAATCACGGGCCCCATGGATGGAATCCTGGTCCACTGGTCCCATATGCTGGGAGTGGCTCCCGAATGGCGAGGGAGGTCGCTGGGTCGTCGGCTCAAGCTGTTCCAGCGCCGCATCGCGCTGGAGCGCGGGGTGAAGGTGATGAAGTGGACCTTCGATCCCCTGGTGGCGGAAAACGCACACTTCAACCTGAACCAGCTCGGCGTTGCCATCGAGAGCTACCAAGAGGAGATGTACGGCGACACCGGCAGCGATCTCCATGACTTCGGAACCGACCGGATGGTGGCCCGCTGGGAGCTGGACCGCCCCGTCTCTCCACCACCGGAGTCCGCCCGAGACTGGTCCCAGGTCCCCGTCCTGAACCCCGCCACCCCCTGGCAGGAGC
>SKJY01000021.1 GCA_007121775.1 Gemmatimonadota bacterium
CTGTGCTGTTTCACCCACGTCATTCCACAAGGAGCCGGGTTTGGACGATCTCGAATACAATCTGCTGACGCTCTTCGCCGACGGCGGACTCATGATGTACTTCCTCGTCCTCTGCTCCCTTGTGGCGCTGGGCGTCATCATCGCCAAGTCCTACACCCTGTGGCTCGCTCACAAGGACACGGAGAAAGTCCTGGCGGAGGTGAAGGAGCTCAGCGAGCAGGGCCGCATGGATGAGGCCATCCAGCGCTGCATCGAGACTCCGGGGCCCACGGCGGCCATCCTCCTGGCCGGGCTTCGGCGCATCAAGGACGGGAAGGTGAGGGAGCAGGAGCTCGAGCAGGCCATCAACACCACTGGGACCATCGAACTGGGCTTCCTGGAGCGGGGCCTGGTCATTCTGGCGACGGTGGCGAATGTGGCCCCCCTCATGGGCTTCCTGGGCACCGTGGCGGGAATGATCATGGCCTTTGAGTCCATCGCACTGGCCGGTGACGTGGATCCGACCCTGGTGGCCGGGGGGATCAAGGTGGCTCTCCTCACCACCGCCACCGGTCTGCTCATCGCCATTCCCACCAACATCGGGTACAACTTCTTCGTGACCCGGATCGATCGTTTGATCCTGGACATGGAACAGGGCACGCAGCAGCTGCTGAACCTGGTGTGGGACATGGACCGGCGTGGTGAACTTCAGATGGATCGCCGCGGTGGTGTTCCCGCCGCAGCCATGGCGGGCGCTGGAGCCGCCCGGGCTAGGCGGACGCCGAGCCAGGCGTCGCGGGGCGAGCCGGCGAGCCCGCCGGCACCGACCGCCGACGAATCCGGTCGGAAGGGCAAGCCTGGAAATTGAGCCGGCGGCAAACCGGAACCTACCGGATCAGCCGGTTGTAGAAGGACTCGAACCCAGTCAGGATCTGACGCAAGGAGCCGTAGAGTGGCGATTCTGAAAAAGCAGTCGAAGGTGAGCGATGAGATCCCCTCCGCCTCCATGGCGGACATCGCCTTCCTCCTGCTCATCTTCTTCCTGGTGACGACGGTGTTCCCGAAGGATCGGGGGCTTCCAATCGTGCTGCCGGAAGAGCAGGAAGAGGTGGAGATCTCCCAGCGCAACATCCTCCACATCACCATCAATCCCGATGGTACCGTGGGGGTGCGGCGCGGGGATAGCCAGAACGAGTCGTTCCACCGGCCCCATCAGATCCAGCAGGTCTGGCGGACCGAGGTGGCGCAGAACCCGAACCTCATCGCCGGTGTACGCACCCATCCGGATGCGGCTCACCGCTACATGATCCAAGTTCTCGACGGCCTCCAGATGGCCAATGCCGAACGTATCTCACTCCAGATGGGAGAGGGCTGATCCATGGCGCTGAAAGGTGGAGGTGGGCTGCAGCGAAAGTCCAAGGCCTCAGACCAGATCCCGTCCTCGTCGCTGGCGGACATCGCGTTTCTGCTCCTGATCTTCTTCATGGTCACCACCGTCTTCCGGACGGAGTCCGACCGGCCCATCGAATGGCCGGAGGCGGAGGCCACGCAGCAGATCGACGAGACGCGGGACAACATCATGTACATCTGGATCGAGCGGAACGGCGACATCTGGATCAACGACCGACTCGTGCCCCTCGACGTGGTGTCCGAACTCGTCGCCCCCCGCTGGGTCGAGTCGGGCCGCAGGCTCCGGATCTCGCTCCGGGCCGACGCCGAGGCCCCGTACAGATATGTGGACGCAGTACAGAGGCAGATTCAGCAGGCCGGTGCCATCTACGTGGTGTTTGCCACGGACCTGGAGCGCCGCATGATGAGGGAGAGACGATAATATGAGCGAACCAACACAGACCCCCGCCAAGGGCGGTGCCCCCTTGGATGCCTTCGACACCGCGAACGATCGGTTGAAGCAGTCCTTCGGTTCCTGGTTCTGGGGCTCCATGATGGCGGCCGTCGTCGTCCACTTCGCCGTGATGGCGTTCTGGCCCACCCTTCGGGCCGCTGACGTGTCGTTCGCCATGGAGGAGATGGAGGCCATTGAGCTGCCTCCGGAGATCGAGATTCCGCCGCCGCCGGAGCAGATCCAGCGGCCAGCCAATCCGGTGGTTTCCGAGGCCATGATCGACGACGACGTGACCATCGCGCCGACCACCTTCGAGGACAACCTCCCCGACGACCTCCCGCCGCCTCCCACGGAGTCACAGGCAGGGGTTGGCGATCAGCCCACCTTCACGCCCTTCACCGTGGCGCCGGAGGTGAGAAACCGGAATGAGATCGGCCGGGTGTTGCAGCGGGAGTATCCTTCCACCCTTCGTGACGCCGGGATCGGCGGCACGGTGATCATGCACTTCTTCATCGACGAGAACGGGGTGGTGCAGAACACGCTGGTGGCCGAGAGTTCCGGGCACACTGCGCTTGACCAGGCAGCGGAGCGGGTGGCCCAGGCCTTCGAGTTCTCCCCGGCGTTGAACCGGGACCAGCGGGTGCCGGTCTGGATCCAGATCCCCATTACCTTCCAGACGCGCTGATCTTCAGCATCTGAGCGCATTTGGGTTCGTTGAGCCCCGTGGGTCGCGATGGCGGCCCGCGGGGCTCAACGCATCTGTGCGTGTGTGGTTTCCCCTTCCTCCATTCCGACCTAACATTACTGTTCATGTACGAGCGCATTGTTGCCGAACGACTTCCCGGAATCCGGGCCCGGCTGGAAGAAGCTGCCGGTCGGGCCGGGCGATCCCCTGGTGAGATCCGGGTGGTCGCCGTGACCAAGGGCCATCCGTTGGAGGCGCTCAGGGCGGTCCTGGACGCCGGAATCCCCGACCTGGGGGAGAATCGGGTGGCGGAACTGGATCGGAAGCGGGCGGAGCTTGAGGATGACTCCAGGGTTCGCTGGCACATGGTGGGGCATGTCCAGAGCCGAAAGGCACCACAGCTGGCAGGTCACATCGACCTCCTCCACTCCCTGGACTCCACGAAGCTGGCGGCGCGCCTGAACAGGACCTTGCCGGAGGGGGAGGCGCCGGTGCCGGTCCTTGTTCAGGTGAACACGTCGGGCGAAGATGCCAAGTACGGATTCACCCCGGAGAGCTTCAGGGAGGCGCTTCCGGATCTGATGACGCTCTCCGGTGTGGACGTGCGCGGACTCATGACCATGGCACCCCTGACCGAAGACGAGGGGTGGATCCGGCGTACCTTCCGGAGTCTCAGGGAGCTTCACCAGGAGGCACTGGCAGGGGCCTCCGGCTATTCAGGGACGGAGCTCTCCATGGGGATGTCCAACGACTTCGAGATCGCCGTTGAAGAGGGCAGTACCATGGTCCGACTGGGGACCGTGCTCCTGGGAGAACGAGCGACATGATCGACCTGACACCGCTTGATGTCCGGAAGAAGAAGGGGGATTTCCGGAAGGCCATGCGCGGCTACGACCCTGGCGACGTGGATCCATTCCTCGACCTGGCGGCGGAGCGGCTTGAGGAGCTGGTGAAGGCAAACCGGGACCTTTCGGAGGAGGTGGGGCGCCTCCGCCGACAGGTGGAAGCCCAAGAAGGGCGGGAGCGAGCGGTGCAGGAGGCCCTCGTCTCAGCGCAGGAGCTCCGGCGGGAGATCCAGGAGCAGAGTCGGCGGGAAGCGGAGTTGGTCCTCCGGGAGGCCGAAGCCCGGGCGGAACAGCTTCGCCAGGAAATGGAAGACCGGATCCATCAGAGGGAAGAGCAGGCCCGCCGAGCCCTGGAGCGCCTCCACGGCGAACTGGAGGAGCTTGAACGGAGCCGTGGCCGATTCCTTCGGGGATTCAGGCGGTTCCTCCAGGACGAACTGGACGCCCTGGCGCTGGAGGAGGGGCGCGAGGGCGAGTTGATTCCGACGCTGGAAGGGGAGGGCGGCTCCGACCCTGCGCTGGACGAGGCGTTCGGGCTCCATCCCCAACCGGAAGAGGTGCACGCCGACGATCCGACGCCGGACGAGCCGGAGGATGCGTTGCCGGGCGGGGCCCAGCCGGAAGAGGAGCCGTCTCCCGCGCGGGGCCCTGACTGATCCCGGTCTCGCCGCCGACCCCGATACCACCCACCGCTTTCTTCAACCACTGGCCCATGCACTACCCCGACGTCCCCGACTCGCTCATCGACCTGGAGTCGTCTCTACTGGAGCGCTGGCGCGAAGACGATCTCTTCGGCCGCACACAGGAGGCAACCCGGGAGGGAAGGCCCTTCGTCTTCTACGAGGGGCCGCCCACCGCCAATGGCCGTCCGGGGCTTCACCACATCATTTCCCGGACCATCAAGGACCTGGTGTGCCGTCATCGGGCCATGACCGGACACCGGGTCACCCGCATCGCCGGATGGGATACCCACGGCCTCCCGGTGGAGATCGAGGCGGAGAAGAAGCTGGGGATCTCCGGGAAGCCCGAGATCGAGCGGGTGGGGATCGAGGAGTTCAACCGGGTCTGTCGGGAGTCGGTTTTCACCTACAAGGAGGAGTGGGAGCGGCTCTCCGAGCGCATCGGCTACTGGCTAGATTACTCCAACCCGTACGTCACCTTCCACACCCCCTACATCGAATCGGTGTGGGCCATCCTGAAGAAGCTCTCGGCGAAGGGACTTCTGTACCGGGGACACAAGTCCGTCCCCTACTGCCCCCGCTGCGGGACGACCCTCTCGTCCCACGAGGTGGCCCAGGGGTACCAGGAGGTTGAGGATCCGTCCCTCTTCTTCCTCTGTCCCTGGCTGGACGACGCAGGCCGTGAAGATGACCCCGGTGACCGTGCTTTCCTGGTCTGGACCACCAC
>SKJY01000141.1 GCA_007121775.1 Gemmatimonadota bacterium
CTCGATCCCCGGCATCCCCGGAAGCATCCAGTCCAGGATCGCCATCCGGATACCGCCATGGTGCTGCACAGCCTGCCAGGCCGACTCGGCGTCGGGGAAGGGCAGGACGTTATGGCCCCAGTGCCGCAGGTGGGCGGTAAGGGCCTCCAGCGCCAGTGCATCATCGTCAACGACGAGAACATCCATGGGAGCGGAGTCAGGTGGGATCCGGTGCACACCCCGTACGGTCCAGGGGCCGGTGCCGGACTCGCTACCGGCACGGAGTGGGGATCCCACATGTCCCCACTCGTTCCACCCAGTATCGGCGGGACGGAAACGTTTGTTCAACCCGGGAGATCCGCTTCGGTCGTCTCTCCGGTGATCCGGGCTCGAACCCCCTCGGTCCGTGCCTGAAGGCCGGCCAGGAGATTCTCAACCTTCAGGTAGATCACCGGTATGAGGAAGAGGGTGAAGACCGCCGCCACCAGTGCCCCTCCGATGGTCACCACGGCCATGGGCGAACGGAAGGCCGCCCCGGCTCCGGTTCCCATGGCCTGGGGAATGAGGGCCACGGCGATGGCCACATTGCTCATGATGATGGGGCGAAGCCTCACGGGACCAGCCTCCAGAAGAGCGTCGGCCGCAGACTTCCCCCGATCCATGAGCTGGCGGGTGTAGTCCAGGATCAGGATCGCATTGTTCACAACGATCCCCACCAGCATGACCACCGCCATCATGCCGAAGATGTTCAGGGGCGTGTTGGAAAGCATGAGCGCCAACGCCGCCCCGGCACCGCCCAGGGGAAGGGTGAGCATGATGGTGACAGGGTGGACGAAGGACTCAAGGATCATGGCCAGGACGATGTACGTCAGGACGATGGCCAGGATCAGGGCCCCGATGATCTCCCCCAGGGCCTCCTCGAAGTCCTCGAATTCACCGCCAATGGCCCAGGCGTACCCAGGCGGAAGGGACTCGGCCGATAGGCGTTCCTCCACCGCCGCCACCCGGTCCGTAAGGGTCCCGGCGGCAATCTCTGCCTCCACGTCGTAGGCCCTCTGCCGGTCTTCCCGCCGGATCGCCGGCACCGTCTCCTCCAGCTCCAGGGTACCCAGCGCCGCCAGGGGAACCCGCGCTCCATCCACGGGAATCTGGAGTCGGTCGAGCTGCTCGGCCCGGCGACGCTCCTCAGCGGGGAAGCGGACCCGGATATCGATCTCGTCCCCGGCCTCCCGGTATACGCCCGCCACCTCACCCTGCACCGCAGCCCGGACCACCCCACCCACCTGCCCTACCGTGAGCCCCAGGTCTCCCAGGACTGCCCGATCCGGACGGAAGACGAGCTCAGAGCGCGGTGCCTCAATGGTGTTTCGGACATCCGTGAGCCCCTCCACCTCCCGGACCCACTCCGTCACCTGCTCGGTGACCTCCTCAAGGTCCTCGGCAGGTCCCGTCACCTGCACCTGGATGGGTGCACCGGCCCCGGGCCCGCCGGCTCCCCCCCCCATCTGTACCGTCACCTCCGCATCCGGCACGAGCGCCATGAGGGGGCGGATTTCCCGCATCACGTCCTCGGTGGACCGGGTCCGGTCCGCCTCCAGCGTTACCAGGATCTCGGCCCGGTTCGCCGCGTCGGCAACCGCCAGGAACCCGGTTCCCCCACCCACCGTGCTGAGGATAGACTCCACATCCTCCAGATCCGCCAGAAGCCCCTCTGCCCGGAGGACCATCCGTTCGGTTCGGTCCAGGCTCACCTCGGGTGGAAGCTCCAGCTCGATCTGGATCACCCCCTCGTCGGGCTGGGGCAGGAACTCTCCTCCGATGAACTGCGACGAGAGCCCCAGGGATCCCACAAAGAAGACCACCACGGCACCGATGACGAACCACCCGTTCCGTGGTCTGTGGAGGGACCACCCCAGCCCGGAGCGGTAGGCCTCAAGGACCCCCTCGTACCCGGCGTCCCAGCGGTCCCATACTGGCCCAAGCCAGGTGTCACGGCTTCGCTCCGACTCGTTGCGACGGAGGATCCGGGCGCCCAGCAGGGGAGGAAGGATGAAGGAGATGAGGAGCGAGAAGACCGTGGCGAAGACCACGGTGAGGCCGAACGCGTAGAAGAACTGGCCCAGGATCCCCTCCATGAAGGCGATGGGGCTGAAGACCACCACATTGGTCAGGGCCGAAGCCGCCACTGCGATCCCGATCTCAGCCGTACCCTCTTCCGCCGCCTCTCTGGGGCTCCGCCCCTCGTCCAGGTACCGGTAGATGTTCTCCAGCACCACGATGGTGTTGGTCACCAGGATCCCCACCGTGACCCCCAGCGCCAGGAGGGTCATCACATTGAGGGAGAAGCCCGCCAGGTTCAGGAGGAGGAAGGTGGAGACGATGGTAGCGGGCATGGCCACCGCGGCGATCAAAGTGCCCCGCCATGAGTGGAGGAAGAGGAAGAGCACCAGGGTGGTGAGGAGCACACCGAAGAGGATGGCGATCTGCACATCCCAGACCGCGTCGTTGATGAAGACGCTCCCGTCCTGGATCACCACCAGTTCGGCTCCGGCCGGGAGAAGCTCCTCCCGGATGGCGTCCAGTTCATCCTGGAGGAGCCGTACCGTGGCCACCGTGTTGGCGTCGGTCTGCCGCTGCACCGAGATGGAGACCGCCTCCTGGCCCTGGGCCCGGGCGAGCTGGTCCCGATCACCGAATCCGTCGCGGATCTCGGCCAACTCCCCCAGCGTCACCACCTCATCGTCGGCCAGGAAGAGCCGGAGATCCTCCAGTTCCTGGATGGCCCGATACTCGCCCACCACCCGCACGGAGGTCTGGGTTCGGGGATTCCGGAGGCTCCCTGCCGGCACGGTGACATTCTCGGAGCGGATGAGCTCCACGATCTCCTGCAGGGTGACTTCGTAGGCGTCGAGGCGATCCGGATCCGCCAGGACCTCCACCTCCCGGACCCTTCCGCCCACAACGCTGATGTCTGCCACGCCCTCAACCCGGGACAGCCGCTCCCGGATCTGATCATCGGCCAGATCGAAGAGGAGGTCCGCACCCTGGGGTCCGGACAGGGCCACGCTCAGGACGGGGAACGCGTCGATATCGAACTTCTGCACCACCGGAGGATCCACACCGTCCGGGAGTTGGGCCCGGATGGCGTCCACCTGGTCCTTCACATCGATGGCGGCCAGGTCCGCGTCCACATCCAGGTCGAACTGCATGATGACGATGGAGATGTTCTCCCTGGAGAAGGAGGTCAGCTCGTCCAGGTTGGCAATGTTGGAGACCGCATCTTCGATGGGCTCCGTCACCTGGACCTCCACCTCTTCCGGACCCGCTCCAGGGTAGGTGGTGGTGATACTCACCACCGGAAACTCCACATCCGGATAGAGCTCCACCCGGAGGCCGGCGAAGGAGAAGAATCCGAGCACCACGAAGACGATGACCAGCATCGTCGCCAGGACCGGCCGCTCTACCGCCAGCCGGGGGAGGAAGCGGAATAGCATCAGTCCACCACCTGCACCCGGGCGCCATCGGAGAGGAGAGACGCCCCCTCCACTACCACCATGTCACCCTCGCTGAGGCCCGAGAGTACCTCCACGAATTCCTCATTCCGCAGCCCCACCTCTACCTCCCGGAACTCCACGGTGTCATCGTCCCGTACCACCCAGACACCACCGTCCCGGAGCGCCGCCTCCGGCGCCCTCACCACATCGTCCCTGGAGTCCACCAGGATGCGGACGCCTGCCAGGATCCCGGGCCGGAGTTCCGCCGCGCCGGGGAACCTGGCTTCCACCTCCACGAGTCGGGTGCGGGGGTCAGCCTGGATGGCCACCCTGTCAACCGTCCCCGGGGTCTCCACACCGACGGCTTCCACCCGCATCCCCGGGCGAACCTCCCGCGCCTGACGTTCGCTGACCCTGAGGGGAATCCGGTAGGACCCATCATCCACCACCCGTACCAGGGGTTCACCGGGCTGGGGAATGCTCCCCACCCGGGCTGGGACCTCGGAGACGACGCCGGCGATGGGGGCGAGTCCCTCCTGGGGCCCTGCCGTAGCCTCCAGATCGGCTTGTGCCACCTCCAGTTGGGTGTTGGCATCCTCCCAGTCCTGATCCGAGAGGGCTCCCGCCTCCCAGAGTGGGCGGAGCCGCTCCACATTCCGCTCTGCCTGACGGAGGGCCGCCCGGGCCTGACGCATCCGGGCATCGGACCCCTGCCCGGCCTGGCGCACCAGGAGGTCACCGGCCCCGACACGGTCGCCCACCGAAACCCGTATCTCCCGGATCTCATCGTCGCTCCGGGCCCGGAGCACCGCCTCTCGCTCGCCCATCACCGTCCCGGTGAAGCGACGCCAGGTCTCCAGGTCTCCCCGGTCCACCTGGTGGACCAGGACGGGGAACCCTGTCCGGTCCCGGATCTCGTCCACCGTGGGATCCGGCTCGTCGTCTCCTGCGAGTTGGATGATCCGAACCACCAGGATCACCACCACCACGAGTCCCAGTGTCGAGAGGATCCAGCCTGTTCGTCCCATGCGAGCCATAGGGTTACCCATCCATCGGATCGGAGTCGCTGTCATCGGGTGTCGCCTGGATCCGGGTGGCCAGGAGGGGAACCTGCCCGCCTGTCACCCGCTCCAGCCGACTCAGGGCCTGCACATAACTCAGGAGCCCTTCGGCCTCGTTGACCCGAGCTTGCTGAAGGTTCAGGCGTGCGTTGGAGAG
>SKJY01000208.1 GCA_007121775.1 Gemmatimonadota bacterium
CGATGACCACCGCGCTGGTGGCCATCTTCTCCCAGGAGGGCGCCGCCGAGGAGAGATACACCCAGAGAAGATGGATCGTCCACACCCCGGCGCCCACCCCCATGAGGATCCACCCCATGGGGCGGCTCAGCTTCCCGTGGATCCGGTCCCACGCGGAGCGCCCGGGGGGCGGATCGTGGAGGCGGAGTTCGGTCAGGTCCCGGTGGAACATACGGAATACCGCAAGCTCGCGCTGGACCTCGGTGGAGCGGGCCAGCGCCTCTTCCACCTTCGCCGCCTCGCCGGGTGGGAGTTCCCCGTCCATGTACCGCATGAGGATTTCGGGGGGCACTTCGGCGGGTTCTTCGGGCTGGGGTAGTCCCGGTGGGGGCCCCGCTGAGACGTTCATGGTACTTCCTCGTTCATGGGTAATCCGCGCCCACGGCCTCGAGCGCGTCCTTCAGGGCCCGGCGGGCGTGGTAGAGGCGACTCGCCACCGTTCCCTCGGGGATGTCCAGGATCCCGGCGATCTCCTGATACCGGAGTCCCTGCAGCTCCTTCAGTACCAGCACCTCCCGGTGCTCCTCCGGGACCCGTTCCAGGCCCTTCCAGAGGATCCGCTGGGCTTCGGTGCGCTCCCGGGCCCGCTGAGTGCTCCCCGGGCCCTCGTCGGCGTGGTGGCGGAAGGAGTCCTCGTCCAGCACCTCCACGCTGAAGCGGGACTTCCGGCTCCGGAGGTGATCCCGGCACTGGTTCCGGAGAATCTGGAAGAACCACGGCCCGAAGGGACGGGTCACATCGAACCGGCCCAGGGAGCGGAAGGCCTTCACGAAGGCTTCCTGGAGGGCATCCTGGGCGTCTTCCATGTTTCCCATCATCCCCAGCGCCAGGCGAAGTCCCTGGGGCTCGTAGGCCCGGACCAGCGGCTCGTAGAAGCGGGGGTCGCCGCCCCGGCACTTCTTCACGAGTTCTCGCTCGACATCCGGATTCACAGGCGCCTCGTGGTGGGGTGTGGGATTCTGGATGGGGCGTGGGTTTCTGGGAAGGATACGGTTGGCACAGGCAGACTCTTCATTGGCCGGAGGGTCGGGGCGACCGGCACCCCCGATCAAAAGGTCGGCGCGAGTGTCGATCGGGTCCGGCACGCCCTGCCGACAGCGGCCCCATCACGCGAGGATCGAGGCCAGAACGCGCACGGCCCGCTCCAACTCCTCCTCGGTATTGAAGTAGTGGGGCGAGAGGCGGAGGACCGACTCGATGCCCTTGTCGTCGAAGTCCATGACCGCCGAGTGCCGGTCCACCGCCGAGGCGTTCACCCCCCGCTTGCGGAGCTCTCGGACCAGCTCCGCCCCGCTTCGCCCCTCCACCGCCACAGTGACGATGGCGGCGAGGCTTCTTCCCCGGTCCATGACCCGGACGCCGGGGACGCGGGCCAATCGGTCCCGGAGGCCGGCGGCCAGGGCCAGGCTCCGGGCCGACAGCGTCTCCACCCCCAGATCCAGGGCGTACCGGGCAGCCGCCCCCGTTCCCAGCACCAGCGCCCAGGCGAACTCCCAGTTCTCGAAGCGTCGGGCGTCGGGGGCGGGCTGAGCCAGATCCTCCTCGATCCAGTCCGACCCTCGCAGGTCCGGGAAGAGGGGCGCAACCCCCGCCTCCAGCGCTCCCGGGTCCACGTAGAGGAACCCGCACCCCCTGGGCCCCCGGAGGAACTTCCGGGAGGTGGCCGCCAGGAAGGTGCAGGGGATCTGGCCCACATCCACCGGGATCTGCCCCACCGACTGGCAGGCATCCAGGAGGAAGGGGATCCCCCGATCCCGGCAGGCCCGAGCCACCGGGGCCACCTCCTGGATCACCCCGGAGCTGGTGGGGATGTGGGTCATTGCCACCAAGCGGGGCCGTGTGCGGTGGACCTGCTCCACCATGGCCGCCGCATCCACACCCCCCACCTCGGTCTCCGCCGGATGCTCTGGCGCCACCTCGATGCGGATCCCGAACCGGTCCCGGAGAGAGAGGTACATGATGTGGTTCGAGACATAGTCGTTCCGGGTGGTTAAGATGGTGTCCCCCTCCCGGAAGGGGATGGCGGAGAGGGCCTGGGAGAAGGCCACGGTGGCGTTTTCCACGAAGGCCACCGTGCCGGCCGGCGCCCCGATGAGGGCCTCCACCGCCTGGTAACTCCGACGGATGGCGTCGGCCCGGAGATCCTCGGCCTCGTACCCGCCCACCTCCGACTCCAGGGTGAGGTGCGCCTGCACCGCCTCCAGGACCGGACGGGGCATGAGGGAGGCCCCGGCGTTGTTCAGATGGATCCGGGAGAGGGTGCCCGGGGTGTCTGCCCGGAGCCGTTCCAGATCGAGAGTCGGAAGCGCGGTGACAGCCGGAGTGTCGGTCGGGGGGGAGCCTGAAGGGGTCATATTGCGAACGTTGCCCATGGGAGAAGAGGACAGATGGTGTCAGGAGACGAGATGACGTCGGAAGCCAGGGCGGTGTCGAACGGTGTGGTGTCGAGCCCCGGCGAGACCGATCCCGATGCATCCTGGGTCGATCCCGCAGCCGACCTCACTCTGGAGGAAGCCCGCCGTCAGGTCGAGCCCCTTCGTGATGAGATCCGCCGGCACGACTATCTGTACTACGTGGAGGGGGAGCCCGCCATCTCCGACGAGGCCTACGACACCCTCTTCCGCCGCCTCAAGGCCATGGAGGAGGCGTACCCGGAGCTCCTCACCCCCGACTCCCCCACCCAGCGGGTGGGCGCCGAGCCCCGCACCGATCTGCCCACCATCGAGCACACGGCGCCCATGCTCTCCCTGGACTCCACCAAGGAGCCGGCGGATGTGGAGCGCTTCGTGGATCGGGTGCGCCGCGGCCTGGGGGTGGAGCCCGAAAACCCTGGTCCGACCTGGATTCTTGAGCCTAAGCTGGACGGTGTCTCCATCGAGCTGGTCTACGAGGAAGGCGTCCTGACCCGCGCCGTGACACGGGGGAACGGGCGGCAGGGGGAGGGGGTGACGGAGAACGTTCGGACCATCCCGTCGGTCCCCCTTCGTCTCCGGGAAGAGGACCGGCCGGCCCCGCCGCTCCTGGCGGTGCGGGGAGAGGTCCTCATGACGCTGTCGGCCTTCGACGCTCTGAACGAGCGCCTCATGGAGGAGGGCTCGACCCCGTTCGCCAACCCGAGAAACGCCACCTCCGGGGCACTCCGGCAGCTCGACTCGTCCATCACCGCTCGGCGGCCCCTGGACTTCCTGGCCTTCGACATCCTCACCATCGAGGGGGTCCGCTTCGACCGGGACATGGAGGGGCTCGAGGCTCTCAAGAGTTGGGGCCTGCCGGTCCCGGACCGGCTGGAGACCGGGAGCTCGCTGGACGACATCCTGGCCTACCACGCCGGCTTCGTTCGGGACCGGGACACCCTGGACTACGAGATCGACGGAGTGGTGGTGAAGCTCGATGACCTGGAGGGGCGGGACCTCCTGGGCTCCACCTCCCACCACCCGCGCTGGGCGCTGGCCTTCAAGTTCGAGCCTCGGAAAGAGGTGACCCGCATCGAGCGGATCGCCATCCAGGTGGGACGAACCGGCGTCCTCACCCCGGTGGCGCTCCTGCGCCCTGTGGAGGTGGGGGGCGTCACCGTGTCCCGGGCCACTCTCCACAACCGGGAAGAGCTGGAGCGGAAGGATGTCCGGGAGGGCGATCTGGTGCGGGTGCAGCGCGCCGGCGACGTGATCCCCCAGGTGGTGGAGGTGGTGCCGGAGGAGGCGCGCAAGCGAGCCGAGCCGTACCGGATGCCCGAGATCTGCCCAAACTGCGGGACCCCGGTGGAGCTCCAGGGCCCCTTCACCCGGTGCCCGAACCGGTTCGGGTGCGCCGCCCAGCTGAAAGGGCGCCTTGTCCACTTCGCCTCCCGGAACGCCCTGGACATTGAAGGGCTCGGAAAGGAGACGGCCCAGCTCCTGGTGGAGCAGGGGCTGGTGGAGGATCTGGCCGACCTCTTCCACCTGGAGGCCGAGGCTCTGGCCGAGCTCCCGGGATTCGCCGAGAAGTCGGCGGGGAATCTGGCCGGGGCCATCGAGGCGCGGCGAACCACCGAGCTCCGCCGCTTCCTCTTCGGACTGGGGGTGCCGGAGGTGGGGGTGACGGTGGCCCGAGATCTGGCCCTCCACTTCCGCACCCTTGAGGCCATCCGCACCGCCTCCCGGGAAGAGCTGGAGGAAGTGTCGGGGATCGGTCCCAAGATGAGCGAGCTCATCACCACCTTCTTCCAGGACCCCAATCACGCCCGGGCCATCGACCGGGTAGCGGCGGAGATGGTAGAGCTGACGGTGCCCGGCGTCCCAGGGGAGGGAGCCGGGGGTGGAGCCGACGGGGCCGGCGACGCGCACCCCGCCTTCGCCGGTCGGACCTGGGTATTCACCGGCGGGCTGGAGCGCCTGACCCGGAGCGAGGCGAAGCGGCTCGCTGAGGGGCTCGGGGCCAAGGTGACCGGCTCCGTGAGCGGCTCCACCGATGTGGTGGTGGCGGGGGAAGGGGCCGGGTCCAAGCTGGCTCGCGCCCGGGAGCTGGGCGTGGAAGTGATGGATGAGGAGGCCTTCGTGGCCCTTCTCGAGGAGGCGGGGGTGGACTTGGCGGGGTGAGGGGGCACCGGAACCC